>JAKEHV010000502.1 GCA_022614915.1 Gemmataceae bacterium | reverse complement strand
GCCGAGAATGCCGAGCGTCCACCATTCGATGACGGGATTGGCCCATATGCCCTCGTCACTGAAGATGCCGGCAGCCAAGAGGAAAACCAGGAACAGGAGCGCGTAGGCGGCAACGGCTTTCCCCAAGCGCCGCCACCAGCGCGTCGGGCGGCGTTCCGGCACGAGCATGCCCGACTGGACTGTGCGCCGTTGTTGAGCTTTGAGCCGCACGAACAACCAGAACGCGCATAGTGCGCCCACCGCGCCCACCATAATGACCGGCGCTGTGGCCCATTGCCAGAACGGCGACTCGCCATGTTTCAGCCATAGCACAAACAGCAGAGTCCCGGCCAAGAGGAGTACGAATAAGCCGACGAGTGCGATCGGCCAAAGCAAGCGTGGTGACGCTCTGGTTTGGCTGCCGTCTGACAGCGGTTGCGGTTTGAGCCAAAGGTACAGTGCGACCACGTACACAAGGGCGACCGCACCGACGATGAGGATGGCGGCCACCACCCCAACAAAGATGAAAACAAACGGGGCAAGGACAACTAATAAGAGCCCCACCAGCGCGATCGGCCAAACCGGCCAAGCCGGCGGCGCTTCGAGCGGCGGTCGCGGCGCTCGATCTCTTGGCGTATCGATCGGCGCCGACACGGCCGCGGGCCTCGGTGCCACGTGGGGTTGCTGCAAATGCGCCAAATGCTGCTCCAAGAGCTCCGCCACTTCGCGCGCCGTCTGAAACCGGTCATCCGGTTTCTTGGCGTGCAGCTTGGCGATGATGTCGCACAGCCAATCGGGAATGTCCGGATTGACTTCGCGAATGGGCCGCGGCGTGTCCTCGATTACGCGCATCATGACGGCGATCGTGCCGGTCGCGCGAAACGGCGGCCAGCCCGTGCACATCGTGTACAGCACTGAGCCCAGGCTGAACAAGTCGGCGCGATGATCGACATGTTCGTTGCCCGCCTGCTCGGGGGCCATATACATGGGCGTGCCCGCGATTACGCCCGATTGCGTCACGCTGGCATCATCGACCGCGCGGGCCAGGCCGAAATTGGTGATTTTGACGCGCTCGACGCCGTTTTCCAGAAGGATGTTGGCCGGCTTGATGTCGCGATGCACCAGGCCCTTTCTGTGCGCCGCCGCCAGCCCTTCGGCGATCTGATTGCCGATGCGCAGAATCTCTTTCAATTCCAGCGGGCCGGATTGGTCGAGACGCTCTTGCAGCGATTTGCCATCAATGAGCGGCATCACCAGGAAGGGGACGCCGTGGACTTCATCGACCTGGTGGATGGCGATGATATGATCGTGGCTGACCGCGGCGGCGGTCCGGGCTTCGCGCTCGAAGCGCTTGCGGGCGGTGGCGTTGGTGGCGAATTGCGGGCCGAGCACTTTAATGGCGACGATGCGGTGCAGCTTTTCGTCAAAGGCCCGGAGCACGACGCCCATGCCGCCGCGGCCGACCACTCCCTGGATTTCGTAATGCCCGAGCTGGCCGATCGTTCCCGGTTTGTCCGAAGGCTCGAGAAACGCCAGATCGTCGGGCCGCGACTGTTCGGGCTGAGTGCCGGCGACCGTCGGCGTGTCGTGCGGACTCGTGCCTTCGCCACTCGCGCCGGACGCCGACTCGGACGACGGCGTGCGACGGCCAAGAAACTCCGTCACGAATGGCGCGTACTCGGGAAAACGCCGGGCGATCTCTTCCGTCGGCATGTCCACGCCCGCGCGCTGGCGCAGCTCCGCCTCCAGCTTCAATAGCTCGCGGAAGACGACGCTGCGCTCCGGCTCCGGCGACTGGGCCATGAACTCACCGAACGCGGGCGGCTGGTCCGGCCGCCAAGCTTTTTCGTAGTCGGCACAGATCGCGTCGAGGCGCTTCAGCGTGGCGAGCGACAAATTGCCGTGGCTATCGGAGGCGGACATGAACGACCCTTTCCCAAGCAGTGACGATTGTAACCTGCTGCAATGAGAAAGGCCAAATGTGCATTTAGCCTGCCAGGAAAGATGACTACCGGTCCGACACGTCAGCCAGACCCAGGACCCACTTTTCAAATCGCAAAAAAGTGAAATGTAGGTGGTGAAATCTTAACTCATGTCTGATATATGACTTGCAGCAATTAAGACCCCTCCGTTTTTCAGATTGGCGAATAGGCAGAAAACTGAAAAGAGCCTTTGACTGGTGGATTGTGAAGCTGTTCACGAAGTCTGACGCACGGGAAGCACGACTCGTTACTTTCCCCACACTGCTGCACCGCTGCCGCGAAACGCCTGGTTGCCCAGATGCGCGGCGGCCGCCGCGCTTACGCCGGCGGGAATCGGCGCACTCGGCTGCCGCTGGACCCGTATGGCGTCGACCCAATCCTGAAGGTGCAACAGCTCGCCGTCGGGCCGGTCGTAGAAGTCGCGGCCGCGCGGCCCAGTCCCCAGGATCAACTCTTCCGGCTTCTGCTTGCTCCTGAGCTCGGGAATCAGCTCGAATCGGCCGCGGTCGATGTACAGATTCGCCTCCGTGCCCATGAAAGTGATCATCGCGCCGCGATAGGCGTTGCAAAAAGTCCCTTCGAAATAGACCTGGATGTTGCCGGGATAGACGAGCAGCGTCTGGATGGTGTCCGGCGTTTGCCAGACGTCGCGGCTGATGTAGTTGTCGCCGATGGTGACGGCCTTTTCCGGATGGTCAAGGTTCAAAATCCAATGGGCGACGTCGATCCAGTGGACCATGAGGTCAGTCAGGATGCCGTTGCCGAAATCCCAGAACCAGCGCCAATTGCGGAAGCGGTATTCGTCGAAATCCTGCTTGGGAGCGTTGCCGAGGAAGGCGGTCCAGTCGAGCCGTTTGGGATCGACGTTCTGCGGCCCGCGACGGACGCGGTCGCTGTTGCGGTTCCAGGTGAGATGGACCTTGTGGACGGTGCCGAGCCGGCCGTCGCGGACCAGCTCGCGCGCCCGGATAATGTGCGTCATGCTGCGCTGCTGCGTGCCGATCTGCACCACGCGGCGGTGCTTGGCGAAGGCGTCGAGGATGACTTTGCCCTCGGACATCTTGTGCGTGAGCGGCTTCTCGACATAGACGTCTTTGCCGGCGGCCATGGCGTCCACGGTCATCGGCACGTGCCAATGATCGGGCGAAGCGATCAAGACCGCGTGAATTTCCTTGTTCTCTAGGAGGCGGCGATAATCGCGATACGCCGTCGCCTTGGGGTCGGCGAGCTTGCGGGCCTGGTCCAGGTGCGGCTCATAGACGTCGCACAGAGCCATCATGCGCGTGTTGGGCACTTTGGCGAGCGACTGCATGAGGTGCCGGCAACGGCCGCCGGTGCCGATGAGGCCGATGTTTAGGCGCTCGTTGGCGCCGGCGGGTTGCGCCGACGCGGGCAGCGCGAGCGCGGAGGCTGCGCCGGCTGCGGCGGTGGCTTGCAGGAAAGAACGGCGAGAGACCGGACGTTTCTTACTCATTTTGACCTCTATGTTTGCTCAGTTTGTCCTTATCAAATTAGCAAATCCAGAGCCCAGCAGCCTTTGGGATGGTCCGGGCGCTGGAAATGCTCGGCCAGTTCCGCAAAACCCGCCACCGCCAGCGCCTCGCGCAATTCCGCCGCGGTGCAGTGGCCGTCATAAAGCGCTCGCGCCCGCCGCACGATTTCAGTCTGACGGACTCCCGGCATTTCCAGCGGGCGGAATGGGTTGCCGAAGATGTGGCGGAGCAAGTCGGCATGCGCGGCCTTTGCCTGGCTCAACTCCGGTTCATCCAATCGACAGCCAATTTCCCAGGAAGTGTACCAACCTCCGTCTAAAGCGGAGAGGGCGATACCGTACTTGGTCGAGTCTCTTCCCTCCCACTGAATCAACTCAGATCGGCCAAACTCAAAGTCCGCTTGGCTGACAGCGCCGTCGGCATGTTCTTCCGCGAGCGCTACGGTCTCGCGGCTCAACTCTCCCAGCCTATCCCAAATGCGCCGACAACACGCGCAACCAAACAGCCGGAGTTTCCGTTCGTCGAGTTTTTCGTTCTCCTTCAGCCAATTGAGCACCTTGTCCGGATCATTCGTCGAAACCCAGTCCGCTTCCGTAAAAGCAGCTCGCGCCGGCTTTACGAGATCGGTGCGGACTTCGGCTCGAAACAACGCTTGCACGGCATCCGACTCGACCGGGAACGCACTTGGCTCAAATCGTTCGTTTTGACTATTCCGGAAAAAGTAAAGGAAATCCATATCGAGATAGGCGAGCGCTTCCCAGATCTGCAAAAACTCATCGAAACTATTCGCGATGATCTCGCTGCAGCCGCAACCTTCGTGGTTCAAATACGCCACAGGGGGATCGTCTACATTGTCGCGAACATATAGAGCCACGTAATCGCCATTGCCCACTGGATGGAATGGGACTGAATGAGCCCAAAAACGCGCGTCTTTCGGTGACTCGTCGCGAAAGCCTTCAACCCAGCCAAGCCGCCATTCGGTGGCGTCGAGGAGCGCGGGTGCAGAAAGGAATTGGGCGCCGCCTCGAAGCCAATCATATTTCACTTCTGGAAACGCCACACTGAATTGCTGGTGAAACTCATTCGGAATGCTCCACGAGTAGGTGCAGTGACAGTGCCCCGAGCCTTCGAGCCAGAAGCGCCGCAGCGGCTCGGGAATCGGCAGTTTGCACCATTTGGCGAGCTTCTCGACTTCCAGTTTGGTCAGCGGCGGCGCGACGTGGGTTTCGATTTTGACTTCGCCGGGTAGACTCGCCATGCCCTGCACGAAGGCAACGGCGCGCTCCATCCATTTGGCGTAATCGAGCATGGCTCCACGCTATGCAGTCATTACAAAACTAAAGAAGGACGACTTTCATGATGTAGGCAATCGGTCTGGTTTCGTGTATGGCAAAATGAACCGCCAGTGGCCAGACAACGGCGACGTGTCCGACGAGCTTTAGGTGTTTGAAGTCCTTGAACCTTTCGCCGAGATTCCAAGGATCCGCATGGAGGCGCGCGATCACCTTCTTAAGAGCAGCCAGAGCCGGTTCGAATTTGCCTGCTTTCCTGGCCCGTTTCATGACTTGTTTGATCTGTCTCTTGACGACTCCTGACATGTCGACTTCAAAGCGCTGCGGCTGTCCGTTGCCCTCTGCTTTCATTTTGTCTCCTTACCATCCTGACTTTCCGCCGTTTCCAGGTCTGCAAGGACGTCGTCCGCAGGATATAGCTTTCCCTTTTTCTCGAGTTCCAAAACATTGCGGCACTCGGCTTCGAAAGCGTCTACGTCGATCCGCCTTACCTCTTTGGCGATCAGGGCTGTCACTTCCTCATTTGGAATTGCATGCTGATGAGCTTTCTTGCGTTTTTTCTTATCCATGATTTCACCCTCGAACAACTTCCTCTCATTTTATCCTTTGTCGACGGGGCATCGCAAGCGCACTCGCACGACATGTGGAAAAGAGATGAAAAACTCATATCATTGCTTTCCCACTTGACAATTCAGCCGACGACTCTGAAGATTTGCGAAATAAGAACAGACCAATTCGAGAATGCTGACATGAAACGACTAGCGTTGCTCACACTGGGAAGCATCTTCTCTGTGGCTGCGGCGGCCGCTCAAGAAACGACAGTCACGCTTCAACTCAACTTTGGCAAGAGCTCCAAGCAAGCTCCAGTGCGCATTCCACTCGCGCTGCCGGCTAACATCGCGAACCCGCAGCTAACTTCGCTGGCGCTCGATGGGCAGCCTTTGCCCGGGCAGCTCACAGCGCCCGGTATCGTCTCGGAATCGACTCCGGCCGCCAAAGACGCGGTGCGCCGCGATCTGCATCTGGTCGTTTCGGAAATCGTTGCCGGCAAGCCGATGACTCTCACTTGTAAGATCGCTGAAGCGCCGAAGGAAGGCGTCAAGAGCGCGGAATCCTCGCCCACCTTCAATTGGAAAGACGTGCCTGGCGAGTTCGCGGAACTATACTTCAAGGATCGCCCGGTGCTGCGCTATATGTACAAGACCTATGAAGATTCCTCCAAGGACGCGCGCAACAAGTCCTACAAGGTTTTCCATCACCTCTACGACCCGGACGGCCAACGCTTCGTCACCAACGGCGGGCATACCGATTCCTACTCCGATGAGAAGAGGCTGGTTTTCCCGCACCACCGCGGCCTCATGTTCGGCTTCAATCGCGTCAGCTACGGCAAGGGCCTCACAAAGAAGGCGGACACCTGGCATTGCCCGAAAGAATATGTCGCGCACGTGAAGTTTTTGAACGTTGAGGCCGGGCCGGTGCTTGGCCGACACCGCGTCTTGCTCGATTGGGTTGGCCCGGACAAGACCACGTTTGCCCAAGAAGAACGGGAAATGACCGTTTACAACGTCCCCGGCGGCACGCTTGTGGAGTTTGCCACGCGCCTCAAAACGACAGGCGGCATGGTGCTGCTCGACGGCGATCCGCAGCACGCCGGCTTCCAGTTCCGCGCCGCCAACGAGGTCGCCGAGAAGACCAAGGCGCAAACCTACTACCTTCGTCCCGACGGCAAAGGCAAGCCCGGCGAAACCCGCAACTGGGAACCCAAGACCAAGCAAGGCCCCGTCGATTTACCCTGGCATGGGCTTTCCTTCGTCCTCGGCAAGCAACGTTACACCGTCGCCTACCTCGACCATCCCACCAACCCCGGCGAAAAACGGTACAGCGAACGCGACTATGGCCGCTTCGGCTGCTATTTCGAGTACAAGCTGACCGAAGAAAACCCGCTCGTCCTCAATCACCGCATCTGGCTGCAAAAGGGCGAAATGACCCAGGAACAAGTGCAAGCCCTGCGCGAGCAGTTCATAGGCCAGCCAAAGATCAATCTCAAGTAAAGTGAATTTGATTCATCGTTTCGCGCTCGCGTTATATCCTCGCAATACTGCGTGCCTCATTCTAAATGATGAATCAACCGCCACTTACATTGATCCCAGCAGACAACAAAAGCAAGGCCACGCGCGACCTCGCCGTGTTGTTGTGCGCGATGCTGTTTCCCAGCGTGATGAGCCTCGTCGAGTTTTGGGTCTTGCCGGGTTCGACGTTGGCGGGCAGTGACGTGCTGAAGGGCGTGTTCTTCGCCGGCAAAATCGCACAATTCGGTTTGCCCTTGCTTTATGTCTGGCTTACCGAGCGCGAACAGATTCGCTGGGCGCGGCCCGATCGCCGGGGGATGGCGCTGGCCGTTGGCTTGGCCGCCGTCGTCGCCGCGGGCGTATTCATCTTGTATTTTCTCCTGCTCAAAGACACGCCGGTCTTAGCGCATACCGGGGAGAAAGTCCATCATTGGCTCAGCGAATTTCACGCCAGCACGCCCGCGGCTTTTCTGACCATGGCGCTGTTCATTGCCGTCTTCCATTCCTTCCTGGAAGAATACTACTGGCGCTGGTTCGTGTTCGGTTGGCTCCAGCGCTATCTGCCTTTACCGGCCGCAATCGCCGTCTCCAGCCTGGCGTTCATGTCGCACCATGTGCTTGTGCTCGGCTTTTATCTGCCGGGGTACTTTTGGACGGCGGCAGTTCCTTTTTCAATATGCGTGGCGGTGGGCGGTGGGGTGTGGGCCTGGATGTACCACCGGTACGGCAACCTCTATGCACCCTGGATTTGCCACCTGCTGGTGGATGTCGCCATCATGACGGTGGGTTACGATATGGTTTCACGCTATTGGTAGGATAGGATTCCGTTCCTGTCCATCTCGCAATGGTCAGGAACGGAATCCTAACCTACTCTTCGTCGAAATCCATTTCTTCCCACGGCCGGCGCGAGATTTTCTTCTTTTTGTCGTCGCGCGGCGGGTGGACCAGGCCGGCTTTCTCCAAGAGCGGCCGATCCATCACTTCATCGACGTCTTCCATCAGCTCGTCCAAGGCCTGCTTGCCCATGGTCTGGACGTATTCGATGGTATAGCTGCGCTTGGCGATGGTGATGGTGTCGCCTGGGTGCAGGATTTTCTTCTGCACGCGGACGCCGTTGACTTTGACGCCGTTGGTGCTGCCGCGGTCTTTGACGATCCAGTAGCCGTCGCGGTAATTCAATTCACAGTGCGTGCCGGAAACGTTGGGAAAACGCAAGGGGATGTCGCACGACTCGCGACGGCCCAAGGTCAAGGTTTCGCGAATGAGCGGAATTGCGTCGCCCCCACCCACGGGAACGAGCTCCCCATTCCCTGCAAAGCTCATGGTTCCTCGCTAGAAATGCCGGTCCACCAGGGATTCCACATGAACGATGCCCCACGCGGGCAAGGCCCAAAAGAGACGGGATTGGGCCTCAATCTCCTCATCATAATACACCCACTGGAAAGCGTCCAGCGGGCAAGTAGCGGTCCGAATGTTTTTTTTCTAAATTGGGCAGAAAACTGATCCGACGATAGCGAGATTGTTGTCATGCCTGTTCTCTTGGTGGTCGGCGCCGGCTTGTTTGGCTCCCAGGCAGCCGCCTATGCGCGCCAAAAGGGCATCGAAGCACGCGTGTTCGATGCGGCCCTGCCGAACGCTGCCTCGCCTGCAGCTGCCGGGCTTTTCAAAGAGGCCTGGGCCGGACGGAAACTTCAAAAGCATTTCCACCGGGCTGTCGCCGTGTTGGACCGTCTCTACGGCGTCCGGCACGTGGACTTGACTCATGACGATGGAAGAAAAGAGAGTTTTCTGTTCGTGCCGCCCACCACGATTCTGGAAGCGAATCCGATCAAGCAAGATGTGACAGCGGTCGGCGACGGCTGGCTCGAAGCAGCCGGGCAACGCCACGAAGGCTGGGTTTACGTTGCCGCCGGTGTATGGGCGGCCAGGTTCTGTCCCGGTCTCGACATATATGGCAAAGCCGGCACCTCGTTCGTCTTCACGGGGGAACGCGTGGGTCGCATTCGGCACATCGAGTATGGGCGGCAAGCCGTTGCCTTTGTCCGCGATCCGGGGTTCACGCACTTTGGCGACGGCACGGCCGAACGGGTCTACACCGATGAACACGAACGCCAAACGCTGGAGCGAGCGGCGGGCCTAGGACTGACGGAGACGCCGGCCCGCCGGCTGCACGGCATACGGCCTTACACCAAAGGCGGCCCCTTTTTCCGAAGAATTGCTGATCGGACCTGGCTGGCAACGGGTGGGCGCAAGATGGGCACGATTTTGGGCGCGTCCTTTGCGCAAAAGCTGATCGAGGAAGAGATTCATTAGCCGTTGTGCAGCTCCCGCAATTTGTCCCGTAGAAAACGCTGCTCCGGCGCCAGTGCGTGGATCGAGGCGATTCCGGCTTGCAAGTGATACGCTGAGAGCTCGTTGCCCTGCTCTGCGCGTTGCAAATGGCGTCTGCAAGTTTGTGACCGCCCAATAGCTTGCCTTGTTGGCCCATTTGATTCGACCAAACAGTGTATTCCTGAATCACCTTCTGCATGTCTTCGGGACTGACGTTGGCGAACGCACTGGGATCGTCATACAAGAGAAACATGAACTGCGCCATGGCGGCTCCTTCGTCGAAAAGAGGTTTTAGTGACTGAATCGCAGCCTAGACGAACAGATAACCCGCCAATCGACAACGACTTTATTTCTTTTCTATTTTTAGCAAATGCCGGTCGAACCAGTCGGCGAAGTGCGACAAATCTTTGACCAGCGACGGCCAACCGTGGGCAGCGCCTTTGCGCACGACCAGCTCCGCCTCTGCGCCTACTTCCTTGTATTTGGCCACGAAGATCTCCGCTTGCTGAATGGGCACGAGCTTGTCCGCGTCGCCGTGCAGAATGAGCGTCGGCGGATCGTCCTTGCTGACGTGCGTGACGGGAGAAATCTTACGGCCGATTTCCAGTCTCATTTCCTCGTCGGTCACGGGCGCGAAGGAACTAGTTTTCTTGTCGAGCTCCCGGAAGTCGAACGGAGCCTTGAAGGCCGCCAGCACGCCGCGCCCAAGCGCGTCTTTGCCTTTCTCGCCGTAATTGAGAAAATCGGTGGGCGGAAAAAAGCACGCTACCGCCTGCACGCGGCTGGACACGCGCTCGACCGGATCAAGCGACACCGCGGCGCCTTGCGTGCCCGCCGTGCCTTGCATGAGCGACAAGTGCCCGCCCGCCGAGCCGCCGTAAATGCCCAGGCGGTCGGGATCAATCTTGTAGTCCTTGGCGTGATAGCGAATGTAGCGCACCGCGCGGTGCATGTCTTCCAGGATTTCGGGAATGGTGAACATGGGCTGGCTGCCGTGCACCACCGCGAACACCGTGTAGCCGCGGTTGACGAATTCGTGAGCGAAAAAAGCATTGATCGCCTGGTGCCCGGAAAACCAGCCGCCCGAGACGACCCAGATGAGGCCGAGGCCGTTGGCGTTCTTGGTCGGCGCAAAAACGTCCAGGGTGAGGACGACGCCGAATTTGCGGCCATAGATGACGTCCTTGGTGCGCGTGAAGCCGTTTTTCTCACCGGCGGGCGTAGCGCCTTTTTCGCCGGCTGTTGCGGACAAGGGAAGGAGAAAGAGAAAGAACAATGCGACGCGCGACATAGGCTGGCTCCAAAGTGGCTGACGTGGAGCACGTACTAGCGTGCTCGTTGGCGTGCGGCACGTTCAAAACGCGCCCCACACTCGGTAGATTGAGGTCGATCATAGCACAAAGCAAAGTCCGCGACGATGCTACCGGTCCGTTGCGACTTGTCGCGCTCGAATTGCCGTTCTGATTGTGACGATTGGTCAATTGGAATGGCGCCGGCATTCTGCCCGCGCGGCTTGTTCCGCAACAGCAGTGCAACTCATGCGTCTGCCTCGCCCCTGACCCCGCTCCACAATGTGAGGGGTAGGGGCGAGGATCGCTTCTTGCTGTAGAGCTGAAGGTCACGTCGCGTAATGCGGCGACTCGGTCTGTGCGCTGCCGGCCGCGCCCGCCAATGCTTCTTCGAGCACCGGCGTGCGCACGGTCAAGACGGGGCACGACGCCCGCCGTACCACCATTTCCGCGACGCTGCCCATGAGCAAGCGCTTCAGGCCGCGTCGGCCGTGCGTGCCCATCACGATCAGGTCGGCGTGGTTTTGGTCGGCGACGCGCAGAATCTCGCCGACGGAATCCCCTTCAACCAAGAGATGCGTCAGGCGCACGTCGGGGACTTGAACTTCGTGCAGTTCCTTGCGCAGCGATTCCAATTGCTCCTCTCTGGGCGGAAGGACGCCTTCGCCGTAGCCGTACACCGCCACGGGGACGGCGTAAACGTGCAGGATTATCAGGTTGGCGTTGTAGTCGCGCGCCAGGGCGCTGGCCACGTGCAGCGCGTACACGGAGTTGGGCGAGAAATCCGTCGGATGCAAAATGGTGCGCAGGCCTAACATGGTTCACCTCCTCAGTGTCGAAGTGAGTTTGGGCCTTCGTGCCGGTCGGATGTGCTTACTGTTATTTTACGCACTCATGGTGGAAAATGGCGACCTCAATCGAGAATTCGCACTTCGCGCTTCTGGACCAGGCCGGCGTTGGAGCGCACCGTAATCGCATAAGTGCCGGGGCGGTTGCCGCGCAATTGCCACACGACGACGCTGGTGGCTGATGCCAAAGGCGTCGGCACAGGCCGCACGGTCTTGCCTTCCACGATCTCTAGCTCGTCCGGCAATTCCAGGGTCAGCGTCGCGCCGCGCTGAGGATGCGCGACGTATGCGACGACGCTGAAAGCGCGCGCTTTGTGGAACTCGCTGCCGACTTCGATCTTAAGCCCGCCCGCCCGGCGCGCGGACCGAATGACAACGTCTTCAACAGGCACGTCGGCGTGTGGCCCGCGCATTTGGGTTTTGACGCCGCGGATCTTGTCCACCACCTCCATCCCTTGGACGACTTTGCCAAAGACTGTGTAACCGGGCCGCCCGGCTTGTCCATCCAATTGCCGGTTGTCTTTGACATTGATGAAGAACTGTGACGTGCCGCTGTCCGGCGCCGCGGTGCGCGCCAGGGCGATGGTGCCGCGCAGATTGGACAATCCGCTGTTCGGTTCATGCTGGATAGGCGGCCGCGCCTTTTTCTCTTTGAGTCCCGGCTCGTGGCCGCCGCCTTGAATCATGAAATCCCGGATCACGCGGTGAAAGATCAGGCCGTCGTAGAAGCGGTCGTCCACGTACTGCAAGAAGTTTTTCACCGTGACCGGAGCTTTGTCCGGGTAAAGCTCAATCGTGATTTTGCCGAGCGTCGTCTCGAAGACAACCGAGGGAGATTCGCCTTGGGCCGCTTGGGGAGTTGCGGTCGGCGCCAGATGTAGTATCAAGTACACCGCTATTGCCAGTGCACCTGCGCCCTGCCCACGCGATGACCAATGCAAGTTCGTGTTCATGGCTGCCTCGTCAACTTGTTCGAGCCGCCGCCGGCACTCTCCTATGTTCCCAATGGATTGGGCGAAAATCGAGGTTTTTCTCCCCGCCTGTTAGAATTCGCCTCCAGGTGCTGGTAGATTGACACCAAAGGAGACGAACATGGAACGCATTTCGGTGGCGCAAGCGCGCAAGGAAGAGTCCATCGGCAAAGAAGTCCAATTGCAGGGCTGGGTGCGCACACGCCGTGATTCCAAAGGCGGCTTCAGCTTTCTCGAGCTCAACGACGGCACTTGTCAGGGCAACGTGCAAATTCTCGCCGAAGGTGCACTACCCAATTATGAATCCGAGGTGAAGCAGCTTGGCACGGGGGCCAGCGTCACCGTCATCGGACTCGTGAAGCAGTCGCCCGCCAAAGGCCAGGCCACCGAAGTGCAAGCCAAAAGCGTGACGGTGCACGGCTGGGCCGACGCGGGGACCTATCCGATTCAGAAAAAGGGCGCGACCATGGAGTTTTTGCGCACCGTGTCGCACCTTCGGCCGCGCACGAACACCTTCGGCGCGGTCGCTCGGATCCGCAATTGCGCCAGCCGTTCTATCCATGATTTTTTCCAAGAGCGCGATTTTCTTTACCTGCACACGCCGATCATCACCGCCAGCGATTGCGAAGGCGCCGGCGAGTTGTTCAAGGTAACGACTTTCGACCTAAACAAAGTGCCGCGCCAGGGTCCGGACATCGACTTTCACGCGGATTTTTTTTCCAAGCCGGCCTTCCTCACGGTGAGTGGCCAACTGCAAGCGGAAATCTTCGCCTGCGCTTTGGGAAAGGTGTATACGTTTGGGCCGACGTTTCGCGCCGAAAACTCGAACACTCCGCGCCATCTGGCCGAGTTCTGGATGGTCGAGCCGGAAATGGCCTTCTACGACCTAAGTGACAACATGACGCTGGCCGAGGCGTTCATCAAGCGCATCATCCAAGACGCGCTGGCGCGGTGCCCGGACGACATGAAGTTTTTTCAGGAGCGCATCGACAAGGACGTGCTGACCCGGCTGGAACATATCCAGAAGAGCGAGTTTTTGCGCTTGCCGTACACGGAGGCGATCGAGGTGCTTTTGCAATCGGGGCAGCAGTTCGAGTTTCCGGTAAAGTGGGGCATGGATTTGCAGACCGAGCACGAGCGCTATCTCACCGAGAAGAAGTTCCAGCGGCCGGTGATCCTGTTCGACTATCCGCGCGCGATCAAGCCCTTCTACATGCGCGTCAACGACGACGGCAAAACCGTGCGGGCCATGGACGTCCTGGTCCCCGGCGTCGGCGAAATCATTGGCGGCAGCCAGCGCGAAGAACGGCTCGACGTGCTCGAACAGAACATGAAAGGCAAAGGCATGAGCCTGGAGCCGTATCAGTGGTATCTCGACCTGCGCCGCTACGGCACCGTGCCCCATTCCGGTTTCGGCCTTGGCCTGGAGCGCGTCCTCCTCTTCCTCACCGGCATGGCCAACATCCGCGACGTCATCCCCTTCCCGCGCACACCCGGCAACGCGGAGTTTTGAACTCGCTCGGACCGGAAGCGTGTCATGAATGTGTCAGTCATTTGTTTTCCACAAACTATTGCAAATAAAGGAGTAACAAAAATGACTGACATGACCCTCAAAATGAGTGATGTGTCAGTCATTTTTTGACCGTGTTTTTGACGCAAGTCTAATGTGCACTTAGAGTTAATTGGCTGACACATCATATTCTGTGACGTGTCAGCCATTTACAACATGTCAACATCCTGCCGTCGCGCGTGATATCCCTCGTCGTTTTGTGCCGTTCTTAGCAGCGAGCCATCGGAGGTTCGCAGTCAACAACCGGCGGGCGGAGTTCGCCCACTCCGCCCGCCCTCGGAAGGAGAAGGAACATGGCTGGGAAATTACGGGTATTCTGCATCGGCTGCGGCACGATGAACAACATGGGCCGCGATGCACTCGGACGAAGCAGACGAATTGATAAGCTGACTGCATGAGCTTTCTGTCCGCCAACTTCGCTTCACTCAGCCAAGTATGCCGCCTCGGTTTGGCGTCGCGCGGCGGCGGGACGCTGATCGAGGCGGACGTTGATTGCGCACTGGAGTGCGGCGTCGATTTTCTCAACTGGCCGGGATCGCCGGATTACTTGAGCCGGGCGATTGCGGGCTTGGGCCAAAAGCGCGAGCGCGTGAAAGTCTGCGTGCAGTTCGAAGCCCGGTCGGCCCATGACGCGGAACGCGAATTGGACGGCATCTTGCGCGAATTGCGCACCGACTACGTGGACGTATTGACCTTCTACTACGTCGAAGCGCGATCGGAATGGGACGAAATCGCCGGGCCGGGCGGCGCGTTGGAGTTCTGCCGGCGCGCGCAGGAACTAGGCAAGGTGCGGCTCTTGGGCCTGACCAGCCATCAGCGCCCGTTGGCGGCGTCGATTGCCGAGAGCAGACTGTTGGATATGCTCATGCTTCGCTACAACGCCGCGCATCGGGGCGCAGAGACGGAGGTTTTTCCGGTTACTCAGCGGCTCGGGATGCCGGTTGTAACCTACACGAGCCTGCGTTGGGGCGCGTTGCTCAACGGAACACCGGACGATCCGTCTGGATTCGCGGCGCCCGCCGCGCCGGACTGGTACCGCTTCGCGCTTTCCCATCCGGCGGTGACGGTAGCGCTCATGGCGCCGATGAACGGGGCGGAGCTGGAGGAAGACTTGACGGTCCTGCGCGATGCGCGGCCGCTGTCCACGGAAGAGCGCGAGCGCTTGATCGAGCACGGCAAGCGCGTGTGCCGGCACGCGGGGCAGTTTCCGTAGGTCGCGCGCAAGGTCGCAAAGGCGCAAAGAAAGGCGCGAAGAGTACAGTAAAGTACAACGCATCTGGCGTTCTTTGCGCCTTTGCGTGAGATGGACGAGAACAACCATCGTGTGGCAAACCGTGCGTCAGTTTCTGGAGATGATTCGCTTCAGCCACACGCTGTTCGCGTTACCCTTCGCGCTATTGAGCGCGGCGTTGGCGTGGTACGGCAAAGGCGTTTTCTCCTGGCTGGAGCTAGTCGGCATACTCTTATGCATGGTGTTCGCCCGCAGCGCCGCCATGGCGTTCAACCGGCTCATAGATCGCGATGTCGACGCCGCCAATCCACGCACGGCGACGCGGCATCTGCCCGCCGGCCTGTTGTCCGTTCACGCAGTGTGGATCTTCACGGCGGTCAGCGCGCTCGGCTTTATCGGCTCCACCGCGCTTTTTCTTTTGGCTGAGCCCGCGAACCCCTGGCCAATCACGCTCGCCATTCCCGTGCTCGTTTTCATCTGCGCGTATTCGCTAACGAAACGATTCACGTCCTTGGCGCATTTCTGGCTGGGCGCGTCGTTGCTGTTGGCGCCGCTCGCCGCCTGGATCGCCATTCGCGGCATGGGAGACCTGTTGCCGCCGGCGTTTTTGGGCTTGGCGGTATTCTGCTGGGTATCCGGCTTCGACATCATTTACGCCTGCCAGGACGCGGACTTCGACCGGCAAGCTCGGCTGCGCAGCGTGCCGGCCTGGCTCGGCGTGGCGCGGGCCCTGCGCGTGGCCATGGTGTGCCACCTCGCCATGCTCGCCTTTTTGTTCGCACTCTACTTCGCCGCCTCGCCGCCCCTGGGCGCCGTTTATCTCGTGGGTCTGGGCATGGTCGCCTTGCTGATACTCCTCCAGCACTATCTGGTTTCGCCGCAAGATCTGGGGCGCGTCAACCAGGCGTTCTTTCACGTCAACGCCGTCATTAGCCTGGGATTGTTTGTGGTCGTACTCTTGGAAATCGCCCGCACGGCTTGGCAGTGACATTTTTTGTTTGACGAATCCCAGCGCCCTACTAACATGCCGCATGCCGCCCATGTACGCGAATGTGGAGTTGAATTCAACCGCGGAGGCGCAGAGGAACGCAGAGGGAAAAAACGGAGCACATGATTGAAGAGATGTTCGTTTCGGCTCATTCTTCTCCTTACTCTGCGATTCTCTGCGCCTCTGCGGTTCTCTGAATTCAATTGCTACAACCGAGGTGACTGATGGCAAAGGAACGGCGCAGAGAGTCGAAGTCGGAATCCGGAAAGGACCGGCTGGGCAAACTGCATGGGCGCTTTAGCGCGAGCACGGCGTTTCGGAGACAATGGCCGACGCCATCGTGGCAGGCATGCGCCGGGAACTGTTGTAGGCGATTTCACCGCTTACTGCGTGCGCGGCTCCGGTCAGAATCGGAGTTCTAACCCACGTATCGTAGCACTTCACTTCTGTTTTTTCTTTTCTTCCGGCCTGGGCTCCAGTACGAGGCGTTTGACGGCGAGATAGCCCAAGCCCCACGACAGACCGAGCGCGATTAGCGTGAACCACATTTTGAGCGATTCGTGGCCGAAGATGTTGGCCCACTTTTCCGGCAGCATGTATTGCAACTTCAAGCAATAGAACATCACGCCGATCAGTAAAAGGACCACCACCCCCGCCCAAATGAATCCAGGCACAAGGTGCCCGAGTTGCTCGCTGCCGGAGAGGGCGACGAGCTTCTTGGTTTGACCAAGCTCGCGCGTGAGCGTGTTGTAGCCGCAGTGCAGGCAAATGAAGGCGTCTTCGTCCGCCATCAGATTGGCGCAGTGCGGGCAACGCGGGCGAATGTCCAGGTGCGTGATGCCGTAAGGGTTGGGGTCGTCGTCGTCCAGAGCCGCCTTGCCGGCCGCCTTTTTGGCCGCGCCGGGAACCACGAAGGGCTGCGTACAAAACGGGCACTTGATCCTTTTGCCGACCAGCTGGCCCTTACCTTTGAACTTTTCCGAGCAATTGGGACAAGTGATGATGCCTTCCGCCATGTCATGCGCCTCGCACAGTAGCCCCACGCCCAGCGCGCGGGCTACTATAGAATACAAAGCGCCGCCTGGTCCCCGCAAGCGGCAAAAAGAAGGAGCAATCGTGATTCCGCCGGGCACGCGCGTCCTCGTCTCGATGGCTACGTACAACGAAAGGGAAAACCTGGAGGAATTGATTAAGGAAATCCATGCGGTGAGCCCGCAGGCGGACGTGCTCGTGACCGACGATAATTCGCCCGACGGCACCGGACGCCTCGCCGACCGGCTGGCCGCCGCCGATCCGCGCATCCACGTCCTTCACCGCCCCGGCAAGCTGGGTCTGGGCACGGCCATCCTGGCCGGCATGCACTTTTCCATGGAACAGGGCTACGACTGGCTGGTGAACATCGACGCCGATTTCAGCCACCATCCGCGCTATTTGCCCGCTTTGTTCGCCGGCATGCAGCGGCATGACCTCATGATCGGCTCGCGCTACGTGCCCGGCGGCGGCACGCTCAACTGGCCCCTGTCGCGCCAGCTCATGAGTTGGGGGATCAACGCCCTGGTGCGCTTTCTCATGCGCATCCGCGCCCGCGACACCTCCGGCGGCTATCGTTGTTACTCGGTTGCGCTCTTGCGCCGCACGAACCTCGAAAAGCTGATGTCACGCGGCTATTCGTTTCAGGAGGAAGTGCTGTATCGCTGCCGCAGGGCTGGCTGCAAGATCGGCGAGACGCCGATTCTGTTCGAGGACCGCCGAGCGGGGGATTCGAAAGTCAATCTGAAGGAAGTGACACGCTCACTGTCCACTATCCTGTTGCTCGGCTTGCAGGCTTTCTTTGGACTGGACTGATCCATCCAATCAAAAAGCCCCTGGCAAACCAGGGGCCATATTGTTCTGTAGCCGCAGCCTTCAGGCTGCGGTCGAATGCATCTTCGGCTTGCTAAAACACGAAGCCGATGCCGAAGTTGAGACCGTGCATCCAACGGCTGACGTGCTGCCACTCGGGATCGAGCGAGCCGTAGTTGAAGTCGATCGGGTAGCGTGAGCCAATGGTATTCAAGAAAAGCATGCCCGTGTAACCGAGCTGCACCTGAATGCCTTCCCACGGGTACCACCAGAAACTCAGCTTGCCTTCGGCCCCGGGAACGAAAGCATAGAGATTGCGCGAGCGCGTGGCCGACGCGGAACGCGCTTCGGTTTCGTAACGGGCGCGGGCCTTGACGAAGTCGGCGGACAGCGAGCCTTCGACATCTAAGCTGACCGAAAAAGCACCGATCGGTGTGTTTCCCAGGAACCACTCGTTGCCGGCCCCCAAGTGCACGCCGTACAGGCGGTTGCTGACGATATTGCTGTAGACGCCGGTCGTCAGGGGGTTGCCTTGGCCGAATTCGTCCAAGTCCACCGTGCGCCAGCGAAAGCGTTCCCAGAAGCCGACGATGTGCGTGCCTAAGAGCGCGTAGTTGCGAAAACTGTCGGTTTGCCAAATGGGGAAGCGGGCGCCGAGGTCGAACTTGTCGAAGCGCTGCTGGAACTGAATGCTCATGTTGGACGCCGCGTTCCAGATGCCGATGGTGGCGCCGGGGTTGCCGGCCGAGACGTTGCGCGGGTTGCCGGCGAACTCGATCGGCCAATTGAACACGTTAGCGAACAGGAAAGAATCGGCGCCACTTTCGCCGCCTTGGAGCAAGGGCGGCGCCAAGGAGGCCGATGCGACATAACGGGTTTCCCACAAATGGGTCCATTCAAAGGTAAGCACAGTGCCGCTTTCGAAGCGCCAACCAAACGACAGATTGAAGCCGGGCTGATAGGACTGCGGTCCTGCCAGCTGATTGGTGTTGAGCGCTTCAGCGCCGGTGCCGACGAACTGTCCCGCGCCGGAATTGGCAATCGAGCCATCGAAGTCGATAAAGCCGCGCCGCGCCACGATCTGGCTGCGGATCGGGCGGTACTGCTGCCACCAGAGGAACTCAAGGGCGGTGTAGAAGCCGCCCTCCTCGTAGCGCGGGTGGCTGAGCGGCCCGGTAAACGGCACGGGCGGAACTTCGTAATATTGGGCCCGAGCGGCCTGGGGCGCCACGAGCAGAGTGAGGACCAGTACTAGCCAGCTGCAATGCTTCCGCATAACCCGCATCTCCTGCTTGACGAAGGCCCTACCAGCCCCCGAAAACCTCGTCACGCCCCCCAAGGGAATGCAATACCCCCTGCATCCTGGGCGGGTGCGCATGATGCTGCCGAATTCGACATTGCTGGAATGGGTGGCGGACTATATCGCGACGCGCGGGGGTGTCAAGAGGAAACCACGGCAAAAATCCACGGGATGCAAGCATTTCGCATCCGGGCGGAGGAAACCAAGGCCGGTCCAGTCTCGTCTGACAGATAGGATTGCAAAAGCTGGAAAAAGCGGTAGCTTTTACCCCAGTCTTACCTCTGGGGAAAAAGCCGCCTGGTTTTTTTGGGAAATGCTTGACGAAAGGCATCCTCCCAACGCACAATAGTAGAAGTATTTGAGTTCGGGGAAGTTAGGTGCCAAGGCTCGGTCGATGGGGGCCATCGACCCTACACCAGTAAGGGGTGCGCAATGTTCCGGAGTCGTGTGTTTCAGCTATGGCTAGTGGGCGCCTTGGCCATCGGCGGATTTGTGTGGTTCGCCGAAAACGGTCTGTCGCAGGGTTTCTTCCGTCCAATCCCGAGTCCCAAGAAGGGGCTGCCGGTACCCAATCCGATTTCCAATCTGCCGCCTGGATTCCCGAAATCCGGGTTCCCATTCCCGATTCAGTTCGGCGGCACCATGGGGCAAGGCGGGCAAGGCGGGCAACAGGGCAATCAAGCCTTTGGCGGCAACCAAGGCAACCAAGGTAATCAAGGCAATCAAGGCAACAATCAGGGCCAAAACCAACAAGGCGGCTCCGGCATGCAGGGCCGTGACCTGCCTCCCTTTGGCCCAGAAACCGGCTTGTTTGGGCCGACAATCCAGGCCAATGTGATTTTCCGCATGCCGGAGGTAATTGGTGGTTTCCGTGGGTTTGTAGATCGAGGCGGCGCCGTTGGCTTCCAGGTAAACCAAGGCCAACAAGGTCAATTCGGCCAATTCGGTCAGTTCGGTCAAGGTGGCTTTGGCGGTCAGTTTGGCCAATTCGGACAAGGCGGTTTTGGCGGCCAATTCGGTCTAGGCGGCTTTGGCGGCCAATTTGGCAACGGTGGCTTCGGCGGCGGGCAATTCGGACTCGGCGGCAAATTTGGTCTCGCTGGCATGATGGGCATGCCCGCGATGTCCAATCGTTGGGGCCTCTAACGATTTGATCCACGAAAAACACAAAAGCACACGAAATGTCCAAGATTCATTTCGTGTGCTTTTGTGTTTTTCGTGGATCTGTTTTTCGTCCATCCATTTACATTGGCTACATCGCCGGGCGAAGCTCCACACCGATTTGAAGGCAACGCTTTGTCAATTCCGCCACGTCGTCCTCGGCCACTGTTAGTGCCGTTGGGCCGAGTCGGGCCTGGACCAAGTCACGCGTCGGCGGCCATTGCACGAGCCCATCGGCCAATTCGGCGTTGTCCAAATGCAATACGAGTTGGCGGTGCAGCACAACCGCGGGCGACGTCGCGGCCGTGAACAGCATTTTGGCGGCGGCTGAGAGCGGCATTCCCGTGCGTTGGGAAAACCACTCTTCCAGGTTGCCGAGCGACCAGCCGTTGCCGCGCGCGGCGGCCAGGGACTCGGGCGTCAGACGATACGACCGTCGACCTGGACTCGGGGCGGCATTCACCCATTCACCCAAGCCTTGCAATTCGGTTTCCAAAAGCAAATCGGAGCGGGCCAGGTCGACGGTCAGAGTAACGCCGTCGTCCGCAACTTCGATGCAGCGCTCGGGCGGCAAGCAGTAATCGCGTGTGCCGGTCAGTCGGTAGTGGCGATAATCGATGCCGTCCTCGCTCGGGACGATGGCAAGTCGGTCCGTGAGTTTGACCGCGGGCAGGCCGCGTGCCAGCGCTTCGTTGAGTTCCGCGGGTCCAGGAAACTCGAACAGCGCCGCTGCCGAATACACGGCGATGCGCTCGCGCTTGTTGCTCCATGTCCTAAGCGCTTCCAGCACCGTTTCGGGCAGCGCCTTCAGCCCGTGTCGTTCCAGCGCTTGCGTAATACTTGTAAGTGACTCGCCCGACTGCAGTGCGCGATAGACGCTGGCCGGCTCCAGCTGCAGCGTGCAGGCCGCCCCGAGCGTTTTCCACGATGCGAAACGCGACAGGCGCGCAATCAACTCCGGTGTCAGTCCTTGCCGATAGGCCAGAATCTCCAAGTTGGGCTGCACGAGCAGAGTCTGCGGAAAACTGACTGCCGCCGGCGGCTTCGCGTCGCGCCCCAAGAGCCAACGTCCCATAGGCGAAAGACGCACCCAGTACTCGCCGTTGGCGGCGCGCGCCGCTTGCAGCAAGCGCAGTGGATAGGCAATGCCCAGCAAGAATGCGCTGATGCCGGCTCCAGGTTCGGCGTTGGGATGCTGCTTGGCGGCGCCGCGCTTGCCCCTTCCCGCCGGTCCTTCTCCCTCAGGCGCTGATACGACAGGGGTTCGATCCTTCGCTGCGGACCAATAGGGGTGCCGGCGGACCAGCCAATCTTCCACAGCCTCCGGTTTTGTCCAATGCCTTTCCGGTAAAGCAGCCAACAGCGCGAGCGCGAGAAGTTGCGCGGACGGATGGGGATTGCCCAGCATCGCTCCCGGCTGCCAACCCCGGACAACGTTCCAATCCAAGACGCGCGGCAACGCCGCCCATAGCCCTGCCAGAGTCGCCGCCAGACCGTCGGCATCCGCTGGAGATTTGTCCTTAGGACTCGAAGTCGCGGAAGTGTTGGCTGTCACCGTGCTTGCCATCCGAAACTCACCCGGCAACACTTCGCCTTCGTGCTCGCGCAAGAACCCCAGCGCCAGCCCCAAAGAGACAGCCGCCAAGCCAAGGTCGGGGGCCGAAGTTGGAATGTCCGACGAAATACCCGTCAAAGCAGAATTGTTCTGTAACCGTTCGAGATCGCGCTTGAAGAAATCGCCCTGTTGCGTGCGCCGGAACGGCATCGACGCCGCCATTTGCCATACCACCGCCAGGCGCAGCGGCCATTCCAAGCCGTCCGCTTCCAGGACCGCGAGATCGCGCTTCTCCTCGTGGCGAAGCGGGACAGGCCAGGGAATCGGCCTGCTCATGGCCCGCCGCGCGACCGCCGGATGCACAAAGGCCGCCGGCGGCGTCGCTTGCCCCAACCAAACATCAAAGTTCTTGAGTCGGCCCCGGCCGGGGCTGAGGGGGCGCGCCGGCGATTCTTCGAACGAACCGAACTTGGGGAACAATAAGCCGGCTTCGAGCAAATCGCGCACGGCTTTCAAGCCATCCAAAGTGCCGAGGGCGACTGCCATTTCCACCAGGTTGCCCACGTTCCAAAGGAATTGCCGGCTTTGTCCGATGAGCGCCAGCAGGTTTTGCGCCCCGACTTCCTGGTCCTTGAGGCGGCGATCGAGCATCGCCGCGTTGCCGATCGTGTCCAGACAGCGGTCGATTAGCTCTTCATTGGGCCAATGATTACGCGGCCGGCACAACCGTGTCGCCACTTGGCGCAACAGAGTCTCGTCATAGCTCTCCAGGATGCGGCGGACTTGGCTCGACCAGAACTCGTCGTTGACGCTGTGCATTCACTCTCCGCGGGCAGTCTCTCCTCGCCCCTTGGGGGGAGAGGGCCGGGGGTGAGGGGCTGCCCCACGCGCAGCGTTGGGCCTACGAAGGGCTACCCCAAGACCTGCGGCGTGTGGCCCATTTTCTGTAATTCCTGCACCACGGCTTCCACTCGTCCCGGCCGGACCAACAGCACGCTATCGGCGATTCGCCCGACGACATCCTGCGCAATTCTGCGATTCGCGAGCACTTCTTCGGCCAGAATCGCGTCCTCGGTTTGGATGAGACAGACCCGGTGATGCAGTTTCACGGGAATGCGTGTTGGATTCACGTCGTCAAGTCCGTGGGGCAAACATTCTTGTTTGCCCGGCTTCGCGGGTTTCGTTTGGGCAAACAGGAATGTTCGCCCCACTTGAATACATCTGCTTACCCCGTCTTGCGCCGCGCCAACAGCTCGCCGGCGTCCTCGATGCGGTAGCTGTAGCCTTGCTCGGTGAGGAACATCTGCCGATGGTGGGCGAAATCCAGTTCGCGCGTGTCGCGGGTCACCAAGCTGTAAAAGTGCGCCAGATCGCCGTTCGCTTTGGGACGTAGAATGCGGCCCAGCCGTTGCGCTTCTTCCTGACGCGAGCCGAAGGTGCCGGACACCTGAATGAGCACGTTGGCGTCGGGCAGATCGATGGCAAAGTTGCCCACTTTCGAGAGAATTAATTGCCGCACCTCGCCGCGGCGGAAGCGGTCATAAAGGTCTTCGCGCTCTTGGCTGCTGGTTTGTCCAGTGATCAGCGGTATGTCGAAGCGTTTTTGCAGTTGGCGGAGTTGGTGCAGATACTGGCCGATCACAAGCACTTGTTTGCCGGCGTAGTGTTCCAGAAGTCGGGCGACGATATCTTCTTTGGCGGCGTTTTCGCTGGCAATGCGATACTTGTGCCGCCACGGCGCGACGGCGTATTCCATACGCATCGTATCCGGCAGCGCGACTCGAATCTCCGTGCACGAGGCTTCGGCGATCCAGCCGCGCGTTTCCAATTCGCGCCAAGGCACGTCGTATTTTTTCGGGCCGATCAGGGTGAAGACATCCCCCTCGCGACCGTCTTCGCGAATGAGCGTGGCGGTCAAACCCAGACGGCGACGCGCTTGAATCTGCGCCGTGATGCGAAACACCGGCGCGGGCAAAAGATGCACTTCGTCGTAGATGATCAAGCCCCAATCCAGCTGGTCGAACAACTTGAAATGCGGAAACTCCTCCTTCTTGTCGTTCCGATGCGTCAGGATCTGATACGTGGCGATCGTGACCGGGCCAATTTCCTTGCATTCGCCGGTGTATTCTTTAATGTCCTGCTCGGACAAGTCGGTCTTGTCCAAGAGCTCGCGGACCCATTGCTTGACGGCCGTGATGCTGGTGGTGAGCACGAGGGCTGCCTTGCGCACGTACGCCATGGCGGCGATGCCGATGATGGTCTTGCCGGCGCCGCACGGCAGCACGATCACGCCGCTGCCGCCGCGCACGTCGCCGCCCGCGTAAAAGATGTCGGCTGCGTCGCGCTGGTAATCGCGTACGACAAAGGGCATGCCGCTGCGGCAGAGCGTGCGCAACTGGATGTCGAGCGGCGCTCCTTCGGTGTAACCCGCCAGGTCTTCCGCCGGATAGCCGACGACAATGAGCGCTTGCTTGAGCACGCCGCGGAAAGCCGGATCGACCAAATAGCTGTCCGCAGCAAGCCGCTCGCTCAAGTATTGCCGAATCTTGGGCTGCCGCCCCAGTTCCTCTAAAAGCGGCAGGTCCGTGCAGCGAAGACGCAGTTTGTCGTCATGCTTCTCCAATTTGACTCGGCCGTAGCGGCTGACCGTGTCCGCAAGATCGGCGGCGAGGTTCCCCGGCAGCGGGAATTTGCTGAACCGTTCCAGCACTGTAACCATCTCTTGCGCGCGCATGCCGGCGGCCGCGGCGTTCCACAAGGACAAGTTCGAAATGCGATACGTATGAATGTGCTCGGGGCTTTTTTCCAACTCGGCAAAAGGCGCCAGGGCGTCGCGGGCTTCGGCGTAGCGCGGGTTGTCCACTTCCACCAAGACCGTCCGGTCGCCTTGCACAATGAGCGGATTGGCAGGATCGTAGGTCATGCGCCGGGCCTTTGGGCCGAAAAAGTCGAAAATGGCAGTGTATTGGCAATGGGAAAGGCGTGCAAGGCAAGAACGGAGTCCACTACTAACGAAGGGGCCTAAAGCTTTACGCGAAGATAAGTTACGATAACTTGCGTCACTTGAGCCAAGACAGGCATTGTTCCGCGATAAAACGGGCATAGAATTCCGATCCGCCGCCTGACGATTGATTGCCCAATTGCAAGGCAGTCTCAAACGCGGCTTTCGCCCGTTCCACCGCGCCTTCTTCCAAGGCCAATACACCCCGCAAGACATGGACATTGGCATCTTCAAGAAGCTTTGATTCCACAGCCGCGATCCGCGCTAGAAACTCTGGACGCCGGAAGGCCAGCCAACAAGCGTGCGGCAAAAACCCTGCGCGTGGCAATTCGTCCATGAGAGATTGACCCAGCAAGCCCGCCAATGCTTGCCGGTTCACGGCTGTCAGAATCATGTGATTGCATTCTTGCTCGGCCAGAGCGTACTCGCCGGTCGCGGCAAGGGCTTGGATGCGCAACCAGTGGTACGCCGGCGCGCCGATCGCGCTGCGCTGCTCCAGGTCCGTCCATTCCCAAACGTCCTTGGCACGGCCAGCCTTGAGCAACAGATTCAGTTCGAGGATCATGCCCTGGCTGCCAAAGGCGGCGACCTCCGATTTCACCAGTTCTTGCAACGCTTTGCCTGCCAGTCCATGCTGCAGCGCCAAGGAAGCGCGATCCAGCACGCGCCGGCCGACAGCTTCCTTTTCATACGCCTGCGTTCCCATTTCTACGGCCTTGGCCAAGACAGCTAAGCGCAAGCGCGCCGCGAGTTGGTCGAGCTGCTGCTCGAAGACTTCCTCGGACACACCGGGCCGCGGACCTTCCGCGCGAACAAGGTCCGCGTATGTAGAAAGATGCGTGAGCGCCATATCGAAGCTGCCCAGATCGCGATAGAGGATGCCCAGTGTAAGATGAGCTTGCATGTAATCGGGCTTGAGCTGGATAGCGCGGTTCAGAGCCGTGCTAGCCTGCGCGCGCCGCATTTCCATCAATTCCGTGACGCGCGGCGTCCAGCTCCGTTCGCGCGTATCGAGCATCAGTTGGTTCGGCGGGTGGGTCAAGCCTGTTCGCCTGCACCCTGAAATTTCACGTGTGGCTGTCAATTGCCTGTGAAGTGCATTAAGAGAAAACACGTTGCCGCCTATTCCTCCGCGACCTATAGTTGTCCGACCGGACTACGTGAAGCTGGAACGGTATGACGCAGGCCAGACGCGGTGAAGGCCGCGCTCCAACTCGAGGCGCTTGAGGCGCTTGAGGCGCTCGGTCTCAAAGGTCTTCCCATGAAGGAATTGTCACAGTATTTGTCCCCCTCCGCGCTCGGATCGCGCAATGTACAGAAATCCGTCTCTGTCGCCCGACATCTCGACGAGTTGCTCAAGTCCTTTCTAGTGTTGCCCGAGGATTTTCATAACCTGTCAAGCGACACGCACAACCAGCTGGCCCAAAGTGAATCGCTGGAGCGGCTGCTGGCGATGCTGGTGGAGCATGGCCTGCTCACGGCGTATCAATCGGGACGGATTGGCGCGGGCACGCGCTTTGGTCTGATCCTGGGAAACTACCGGGTGCTTGACCGCTTGGGCGCCGGCGGCATGGGCGTGGTCTTTCGCGCCGAGCACATTCGCATGCGCAAACTGGTCGCGATCAAAGTGTTGCCGATTAGCCCGGAGCACGATCAGCGTTTGCTGCGGCGCTTTATGACCGAGATTCGCGCCATCGCGCAATTGCAGCATCCCAACATCGTCGCCGCCATCGACGCGGGCGAAATCGTCTCCAGCGAAAACCGCGAATCCACGCTGCACTTTTTCGTGATGGAGTACGTGCCGGGTCAGGACTTGGAAGAGTTCATTCGCACGCAGGGCACTTTGTGCCCGTCCAAGGCTTGCGACCTCATGCATCAGGTGGCCTCCGCGCTGGCCGAGGCCCATAAACGCAACCTTGTCCATCGCGATATCAAGCCGTCCAACATACAGATTACTCCCGAGGGTCAGGCCAAACTGCTCGATTTCGGCCTGGCGCGCAGCTACTCGACTGTGCTCACGGAGCCGGGCACGCTCTTGGGCACCTTGGACTACATGGCGCCCGAGCAAATCCAAGACGCTCACGGCGTCGATATTCGCGCCGATCTGTACGGCTTGGGTGGCGTGCTGTATTGGAGTTTAGCGGGCACGCCGCCGTTTCCCATGAAGGGCAATCTGGTCCAGGAATTGGCCGCCCGCATGCAGCAGCAACCTCCTTCCATCCGTGCCAAACGACCGGACGTGCCCGAGGAACTGGATCAGATTATCCAAAAGCTCATGGCGCTCAGAGCCGACGACCGTTTTCCCAATCCGCAAGCGGTGATGCGCTCTCTTTTGCCTTTCCTGAAGTCGGACATGCGCGAGCATTGGATGACGGCCGAGTCGCGCGTGCCGTCTTGGAACGGCGCTCCCGAACAATCCCACGATGGCCCCAAAGCCTATCGTGTCTTGCTCGTGGACGATGAGCCGGGCATTCGCACTTATTGCAAGTTCGTGCTCAAAGCGGAGGCAATGCACTGCGACGAGGCGGGCAACGGCGTGGTTGCCTTGGAAATGGCCAGGCAGAAAACGTACGATCTGGTGCTCTTGGACATCAACATGCCGGAAATGAACGGTGTGGAAGTCTGCCGCCGCCTGCGTGAAGACCCACCGGCGCCGAACCTCAAGATCATGATGGCGTCGGGCAACGCCAATACGGACGCCATGGCGCAGATGATGCTGCACGGGGCCGATGACTACATCACCAAGCCGTTCAGCGTGACGCAGCTGCAATCGCGCGTCCAATCTCTCTTGCGTCTAAAGGAAGCACAAGACCGAGCGGAAACCCTCAATCGCCATCTGCTGGCGGTCAATCATCAGCTGGAGCACAATCTCCGCGCCAGCAACAGCGATCTCGTCGACGCGCGCAACGCTTTGGTGGTGGCGTTGGCCAAACTCGTCGAACACCGGGCCAATGAATCCGGACAGCATTTGCTCCGCCTGCAAAGGTACGTCCAGTGCCTGAGCGCGGAAGCCGCTCGTTCCCCGCATTTTGCCGGACAGCTCGACGAGAATTTCATCGAGCTTTTGACCAGTTGCGCGCCGCTGCACGACATCGGCAAGGTCGGCCTGCCCGATCACATCCTCATGAAGCCGGGTAAGCTGGATGCCGAGGAGCGGGTAATCATGCAGGCCCACACGTTGATCGGCAGCGAGACCCTGCAGGCCGTCGCCCAAAACCACCCGTCTGCCGGCGCCTTTCTACAAATGGCCATCGACATCGCCCGCCACCATCACGAGCGCTTCGACGGCACGGGTTATCCGGATCGCCTGACGGGTCCGAACATTCCGCTGGCAGCGCGTTTAGTGGCCATTTGCGACACGTATGACGCCCTGCGCTCACGCCGCGTGTACAAGCCCGCCTTGTCCCATAACGCCGCGCTGCAAGTCATGAACGAGGCGGCCGGCGCGCAGCTCGATCCCGCCTTGATGAAGGTGTTTCAACAATGCGCGAGTAAATTCGACAAGATTTTTCGTGAGAATCCCGATTGATCACGCCGCAGCGGAACTCGCAAGATAACCGCAGAAGCGCAGAGCGCTCCACTCTTCGCGCTCTGCGCTTCGCGCTCCACTCTGCGCCGCGTGCATTCCGGGGGTTGGATTCGAACCAACATCGACGGGTTCAAAGCCCGCCGTCCTACCGTTAGACGACCCCGGATTGGCTCAGGAGGGAGTCGAACCCTCAGCATTCCTCGTTCTGAGCGAGGGTGGTCTGCCGGTTGCCTACCGAGCCAATTCAAATTCAACAAAAAAGGCCAGGCGCCCTTGGGACACCTGGCCTCGAAAGTCAACGAAAAGGCCGGGTCATCCTCGCAAAGGGCGCAATTGCAGCGCCAAGCGCTGTTGTTGCGTTGTACGCTGCAAACCATGCCGATCACAAAGACGCCACGTCATAGTCACATCCAACCCGTTTAGCGTTCGCGGCGCGCGTACCGCCGCGATCGAACCGAACGTTAAACGATAGATGCGATCGGCCCGCAAAAGGTTCACAATTCTTTGAAACTCACGGTTTTTGTCCCAAGCAATACAGAAACGCGTTCGAGCGCACGAACAGGTTGCCGCCGCTGACGGCCGGACAGGAATTGAAAATGCTGTTGTCGCCCAGGTCGTTGTGCGCGAGTTTTTCGAAGGCCTCATTGGCGGCGAGGACAAAGGCGCCGTCGCGGCGCGTAAATGCAAAGATTTTGCCGCCGGCAGCAACAGCCGAAACGTATTCTTGGCGGGCGCCGTATAAATCCTTGTCAAGAACGATCGCGCCTGTCTTGGCATCGAGGCAGATCGCCCGGCCGCTGACCCAGTAGAGGCGGCCGTCCACCAGCACGGGCGAGCAGTGATTGGCGCCGACCTTCTGCCGCCAAAGCACGTGGGTCTTCGTGACATCGCCGCGGCCTCCCGCCTTGACGGCGACAGTCGAGCGACCATCGAAACCCGCGCCGATTGCGAAGAGGACGCCGTCGCGCGTCACCGGGGTGGAGCTGGCCGTCGCCGTGCTGGGCCCTTCGCACTCCCAAAGCTTATCGCCGTTGTCCGGATCGAAGCCGTAGAGCGCGGCTTGCACGCTTAGCGCGATTTCCTGTTTGCCGCCGGGCAGTTCCACCAGAACCGGCGTGGACCAGCAGTGCCCGATTCCCTTGGCGCGCCACTTCTCCTCGCCCGTGATCTTGTCGAAGGCGATGAGCGCATCACTTTCGACGCCGGCATTGACGATCAGTTTGTTGCCGACGAGTATGGGACTGGCCGCCGACCCCCACGAGTTCAAGCCGCTGCCGACTTCCTTGTGCCAAAGCGGCTTGCCGTCCAAGCCGAAGGCGTGCACTCCGCCGCGGCCGTAGAAGACATAAATGCGTTCGCCATCCGTGACCGGCGTGCTGGATGCGTAGCCGTGCTCGGTGATGTTGGCGGAGTATTCGGTCTCGGGCAAAAGCGGCGGCGTTTCGCGGTCCCAAAGTATTTTTCCGGTTTTCCTGTCGACGGCGAGCAAGTGCCGGCGCAGTTTCGCGATGTCGCCTTTGTCGGCTTTCTTCAAACCATAGTCGCTGTAGCAGGTGACAAAAACGCGGTCTTTCCACACGATCGGGCTGGAGCTGCCCGGTCCTGGCAGCGGCGTTTTCCAAACGACATTTTTCTCCGGCCCCCATTCCGTGGGCAGTCCTTGCTCGTTGGAGAGGCCTCCGGTGACGCCGCGGAAGCCGGGCCAATCGGCGCGCGCGCGGCCGGCTGCCAAGACGAAAAGGAAAGAGAGCGAAAGTCGACAATACCAGAGCATGGGTACTCCTCGATCACGAAAGAGGTGATGCCCACAGAGTACCATTGCCGCGGCGAAAGGCCAGCCTTGCATTTCCATCAATCAGGATGGTAGCCGGTTCTGGCTCAACGTCAATTCGTACTTTTCTTCCACCACGTCCGCGCCCCACCTGCGCCCCGGCAATTCCGCTACCTTCTTGAATCCGACGCAACGATACAGATGTGCGGCGATCCTTAATGCGCTCGTCGTCCAAAGGTAGACGGATCGATAGTGGCAACTCCGGCAAAACGCGACGGCATCGCGCAAGAGCCGCCTGCCCAAGCCCGCGCCGCGCAGCGCGGGATCTACCAGGAACCAGCGCAGTTGCGCGGTTTCCTCCGCGGCAGCGACAATCGCGATCGATCCGACGACCCGGCCGCCCTGGTCCGCGATCCATATGTTCTGCCGCGACGTTGATTGCTCCGATGGTTCGAATTGCAAGAGTACAAACTCCGCGAGCGCCGCAGCGACATACGCCTCGAACGTGGCATCGAAGCCGTGTTCGCGCGCGTAGACAAGACCGTGGAGCGTTGCCACGGCGCCGATGTCGCCGGGCCGCAATTGGGTGCGAACGGAGACTTTTGCCAGCTTGTTGTTGGTTGTGCGCATGGTTGATAAAGTAGGACGAGTCGTCAGTCCCTTCCTACAGAATCTCGAAAAACTTCAAAATAGGCATGAGGAAAAAGCCAATCGTGCCGGCCGCCAGTGCCACCAAAACCAATATGATCCACCGGCCCCAAGCAGAGCGCTGAACGACCGGCGCCGGGCCCATATAGATCTTGGGCAGAATGATCTGCGAAGTGGTGACGGACGACTCCGGGGCCGTCGCGAGCGGCCCCGGTGTCGGCGTCGCCGCCGAAGCCGGCGTTGGCGCCAAGATCTCGACCGTCGGCGGCGTCGGCGTGCGGGCGATGGACACGGCGGGCGGGACCACGGCCGGCGCCACCGCCAAGTCCCGAAACTCCGGATGATTTCTCAGCGACTCAAACGGGCCGCCCTTCGTCCGGCTGACGCGGATGTTGCTTGCGTCGCCGAGCATGCCTTCTTTCAAGGAGCGGCGAATGCCGGTCATCGTGCCTCTCACGGTGTGCACGACAGCGTCTTCATCCTTGTACACCATGTACCAAAAGTCGCCGTTTTCGCCGGTGAGGTCGGTATCGGTCATCTGGCGCGTGCTGCGACCGGTCAAGTCTTCGATGAACTCACGGCACGAGCCGGCGCGCTTGGCCGGTTCGGGACTCATCGAACGGCGAATGGCCCAATCGACGCGCTCGGAAATCGAAGGCGCCAGCGTGCGCGGCGGCACAATGTCGTTGTTGATCTTCTTCATCCAGGCGTCGAGCGGGCCGCACGAGGCGAATGGCAGGTCGCCGGTCACCATCATGTAGAGTGTGGCCGCCATCGAGTAGATGTCGCAGCGGGCGTCGGCGTTCTTGGCATTGCGAAACTGCTCCGGGGCCATGAAGTGCGGCGTGCCCAGCCCGCGATTGGTGCGGGTCAGATTCAAATCCGTATCGACTTCTTTCACCAAGCCCAGGTCGACGATTTTGACCAGACCTTCCGGAGTCAGAAGGATGTTGTCCGGCTTGATGTCGCGGTGAATGAGCCCTTGCTTGTGCGCTTTGTGCAAGGCTTGCGATACCTGGCCGATAATGCGAAGGGCGTCATGCTCGCTGAACCGGCCGTCGTGTTCCAAGCGCTGGCCGACCGACTGGCCCTCAACGAATTCCATCACCAGATAAGGCGTGCCATCCTCTGCATTGCCTTGCTCCAGCGCTTTGACGACATTGGGATGATTCAGCGTTTTGGCGGCGACGTATTCTTGCTCGAAGCGCTTCAAAAAGACAGGATTGGCTGCCAAATGGCGCGGCAGCAGCTTGACGGCCACCGTGTCGCCGGTGACGCGCTGACGTGCTTTGTAAACCGTGCCCATACCCCCATCGGCAATTTTTGCCACAAGGTCATATTGGCCAACGGCTTGCAACTCAGATGCAACGTTCTCCACCGTCATGTACGAGGTCTCCCCCGCGTTGAGCCGCCACCTTCGGCCCTGTCCTCCTTCAACTAGTGTGCGTTGGACAGCCGCTCTTGTCAAAAAAAACCCGTATGGATTTACACCTCCTGAAACCCTACAATTTTCACAAATTCCTAAACGGAATAAAAAACATGAAAGCAACCAAGTCCGACTTGCCCCTGCGCTTGGAAGCCGTCGAAGACCAATTCGTCGAGCTTTGGAACAACATGGCGGACTTGTGGGGAATCAGTCCCACGATGGCGCGCATTCACGGGCTCTTATATATCACAGGCGCCGCGCTATCGATGGACGGCATCATGGCTCGTCTCGCCATTTCGCGCGGCAACGTTTCGATGAACCTCAGCAAGCTGGTCGAATGGGGTTTGGTCCGCCGGGTGCACAAGAGAGGGGACCGCAAAGAGTATTACGAATCACTCAGCGACGTGTGGGAGATGTTCACGCTGGTCGCCAATCAGCGCAAGCGCCGCGAGATTGATCCGATTCTTAACACGCTCAAGCGCTGCCGCGATGCCCTGACGCCGGAAACACTTGGACCGCTCGCTGCCGACGAAGCCAGCCAACGACGCTTCCAACGCGTGAACGACTTGTTGAAACTGCTCAGCCTGCTGGACAACTTGGCACAGCGTTTCTTCGAGAGTCACCGCGGCCTGCGCGAAGCCATCGAGCTCTTGGCGCAGGAAGAATAGTCCCCACGCTCCGCGTGGGGCTGGCGTCTGGTGCGGCGCGACAGAATTGAATTCGGAGGTGTCGATGACCGTAGCCACAAGCGGCCTCGCTTGTGGCGTGACTTCGGAGCCAACAAGCGGGCCGCTTGTTGCTACGGTTGATTTCGGGGGCGGGACACCCCACGCGGAGTGTGGGGTCTACTATGCCGTCAAGATGCTGAACACCTCATGCGGCTTTAGTTTCTCCCGCCCCTTGAGGATCGACAATTCCAACAGCACGGCGCAGGCCGCCACAATCCCATCCGCTTTTTCGATGAGTTGACAGGCGGCGGCCAGCGTGCCTCCCGTGGCCAATACGTCGTCCACCAAGAGCACGCGATCGCCCGGATTGAAGCCGTCGATGTGCACATGCAACTCGGCGCTGCCGTATTCCAAGTCATACTGCAGACTATGCGTCTTATACGGCAGCTTGCCGGGCTTGCGCAACGGCACCAGAGGTTTCTTTAGAATCAAGGCCAAGGGAGCGGCGAACAGAAATCCACGCGCCTCGGCCGCTGCCACCGCGTCGATCTTTTCCGCGCCATAGCGCTCGGTGAAGCGCCGGATCGATTCTGCGAAGGCAGCCGGATCGTTCAAAAGCGGCGTGATGTCCTTGAAGAGTATTCCCGGCTTGGGAAAATCCGGAATGTCGCGAAGATACGCTTTGAGATCCATTTTTCCAGGGGTCAGGGGACAGGAGTCAGGTATCAGGGGTCAGCAGCATTGTATTCTTAGTTTCGGTAATTGCTACGAATGCTATGCAACGCATAAGCTAGTCTCCAATTCTTGACCCTTGACCCTTGACCCCTGACCACTAACCACTGCTATGAAAATACGCCGCGCACGTCCCGAAGACCTGGACATCGTTTGTGAGTTCAATCGCTTACTGGCCGAGGAGAGCGAGGGCAAGACGCTCGACATGACCAAGCTGCGTCCCGGGGTAAGCGCCGCGTTGGCCGACGCGCACAAGGGGATCTACTTTCTTGCTGAAGAAGGCGCGCAAATCCTGGGGCAGATGGGCATCACGTACGAATGGAGCGACTGGCGCAACGGCTGGTTTTGGTGGATTCAAAGCGTCTATGTGCGGGCCGAAGCGCGGCGGCGCGGCGTGTTTCGCGCCATTTTCGAGCACATCGTCCAGACCGCGAAAGAGGATCCCGCCGTGATTGGTTTGCGCTTGTACGTCGAAAATGAAAACCACGTCGCCCACGCCACCTATCAAAAGATCGGGTTTGAGTGGACGACGTATCGAGTCATGGAGCGCTATCCCCTCTAAGTTCCTCGTTTAGCGTTCGCAGCGCACTGCCGCGCGGCTTGTTCCGAGCGCAATGCTCAACCCTTCAAACCATCTTCGTATGTCTCATATTGAAGTGTGACATGCAACTCGTCGCGCATCCGTTGATTCCGAATGCGTCGGTTGCCCTTTTCATGCGGCGGCGGTTGGTCCGTTGCCGGCTCGACAAACTGGGGCGCCGGCGCGCTCAACGTTTGCGCCAAAGCCGCGAAGAACTCGCGCCGTCGCACGGGCTGGCCGTCAGCGATGTTGTAAATGCGGCCCGGCGCGCCACGCTCTTCGGCGGCCAACACGGCGCGGGCACCGTCTTCGGCATGAATCAGATTCAGCCACTTGTCCGGATCGCCGACGATCGGCTCGCCGTCCGCCACGGTCTTCTGTCTGAGTAATCGGCCTGGCCCGTAAATGCCCGCGAAGCGGAGGATCACTGCTTCGGGGCGGAGGGCGTGCAAAGTGCGCTCGGCTGCCAGCACGATCCGCCCCGATTCCTCCTGCGGTTCCGTGGGCGAGTCCTCACTGACCCAAGAGCCGTCGCTTTGGCCGTACACGCTGGTGCTGCTCACATAGATAAACGTCTTTGGTTTGGGCAAGGCGCGGAGGACGTTGCCCAATCCCTCCACATAAACCGCGCGCATCGAGTGCCCGGAAGCGCGGTCCCAACCGACGGCAAAGAGAACGGTATTCAGTTCCGCGCCCGCAAGGAAGCGGACAGTAACAGCGGAACAGAGATGCTCGATGGAGGCGGCGTCGGTGATGTCGCACAGAATCGGCTCGATGCCCAATTCGCGGAAAAACGGCGGACCTCCCGGTGTGCGCGACGCTGCCGCGACACGCTCGCCTCG
>JAKEHV010000501.1 GCA_022614915.1 Gemmataceae bacterium | reverse complement strand
GCCGTATGTCTTGACTCACGCCGGGCCGCTGTCGGGGCCGCGCTTACCGCTGGATGGCGTCTTGCTTTGTCTTGCCGCGTTGGCGCTCACTTCTTTTTGGGCAAACCGCGCTCGGAGCGAGGCAGCATACTGAGGTTCGAATGGCCGTCTTGGACCTTTTTCTTGCGCCGGTACAAGCGTGGTTTCGCGAACAGGTGGGTACGCCGACGCCGGTGCAGGAAGCGGGTTGGCCGGTGATCGCGGCTGGGCAGCACGCGCTCTTGCTCGCCCCGACGGGATCGGGCAAAACACTGGCAGCCTTCCTGGCGTGTCTCGACAAGCTCTGGAGGCAGGATCCGTTGCCGCGCGGCTTGCGCATCCTGTACATCTCCCCGCTCAAGGCCCTCAACAACGACATCTATCGCAACCTGCAAAGGCCGCTCGAAGGCGTCGCCGCCTGCGCCCGCCGGCTAGGCGTTTCGTTGCCCGTGATCGAAATCGCCGTCCGCACCGGCGACACACCAACGCGCGAGCGCCAGCGTCTTTTGCGCCGGCCGCCGCATGTGCTCATCACCACGCCGGAATCGCTGCACATTTTGCTTACGTCCAAGGCGCGCGACACATTGCGGAATCTCTCGGTTTGCATCGTCGATGAAATCCACGCGCTCGCGCCCAACAAACGCGGCGTCTTCCTTTCACTGCTGTTGGAGCGGCTGGAAGCGCTAAACCCCAACGGCTTTCAGCGCGTCGGCCTGTCCGCGACCCAGCGTCCTTTGGAAGAAGTCGCACGCTATCTGGGCGGGTCATGCGACGACGGCTCATCTTTCGCGCCGCGGCCGGTGGCCATGGTCGATGCCGGCTTGCGAAAGAACCTCGACCTGCGCGTACTTTGTCCTATGGAGCAGTTTGGACCGTTGTCGGAGAAGTCGATTTGGCCCTCGATCTACCGCTTGCTCAGTCACCAAATCAGCCAACACCGCTCGACGCTCGTATTCGCCAACAACCGCAGGACGGTGGAACGCATTACCGTCCATTTGCAGGAGTATCTCGACAGCGGCATGGTGGCGACGCAGGAGCACAACGTTGTTTTTCCCGTGGAGAAACAGGACACCCCACAAGCGGGGTCGCTTGTGGCTACGGGCGACGTAGCGACAAGCGGCCCGCTTGTCGGCTCCAAGCTCACCCCACAAGCGGGGCCGCTTGTGGCTACGGGCGATGTAGCGACAAGCGGCCCGCTTGTCGGCTCCAAGCTCCCGCAAGTCAAAGCGCACCATGGCAGCGTGTCGCTCGAAGTGCGTCAGGCAACCGAGGAAGCTTTGAAAGAAGGCCGGCTGCGCGCCGTCGTGGCCACCGCTTCGCTCGAGTTGGGCATCGACATGGGGGCCATCGATTTTGTCTGCCAGGTCGAAACCACCGGCAACGTGGCGCGGGCGCTGCAACGAGTTGGCCGGGCCGGACATCTGGTGGGCCACGAAAGCAAGGGCCGGCTCATCCCCAAGACGCTGCCCGATCTATTGAGTCAAGCGGTCTTGGCCGCGGAGATGGCGGCAGGCCGCGTCGAGGAAATCCGCGTGCCGGCCAACTGTCTCGACGTGCTCGCGCAACAGATCGTGGCCATGACCGCGATGGAATCCTGGAACGTGCAAGACCTGTATCGCTTGGTGCGCCGCTCGTACCCTTATCGCGAACTTTCGCCGCAAGCGTTTGACGCGGTATTGCAAATGATCACGGGGCGGTATCAGTTTCCAGCCCTGGACCCCCCTCACCCCCGGCCCCTCCCCCCCCCAGGGGCGAGGGGAGAAGATGCCCCCTCACCCCCGGCCCCTCTCCCCCACAGGGGCGAGGGGAGAGCTGCCCAGCGGCGCGGCAACCCGAATGCCGCCTTAAGCGCGTTGCAGGCGCGCATCAGTTGGGACCGCGTGCACGAGCGCCTGGAGGCGTTGCCGGGCAGCCAGCATCTCGCGCTCGTGCAAGGCGGCACCATTCCCGACACCGGCCAGTTTGCCGTCGTCACGGAGAATAATCTGCGGCTGGGCGAAGTGGATGAGGAATTCATCTGGGAGCGGCGCGCCGGCGACACGTTCTTGCTCGGCACGAACGCCTGGCGCATCGGTCAAATCGGAACCGACCGCGTCGTCGTCCATCCCGCCGAGGGCATGCCCGCCCTGGTCCCGTTTTGGCGCGGCGAAGGGACCGGACGCAGCTACGACCTGGGGGTCGCCCAGGGCCGATTCGTCCGTGAGCTGGAACAAAAGCTCGACGATCCGGCCTGCGTGGATTGGCTCAAGCGCGAGCACTTTCTCGAAACCGCAGGCGCCAAGAACGTGCGCGACTTCGTGCGCCGGCAAAAAGCACGCACCGGCGTCGTGCCGCACGCTGAACTGCTGACCGTCGAAGCGGTGCGCGATCCTTTGGGCGATTGGCAAGTCATCTTGCTTTGTCCCTTCGGCAAGCGCGTTCACCTCACGCTGCGGCTTGCTTTCGAAAGCATCTTGCGCGCGCGGCTCGGCTATCGCCCCCAGGCCCAGCACGACGACGACGGCGTTATTCTGCGCCTGACGGAAAGCGATGAGCCGATTCTCGACATTTTCAGCGGGCTGACGCCGGAGAAACTGCAAGACCTGGTGCTCGACGAATTGGCGGACAGCGCGTTGTTCGCCATGCGCTTTCGACAAAACGCAGCCCGGGCCCTCCTGATGCCGCGCGTCCAGCCGGGCAAGCGAGCGCCGTTCTGGCTGCAACGGCTGCGCGGCCGCGATCTCCTACAGGTCGCGCGCCGTTTTCCCGACTTTCCCATCGTCGTCGAGACGTTTCGCGAATGCCTGCACGATCACCTCGACGTACCCAGGACGCGCGCTTTGTTGCGCGACATTGCGTCCGGCAGCGTGCGCGTGCAGTCGCTTCGTCTAGAAGCGCCCTCCCCTTTCGCGGCGGCGCTCTTGTTCTCGTTTCAGTCGGCGAGCATGTACGAATACGACGGCGTGGAGGCGGAATCGAGCGCGACCTACACGCGGCTCGACCAGCACCTCTTGGATCAACTGGTCGGCGACAAAGAATTAGCCCTTGATGCACGCGCCGTCGTGCAAGTGGATCAGCGCCTCCGCGGCGTGGGCCGGCCGCCGCGCAGCAAGGCCGAGATGGC
>JAKEHV010000500.1 GCA_022614915.1 Gemmataceae bacterium | reverse complement strand
GTCACCGTATCGCGATCGTTTCGGTGCGTGTGCTGGGGTTGCCACAGGTTATTGGGATCAATCGCCTTGTCTTCCAAGTCGTGAAAGTGCGGCGGCGCCCCGGGCGGCGGCGCTGGGATGTGGAATAGCCGGCCAAAGAAAATGGCCAAGATCTCACCCGGCAGACCGAGCAAGCGCTTGATGTAGTTCTTGGGGGTGCCTTTTTCCAGCGGTTGGTCGGGATATTTGAAGACCACCACTTCGAAACGCTGTGGCTGCGCGATCTTCGTCTCGTACAGGTACTTTGCGACGAGAACGCGGTCGCCGCTGCTCCAACCTCGTCCGCCGCAGCCCAACAGCGCCGTCGCCAAGGCCATCCAAAAGTAAATCATGCGCAGTTTCATGGGCCCGCTCCTCCCGCTGGCGCTGGTCGTTTCAATGGATTTAGGTAACGGCAATTCGGACAGTAGGCGCCGAGAACTGTTTCGTGTTGGCTTTTTTCCTGTGGATCGACTTCTTTGCTGACGTTGACCGTGAACGAGTAGCCGCACTTTTCACAGGTGGTTTCCCGGTGATAGCCCAGAAGCGTGGTTGCCATCGAGCCGGTCGGAATGACAAAAGCCTCGGCCAGAAAGGTCTTGAGCATAAGCACCAGGACAACGACGAACACAACGGTTTCGACGATTTCGCGGAAGCCGTCCTTCATTTCGGGTGGCCCTGGCTTGGGCGCAGACTTGGGCTGCGGCGCGGGTGAGGACGGCGCTTTGGCCTGCGGCTGAAGGATGATTTGCTCGTGCAGCGGTCCAGACTCCGCGGACGGTTGAATGCGCTCGTCAGCCATAACAGGTTCCTATTTCACCTAATGGTCTGGTCTACTGCCAAACGCACCGGCTGGCCATGGACGCCGTCGGTTCCCGCCTGCGAATAATGCGCCTGCCAACCCACCTTGTAAGGATGTTCGTCGCGGATCGCTCCGCATTTAGACTTTTGCGAAAAAAAGAAGCCGCAAGCGTAAGCGAGGGATTCTTTACGGACCCTCGCTCGTCCAGGCGAGGACTGAATTTCTATTACTTGTACAACTGGACATCTTGTTAGAATATCGCAGAGTGTCGTTTCCCAGGAGAAAATATGCGCCTTGTTTGTGTGTCCCTCGCCCTTGTCCTTTTTTCACAACCCACCTTGGCCCAGGAGAAGGCCGTCGCCGACTTTCGCTTGAAAGACGCCGCCGGCAAGGTCTGGTCGCTCGCCGACTGCAAGGACAAGAAAGCGATCGTGGTGCTCTTTCTCGGCACGCAATGTCCCATCAACAACGCCTATGCGCCGCGGCTCGGGGAATTGCACAAGGAATACGAACCCAAAGGCGTGCAGTTCCTGGCCGTCAACGCCAATGAGCACGACACGCCCAAATCCATTGCCGAGCACGCCAAGGCGCACAAGATTGCCTTTCCGGTATTGCGCGACGAAAACCACCGCGTCGCCGACAACTTTGGAGCACAGCGGACGCCGGAGGCCTTCGTGCTCGATGCGAAACTCTTGGTTCGCTATCAAGGCCGGATCGACGATCAGTTCGGCATCGGCTACCAGCGGCCCGAGCCAACCAAGCGCGATTTGGCCGCCGCGCTCGACGAAGTTTTGGCGGGCAAGCCGGTTTCGCACGCGAAGACGGCGGTGGCGGGCTGTCTCATCGCCCGCAAGCCGCAGCCCAAAGGCGCAGGCAAGGTGACATTCGCGAAAGACGTGTCGCGCATCCTGCAAAGCCATTGCCAGGAATGCCATCGCCCCGGGCAGATTGGCCCGATGCCGCTATTGACCTACGAAGACGCCGCGCCGTGGGCGGACATGATTCGCGAAGTCGTCGAGGAAAAGCGCATGCCGCCCTGGCACGCCGATCCGCGCTTCGGCAAGTTCCACAACGATCGCCGCCTGCCCAAAGAAGCGTACGAGACGCTGCTGGCCTGGATCGATCAGGGCTGTCCTCCCGGCGACGCCAAAGATCTGCCCGCGCCCAGGAAATGGACGGAAGGTTGGTCCGTCGGCCAGCCGGACGTGGTTTTCACCATGAATCGCGACTTCACGGTGCCGGCGAAGGCGACGCCTCAGGGGGTCAAGTATCAGCACTTCGTGGTGCCGACCAACTTTGATGAGGACGTGTGGGTGCAGGCCGCCGAGGCGAAACCTGGCAATCGCGCCGTCGTGCACCACATCATTGTCTACATCGTCGTCGGCGGAAAGCGCGATCGCGGGCATGTAGACGGCATCGGTAACGGCTTCCTGACGGCCTATACGCCGGGCGATTTCCACGCTGTCTTTCCGCTGGACGCCGCCCGCAAAATCCCGAAAGGGGCGGCGCTGGTTTTCCAGATGCATTACACGCCCAACGGCACGGAGCAAACCGATCGCTCGAGCGTGGGCCTGGTGTTCGCTAAGAAGCCGCCCAAGCACGAAGTCCGCTCGCGCGCCATCACGCAACAAATCTTTCTGATTCCGCCGGGCGCCGACAATCACCGCGTGACCTCGCGCTCCACTTTCACGCAAGACGCGCTCTTGTGGTCGCTGACGCCGCACATGCACCTGCGCGGCAAGGATTTTGAGTACGTCGCCGTCTTCCCGGACGGCAAGAAGGAGACTCTCCTGTCGGTGCCGCGTTATGACTTCAACTGGCAAGCGACCTACCGACTACAGCCGCCGCTGCTCTTGCCCGCCGGTACGCGCATCGAATGCACGGCCCATTTTGACAACTCCAAGAACAATCCCAATAACCCCGATCCGACGAAGATTGTCCGCTGGGGCGATCAGACGTGGGAGGAGATGATGATCGGTTTCGCGGATTACACGGTGCTGGAGCCGGGAAAGAAGACCCAATCAGGCGAGCGGTAGCGTTGCAGTGCTTGCGATGGTAGAATCAGAAAGTAGGCGGTATGCCAGCCTCCGAGCCCGCTCCGATTTCCAAGGCGGAATTGCGTCGGCGATTGCAGCGAGTAAGACGAATTGCCAAACGGCTCGGGTTTGTGGGCCAGGTTGAGTATCGACATGTTTATAGCAGAAGCGGTGGCGCCCAGTACGGAGTCGGTTCCGATGAGAAAGCGGATTTGTTGATTGTATACGCGGAGGCATTTGAGCGCGACGCTAACTCCACCGATTTTACGCTTGAGGCAATACTGGCTCATGAACGTGGACACCAAGTATTGAGTCGGCATCCAAGTTTTCGAGCCTTACTTCTACGATGGAATGGGCAAGCCTCCGAAGAGATGATCGCTTCGATTGTTGGATCGCTGATCGTGGAATCGAAGAAAGATGCAAGGATGCTAATGATGAAGGCAGTTTTTGAAGTCGCTCTCTATGGCGTGACAATCGATGACGCAATTCATTTGGTCACTGAAATCCAGAGGAAGTTGGAGAAGCTATTATGATGGGCATGAAAACGTACGCAGAAGTGCGTGCCGAGGTCAAAGCTGCTTTTGACAAAGAAGGCATTGCAATGGAAGAGTGGCTGGACAATGAGATTAGAAAACTCAATCGCGAGTCACCCCGTGATACATCCGCCTTGCGCACCTTACGAATGATCCAAAAGGCGCTCCTGGAAGACGACACTTCGGCAAAGTCAACCAAGCGTGGACGAAAAGCAGTTAAGAAAAAGTAGCGAGCGAATCCAAAACACGTTACAACTCGTCGTGGACCGAAACACTTCTACAAGAGGGCACGGCCATGGTCCGACACCTGTTGCTGGCGGCGCTATTACCTTTCCTTTACGGCACGTCCCTTTCGCGCGGCGACGACGCGCAATCCAAGCGCACCGTTGCACAGATGATCGCGGATTTGCGCAAGGGCGACGTCGAAAAACTCAAAGCCATCGCGGAACTCGAAGCACTCGGACCGAAAGCAGCCGAGGCGGCGTCGGCGCTGGCCGATGCGCTCGCCGGCAAGAACGAAGACGTGCGCCTGCAAGCAACCCTCGCGCTCGGCAAGATTGGCCGGCCCGCGGTTGAGCAGTTGGCCAAAGCGCTGGCGGCAACCGACGCCGACGTTCGCTTTTACGCGGCCTGGGGTTTGGCGTTCGTCGGACCCGAAGCCAAGAGCGCGACGCCGGCGCTGGTCAAAGCCCTGGAAGACAAGTCGGCCCAGGTGCGGCGCAAGTCGGCTTACGCCTTGGGCCGAATCGATGCCGATCCAGAGGTCGCCGTCAGCGCGTTGGTCGCCGCGCTGGGCGATAGGGATGCGGACGTGCGTCAAGCGGTGACCGAAGCACTGCCGAAGATGGGCAAAGCGGCCGTACCTCCACTTACCAAAGCGCTGGCGAGCGATAACGCCACCTTGCGGAATACGGCAATCCAGTCGCTGGGCGCGCTCGGCGCCGCCGCTGCGCCGGCCATCCCCGACTTGAAGTCGTTCTTGCTGGGTAAGGATCAACGCGTCGCCGATCTTGCCGCCCACGCGCTGGCGGGAATCGGCGCTGAGTCGATTCCGGTTCTGACCGCCGCCGCGAACGATGACCAAGACCATGTGCGTCCG
>JAKEHV010000499.1 GCA_022614915.1 Gemmataceae bacterium | reverse complement strand
GGCTCGACCAGGTTGAGCGACAGTGCCAGCACCGCCCAAAAGGGCGTGGCGACGGAAAAAAAGGCGATCCCGCCGGAGAGCGACAGATTAAGCAAGTGCGCAGCCGCGCCGGCCGCCAGCACGACGAGACACGTGCCGCTCGTCCAGGGAACGCGTATCAAAACCGCCATTGCCGGAAGCCACACCGCAATCCGCAGCGCCGCTGAGACGCCTTCGTCGATGTTCGGTTCCTGCCATTGGACGCGCAAGGCAAAACTCAGCGCTATGCCGATAGCGCCGCCAGCGAAAAACACCCAAGGCGGTGAGTGGTGAGTAGTGAGTGGCCCCGAACTTGATAAAGACCCGACATTGTGCCGACGCACAAGGGCAAGGCCAACCAAGGCCAAGGCGACAAGTACGGCTACGACGGCAACCAGTCCGCTCGTCGCCCAAATCTCGAGCACGAAGTTGTGCGGCTCCAGCACCTGCTCCCCCATCCCTTCGTCCATGTGGCGCTGGTAGGCGCCGCGGAAATTGCCGGGGCCGACTCCCAACCAGGGATGCGCGCCGATAATCGCCGCGGTCGTTCGCCAATACTCGAGCCGGGCCGACATCCCGCCGGAAGACTCCTTGGCGAATAACCGCGCCAATAGACCGCTTTTCTGTACAGCCAGGCCGATTACGGCCAAAGCGAGCACGCCGGCTGCCACCCATCCGCGCCGCGCCCACAGCCAACGACGCCACCAGATCGTCGCCACGACCAGTCCGACCAATACAACCGCAGCGAAAGCGCCACGGCTGTGGCTGAGCACTAGCGCCGCGGCGGTCAATGCGGCAAAGACCCAGAGCCAAACGCCATGCCGCTGCGCCTTCCAGCGCGCAACGAGCGCGGCGCCCACCAGTCCCGGCAGGAACAGCACCAGAAAGCCGGCGAAACTATTGGGATGGGCAAAAGTGGCCGTGGCGAAGGCGTCTTGCAAGCGCTGCCGGATCGTTTCGATGAAGCGCTGATCGCTCGTGTCCACGTCCGAAGAGATTCGGCTCAGTGCTTCCCCTAATCTCTCCGCGCTGCCGCCGACGCTCGCCGCCAGCCGCGGATATTCGTAGGCGCACTGATAGACGGCCTGGGCGGACAAGGCGACGGTCGTCGCCAACAGTGCGGCAAGAAGTCCGTACTGCTCGCTCGGCGACAGGGGCATGCGCCGCACCAGTACGAAAATCACAAAGAGGCCGAGCCACTCCCAAGCGATCAGCCGGGCCGGGTGCTTGTAGACAGCAGCTTCCGCGCTTAAGAAGGTGCAAAGAACGACGACTAGCAGGGGCCATTCGACGGGGCTGAAGGTGAAACCGCCGCGCCCTGACGCGACGTGCCAAGCCGCCCAGCCTGCCGCGACCAGGAAGACAAAGAGCGTCAGCGTTTGGCCGCCCGGGGAAGAAACGTCGGCCACCAAGCCGGGATCCTCGCCAAAAACTATTGGTCGGGCTACCAAGATGGCCGTCAAAAGCATGAGCATCAAGCGGCGCAAGCGATCCGGGTCGCTCACTGGCGTCGGATTCTCAACACTAGCCCGACGCGCGAGCGAGGGATTTTCGGTGGACACCGTAGCCGCAACCGAGCGTCGATGTTTGGTCATGACGCCGCCTCGCTGCTGGTACAGTATTCGCAGACTGCTAGCGCCGTCCAACCCGCGGCCAGGCCCAAGGCGAGTGCGGCGGCCGCCATTCCTGAATGGGCCACATACAGGAGTAACGCGTCGGCGCCGCTTCCTAGCGCCAATAGAAGTATCACTCCGACTGCAGCCGGTCGCGACAAACCGCGCCGTACGAGCCGATGCGAAAAATGTTGCGTGTCGGCGTGAAACGGATTGCGCCCTTGCGACAACCGCAGAAGCACCACCGTCGTCATGTCGTAACACGGCACAGCCAGAATTGCAAAAGGAGCTACCCAACTCCAGGCGGGTGTTGGAATCGCCGCTGCGATTTGCAGACTCCACAGGCTCAGAGTGAAGCCGAGAATCGTACTGCCCACATCGCCAAGAAAGACTCGCGCGGGCGGCAGGTTGAACCAAAGAAAACCGGCGAGCGCGCCCAGGAAAGCAAGTCCCAGCGCTGTCTCGCCCAATTCGCCGCGCATCAAGCCCAGGACTGCAAAGCAGCCTGCCGCGACCCACGCCGTGCCGCCGCACAAGGCATCCATGTTGTCGAGCATGTTGAACGCGTTGATCATGGCCGCCACAAACAACACCGCCGCGCCAAAAGACATCCAGTCGAGGCCGGGCAAGAGAAGCGCCACTCCTGCCGCTGCCGCCAGAAAGTGCGTCGCCAAGCGCGGCGCCCAATGCAACGGCCGAACGTCATCGACAAACCCCAGACTCGCGACGGCCAGCGCCGGCGCCCAAGCCGTCGCCATGCTCCAAATAGAGTCGGATTGCGCCGAAGACGCCATTGCCAGCAACGATAGGACTCCGGCCACGAGCCCGCCAACTAGCGCGACGCCTCCTCCCGTTGGTGTTGGCCGGGCGTGTGGCTTGCGCGGCGACGGCCGATCCACCAGGCCGAGCCGCGGCGCCAGGTGAATCCATGCGACTGTCAATAACCAGGCAACGCCGAAGGGCAATAGCAAGCTAACCAGCAGCAATTCGGCCATGGTTTTACGAAGGGGATCTCGGAATCATTGGTAGCGGAACTCGCAAGAGTTCCGGTTTGCCCGAATTCTTGCGAATTCGAATTCGTGAGAATTCGGTGACGCTCCGCCGCACCCCGAAGTCTCACGACTTCGGCTACGTGTGCTCATCCGAGTTGTGATTGCCTTCTGCGTCCAATTCCACCGCTTGGCTGTCTTGCGCGGATGCGCGCACCAATCCGCGCGTGCGCAGATGGAGGTAAAGTCGCCAAAACAAGTCCCAGTAGTCATCCTGCCAAGGACTCAGATCAAGATAGCCCGGCACGAGGCAGCCTGTGTAGGGATAGCGACGAAAACCGTCGACCGGTACAAGGCCGGCCCGCTCCGGATTGCCGGCGATGTACTCCACGACATCCTCGAATGCTGTGCGTTCGCGCTCTCCTTCGCGTAGCACATGATCGTACGCCTGCTGCCGGAATTGAGCCCCGAGCTTCTCCAATACTGGATTCATTTGGGCACGAAAGAATTTGGCGGCAATTATTGTCATTGACCAGTGGACATGAGCTTGTCCGCGATAGTGCTCCGGAGATAGACGTTTGAGGTGGTCACGTGCGCTGTATGTGGCTTTGTCTCGGTCCATGGCAAACTCCCGAAGGCGAATTCGTCACAATCACAGTGTAGCCGAATTCGTGAGAAATCGGATGCACGTCGCCTATCCCGAAGTCTCACGACTTCGGCTACGTCTGTGTTTGGCTCAGTCACGGGTCTGCTTCTTCGGCGTCGGATTTCCGCCGCTTTCCAGGTCCACGATTACGCGGCGGATAACGCCGGTGAAGGCGTATTCGCCGCGGCCGTGGTAGTCCGCGCTGACCGGTGTCAACGTGTCCCGACCACAGCACAGTCCGTCGCCAGAGAGCCCGTATGCGATGGGACAGGTGTCGGCAATCTTCCCTGCTCCGACCTGCTTGCCGTTGATGAACAGCTTGCCGTCGCCGGGCGCGCCTTTGCCGACCTTGAAGTCCGGCGACCCGGTCACGGTGAATTCCCAGCGTAAGGCGGCCTTGCCCGAGGGAATTTTGTCTTTGGAAAGGATCTTGGTCTCCTCAATCCCCAGGTAGTTGTGGGAATATTGCAGCTTCCCTTCCTTGTTGACGAAGAAGGTGTAGCCGCCAAAGCTGCTGCC
>JAKEHV010000070.1 GCA_022614915.1 Gemmataceae bacterium | reverse complement strand
GACAGGAATGTCTGCCCCGCCAGCCTCCCCTGCCACCAGCGATCGCACCCAAGCCTCGCGCGGATGAAAAACCCAATGAAAATGGCTTGGCATCACGACGTACGCCAGCAAATCGTAACGCTCGCCGGCGAAGTGGTACAACCCATCTCGAACCACCGTCGCCAACTCTGCAATTTCGAGGTGGCGCACCGCCGGCCGCAGATCGATTTCTTCATCGAAGCGCGCAAACATCAGCTTGTGCAAACGTAGTTCCCATTCTTCCGCCGATACATCAGCCGGTCTCGGACGTTTGTCGAGTTCGTCTCGGTATCGCCGGAGGTCAAGCAATCCTTGGGCAGGAATGCTCCCTTCCAGACAAGTCGTCACAAAATAGATTCCGTCCTCGACGTCCCAATGCGGCAACCGACGACGGCGAAATAATCCCTCAAACATTGTTCCCCCCTTCTGTGGGGCAGACATTCTTGTCTGCCTGGGGACAGCAGACAGGAATGTCTGCTCCACATTATTGAACGAACTAGGGCATGGATTGGTTCACTCGGAACGCGCTGGGTTTCGCTGTGGCCGAGGCGAACCTCCCGCCGGAAAACCACGGCGGAACGTGGGAATGCACGGAAGGAATTATAGAAGTCCGCTGCCATGAAACAATGGCCGGCTCAGTAGGACGGGTCTCCAGGCCCGTCGGGCATTTCCGTGTGCGGGACGGGCCTGGAGACCCGTCCTACAGTGCGACCAATGGGCGGCCGCCGCAGGACTCACAGGTTCCTTGCACCATTACATATTGGCTGCGGCAGCGCGGGCAATACGAGCGGCTGTCGTACGCTTCCGAGCGCGGCGGCGTCATGAATCCGGCGGGATCGAGCCCATGACGAATGAGAAACTGCTTCACCAAAGCCTTCCAGCGCTGGCGGAACCAGGCCTCGGTTTCGAGCGGTCCGTCCTCGTCCACCGGGCAAACGGGCAGCATGGGGTGCTCCAAATCGCGCCAGATTTCCGCGGCGAACTCGGCGAATTGTTTGGGCGGCTCCAGAACTTGCGACGCCGCCAAGGGATGATACGAACACAAGAGCGCCCGGGCGAGCTTGTCGTGCGCGTGCGCCGCGTCGGCCGGCGAGATGAGCAGCATGAGCGAATCCTTCCAGCGCTCCCAATGCGCCGCCGGAAACAGCGTTTGGTGTGCATGGCGAAATTGCAGAAATGCCAAGGACGCCAAGCCGAAGTAGGCGCCCAGCAAGGGGAAGAACGGCGCGGGCGGATTGAGCAAGAGGACGAGCGGCGTATACAGAAATACGAGAAAGAAGAGCACGAGGCACGTGAGGCGAAGCTCCGCGCCCGCTTCGCCAAGCTGCCGCAGCCGTTGGGCGACCGCCTGGCTGTCCAGATGCGCCGCTAACGCGCGGTCCAGGGCGGCGGCGCGGTCGCTTTGGGGCAGCTTGGCCACCGTGCGGATCGTGTTGGCCAATTCGAGCGCGAACAAGTGGCTGCCCGCGCGCGCGAACAGGACGCCGTTGATGAGCACCTTGCCGCCGTTCGTCTCGACGCGCGCGATGTCTTCGTAGCACACAAAGCGTTCCGGATAGCGCGGCCGATCGTCGCGACCCAGGACGGGCGCGACATAGGCGTAGACGCCGATGGGAGAAAGGGACAGGGGCCACTGTTGGCACAGCGCGGCGTGCCCGAACGGGAACAAGTTGCCGAGCAACACGCCGCCGTCGGGATTGCGCAAGATCGCGTAGCCCAGACCGTAGCGGCGATGGCGCCGGCCCCATTGCGCGGCGAAGACCATCATCCCGGCGCGGGCCCAGAACATGCACTCGCCCAGGTAGAAGCCCGCGAGCAGCATGAGGAGGAATTCGAAATCCGTCAAGCGGTTTGTCCGCGGCCGAAAATTTTCTTAACGATGGCGCCGATGCCGGCGAAGACGGCGATGACGCCGACGATGATGACCTTGCCGAACTTGGCCAGCCAGCCGCTCTTGGCGGCGAAGGCAGCGGCCCCGCCGGCGACCAGTGCCGTCAGTCCATAGGTGGCCACCTTGTCCCCGGCGGTAAACTCGGAGTACTTCTGGCCGGGCAGGTAAGAATAGCCCGAAAGGATTTCGCGATACTTGGGCAACGAGGCATTGAGCTCATTCGAGCCGATGATCAGATTGACGCTCATCACGCCGCCGCGCCCCAGGACGCGCGAGTTGTAGTTAATGGTCTCCAGCGGAAAGCCCGAGTCCTTTTGGCGAATCCGCGTCGCCCAGGTCAGCAGATTCGTTTGCGGATCGTAAAAGGGCGCATGGCTCCAGCCTAAGAGTTCCAGGGTGGGCCAGCCTTTCTGCCGCCGCACCTGGTTGTCGCGCTCCTGGCCGTCGCGCATCGATTTCATGATCGCGTCGCCGTCAAGATTGTTCTTCTCATCGTCCTTTACGTAGCCGATGTCGTCCCACTCAAACGTCAAGAACCAATCGTTGCGCCCCGGATACGTGCTGGGACACAAAACGCCCAAGTCGCGGGGAGTCGCGGGATTGTGTGTGACTTCCTCGAGAAAAGTCTTGGCGCCGGCGGCCCCCGTAAACATGTAGCCCGCCGGCACTTTCACCTGGCCCAAGTTGCTGCCGACCGTCGCGGTGCACGGGCCTTGTTGCCATTGAATCTTGCGCATAATGTTCTGGACCGGGTCGAATCCCTGATCGTCTTTGCGTTGCGCATCCGCCGTGGGCGCGAGCGCGAGCACGCAAGCGGCGGCAACGAGCAGCAACAAGGCAATACCTTTGATTGTGAAAAGACGGCGGTACATGGCGCAACTCCTTCGGGCTGAAACTTCGGCAGTATTGGGTAATGGGGAGTGCAGGCGCTTTCGATTTTGAACGGCAGCCGAGCAATTGTCAAATAATTCTTGCGCATGGCGCGGCGAACGCAAGGGGCAAGTCCGGGACGCTCCTCATGGCGCGGCCTGGACGTCAACCTTCACCTGCCTTTGGCGCCGCCGCCGAAAATGGCGCCGACAAAGACGCCGGGGATTATCCCAATCAAAGCGCCAATGAGCCAGCTTTCGCCCAGCGCCAGTCCAGTAACGACGCCGGCAATCGCGCCGAAGAAGCCGCCCCCAACCGCGGCCACCAGCCACGGAGGCGGATCGTCCGTACGCAGTCGCTCCAGCCGCGCGTCGCGCTCCTCGATCACTACCGGCCCCGGCGCGTCGTCGCGGCCCTCGCGAATGGCCACGCTCGGTTGACAGATGTCGCAGTCTTGACTTTCGAGCAAGCGCCGGCAGCCGGTGCACTGATAACGCTCGCGCATGGTGCCGCGCCGCTGGCAGCGCTGGCACATGGTGTCCATGGCACTGCCCACTTCGCCGCAATCCATGCAAATGCGCACTCGAATGAGGACCGGTCCTGCCATTGGTAAACCGAGTGGGCCTATTGTTTTGAGGCGCATGCCTCATGAATCATTCAAAACGAAACTTGCTCGCATCTAAGTAGGCTCTGACTTTTTCGATGGCGATCCACCGGCGTTGCAGCCTTTCCGCCGCAGCGCCTGTGTTATTCGAGCCCGCAAATGGATCGACAACAATGTCGTTTTCTTCGGTAAGGAAACGGATAAAAAAGTCGGGCAAGGCGGACGGGAACCGCGCTGGATGAATCTTCATCCCTTCTGTTTTGCATCGTTCCGTATAAGCGTCATTAGCGGAATTGTTGCCAAACCTGAGAAGGTCACAAGGAATTTCATCCTCGACTATGTTGGGCGGAATGGACCCCCCCGAATCTATTCTTGAAAAGCTCGGCTTGATATTGTGCCCCGAAGGACGTGTGGTGCGGAGCACGCCTTTTTGGTTCAGCCTTTCCATGTCCTTGCTATATGGCCTCAGAACTGCTCGATTGTCCGCTTTCGGCCAAGGTGTTTTCGAGAGCCACCAAACGTGCTCGACTGCGTCTTTGACGCGGATGCGTCGTACAGTGACCCATTCGGCGGGCATTGGCATTTTCGCCGGATTGAACCAAAAACACTCTTGAGCCAGGTGGAAGCCGATGCGTTCGACAAGGGCTATCAAAAGCTTGAAATGATACAAGGAACGAGTGGGCAGTCCCTTGTTATAACTGCCGCCAATATTGAGCACAAGACTGCCG
>JAKEHV010000498.1 GCA_022614915.1 Gemmataceae bacterium | reverse complement strand
TGAAGAAGCACTCCGCGACATTCCCTGACGTGAAGCTGTTTTCCATTACAGAGATTGCTTCGAGCTGGGCTGAAGCCCACAAGCAGTTCATCGGCCAAGGCGGAGTGTTCGACAACATCTATCGGCCCAAATCAAAATGAAGCGACAAGTAAGAGATCTAACCACAGAGACACAGAGGCACAGAGAAGAAGAGTGGAGAGTAGAGAGTGGACAGTAGCTGGCATTCTTCGTTCTTCTATTCGTTTTCTCTGCTGTGTCTCTGTGGTTCAACAGCATTGAACCAAGGAGGTCGGGCCGATGGCAAATGTGAATCGGAAAGTGCTGCCCGGGTTCTCCCTGTCGTTGGGTTACTCGGTTTTCTACTTGAGCGTTCTGGTGCTGTTGCCGATCTTTGCGTGCTTTACCAAGGCGGCGTCGCTTTCCTTCGACGAATTCTGGAGCGCGGTGTGGACGGATCGAACTCGAGCGGCCTATTTGCTGACGTTTGGGACGGCGTTCATTGCCGCGATCGTCAACCTGTTCCTGGGCCTCTTGATCGCCTGGGTTCTGGTCCGTTACGAGTTTCCCGGCAAGCGGCTGGTCGATTCGCTCATCGACTTGCCGTTGGCGCTGCCGACCGCGGTGGCAGGGCTTGTTTATGCCAGTCTTTATGTGGAAAACGGCTGGCTGGGACAGTTTCTGGTCCCGCTTGGAATTGAAGCGGCCTACACCCGATTGGCGATCGTCCTGGTGCTGACCTTCATCGGCCTGCCGTTCGTGGTGCGCACGGTTCAGCCGGTTCTGGAGGACCTCGATCCGGAGGCCGAGGAAGCGGCGGCCTCGCTGGGGGCGACCCGCTGGCAGACTTTCCGAAAAGTGATTCTCCCCGCGTTGTTACCCGCCCTCATCACCGGCTTCGCCCTGGCCTTTGCGCGCGGCCTCGGCGAATACGGCTCGGTGGTGTTCGTATCGGGGAACATGCCCTACCGAACGGAGATTGCCCCGGTTCTCATTGTCGCCCGCTTGGAGGAATTTGCTTACGGCGAAGCGACCGCCATCGCGGTTGTGCTGTTGGTCATTTCGTTCTCCATGCTGGTGGTGATCAACCTGTTGGAGCGGTGGAGCAAACGCCATGACGCCTGAAGCGGCATTCGAACATCCGCGCACTTTGGTCGCACCGCGCCAGGCCCAGCAGGATCCAGCCTGGGTGCGGTGGAGTCTGACATTGACCGCCTTGGCCGTGGTGGGCGTGCTCATCGTCATTCCCGTCGTCCATGTGTTCGCCCAGGCCCTCGTCGGCGGCCTCAGAGTTTATTGGGACAACCTGTTTGCCGATCCCGACACGCGCCATTCCATTTTGCTGACCCTAACCGTGGTGCCTATCGCGGTAGCGGCGAATCTCCTATTCGGGCTAGCGGCAGCCTGGGCCATCGCCCGCTTCCGATTTCCGGGGCGGACGCTATTGACCGCCCTGATCGACTTGCCTTTTTCGGTGTCGCCGGTGGTTGCGGGTCTCATGTTTGTTTTGATCTTTGGCCTGCAAGGCTACTTGGGGCCATTTCTCCGGGCGGACGGCTATGCAGTATTCCCGTACCTCTTTTCGATTCTTGGTGCGGGATTGTTTGCTTTGCTTTACTTTCTCTGGCGACCGGTGAGTCCCAAAGCGCGGCACGGACTTTGGAATCGTCCGTGGCTGATGGTGATTCTGGGAAGCGGCAGCGCGTTTGCAGTGCTTCTTGCTTGGCAGCTCACTTTTGAAGTTTGGCCGCGCAACGAAAGCCTCAAGATCATTTTCGCGACTCCGGGCTTGATTCTGGCCACCGCGTTTGTGACTTTTCCATTCGTGGCGCGGGAACTCATTCCGGTCATGGAAGCGATCGGCGCGGACGAGGAAACGGCGGCCGTGAGCCTCGGCGCCAACGGCTGGCAGATGTTCTGGCACGTTACGCTGCCCAACATCAAATGGGGCCTGGCCTACGGTTTGATTCTGTGCAATGCCCGCGCCATGGGCGAGTTCGGCGCGGTCTATGTGGTTTCCGGTCACATCGCCGGTCAAACTGACACGATGCCCCTGCGCATTGAAAAACTGTTTCAGGAATACAATTTGCCCGGGTCGTTCGCGGTTGCCTCCGTGCTGACCCTGTTGGCGCTAGTCACGCTGGTTATCAAAGCGCGGCTCGAACGAAAGGTCGCCGGCCGGCCGCTGGTGGCCAGGCACGCCGCGCCGAAGAACAGCAACGGAGCGCAATCATGAGCATCCTCGTCAAGGATGTGAGCAAGCGGTTCGGCGAGCATACCGCGCTAGAGCGCGTCAGTCTGGAGGTGCCGAGCGGGGTTCTGGTGGCGCTGTTGGGCCCGTCCGGATCGGGCAAGACGACGCTGCTCAGGATCATCGCGGGACTCGAAGTCGCCGACGAGGGCAGCGTTTACTTGCACGAGGAAGACGCACGACAGCTCGACGTCCGCGAGCGCAATATCGGTTTTGTCTTCCAGCATTACGCTCTGTTTCGCCACATGACCGTGCACGACAACATCGGCTTCGCCCTCAAGGTGCGGCGCCGGCCCAGGCAAGAAATCGAAGGGCGCGTGCGCGAACTTCTCAGGCTCATTCAACTGGAGGGGATCGAGAACCGCTATCCCGCTCAACTCTCCGGCGGGCAACGCCAGCGCGTGGCGCTCGCGCGCGCGTTGTGCGCCCGGCCGCGCGTGCTTCTCTTGGACGAACCCTTCGGCGCACTCGACGCCCGCGTCCGCAAAGAGTTGCGTGATTGGCTGCGGCGCTTGCACGACGAAATCCACGTCACCAGCGTCTTTGTCACGCACGATCAAGAGGAAGCCTTGGAGCTGGCCGATCGCGTGGTGGTCATGAATCATGCCCGCATCGAGCAAGTCGGCACGCCGGAAGAAGTCTATCATCATCCGGCGAATCCGTTCGTCATGCGGTTCTTGGGACAGGTGAACTTGTTTCACGGCCGGCTCGAGGAAGGGCAGGTGGTGGCCGCGGACCCCGCCGGCGACGCCACCCCTGTCGTCGGCTACGCCCGTCCACACCAGCTCGAGATAAGCCGTGAGTCGGCGTCGGGCTGGCCGGCGCGAGTGCTGCGCATGAACGCCGCAGGCATCCAGGTGCGTGTGGACTTGTTGCTCACCCAGGAAAACCGCACCATGGAAGTAGCACTTTCGCAAGAGCGCTTTCACGAGCTGGCCTTGCGCGCCGGCGAAAACGTCTTCGTGAAGCCCAAACAATTGAAGGTATTCGCGGAAGCCACGGACGAGGACTATGTGATTTAGGCTTGGGCTCGGTCGCCGGCGACGAATACGTTTGCAAC
>JAKEHV010000497.1 GCA_022614915.1 Gemmataceae bacterium | reverse complement strand
GAAAGCCCGAGTCGCTCATTCGCTTCGTCGCCGATCGGCCCGGACACGACCGCCGCTATGCACTCGATTGTCGCAAGATCGAAACCGAACTGGGCTGGCGGCCGCAAATTCCCTTCGAGCAGGGCCTTCTGGACACGCTGCGCTGGTATCAACAAAATACCGTTTGGGTGGCGCACGTGCTGTCCGGAGCGTATCGCCAGCTCGCCGTCAATACCACCCGCCGATTGGCGCGCGCCTCCTAAGCTCCGGCGAGCCGAGCTCCGGTGAGCCGAGCTCCGTTAGGAGCCGGGTACAAAGAGGAGTCATCTTGAGAATTGCAGTCATCGGCACCGGCTACGTCGGCTTGGTCACATCCACGTGTCTCGCGGAAAGCGGCAATGAAGTCGTCGGCATCGACAAGGACGCCGCAAAAATCGCCATCCTTGAAACGGGCAAGCTGCCGATCTACGAGCCGGGCCTTCTAGAGCTCGTCCAGCGCAATGTCCGCGAGCAACGTTTGAGCTTTACGACCGATTTGGCCAAAGGCGTGCACGATGCTCAGTTGGTGTTCATTGCCGTCGGCACACCGCAAAGCGCCGACGGCGCTGCCAACCTCGACAACCTGTGGACCGTCGGCGAGCAATTAGCGACAGCGATCCGCCACGACGCCGTCGTGGTCATCAAGAGCACGGTGCCGGTCGGAACCAACCGGCAATTGGCGGAGCGCATGGCCAAGAAAGCCGTCAGACACATCGAAGTCGCCAGCAATCCCGAATTTCTGAAGGAAGGCGTGGCCATTGACGACTTCATGAAGCCCGACCGCGTGGTCGTCGGCGTCCGCAAGCCTGAGACCGGCGGACTATTGCATGAGTTGTACATGCCGTTCTTGCGGACCGAGCATCCGTTTCTGGTCATGTCGCCTGAAAGCGCGGAAATGACCAAGTACGTCGCCAACGCCATGCTTGCCGCCAAGATCAGCTTCATCAACGAGATGGCCAACGTCTGCGAGAAGCTCGGCGCCGACATAAACGACGTCCGTCGCGGCATCGGCCACGATCAGCGCATCGGCTTCCAATTCCTCTTTCCCGGTCCCGGCTATGGCGGCTCCTGTTTCCCCAAAGATGTCAATGCCCTCATCCACCTGGCCAATTCGCTCAACGTGCCGGTAGATCTCATCGAAGCCGTCGATCGTGTCAACACCAGGCAAAAACAGGTGTTGCCCAACAAAATCCGCGCCCACTACGGCGCAGCACTCGCGGGCAAGACGCTGGGCGTCTGGGGCCTGTCCTTCAAGCCGCGCACTGACGACGTCCGCGAAGCCCCTGCCCTCACGCTGATCGATGAAATGCTGCGCGACGGCGTCCAATTGCGCGTCCACGATCCCGAAGCGCTCGGCAATATCCGTTACATCTACGGCGACCGCCTCGTCTACTGCGACCGACCGTATAGCGCGCTGGAAGGCACGGACGGCCTGGTCATCGTCACCGAATGGCAAGAGTTTCGCCGGCCCGACTTCGAAGTGATGCGCCGGCTGATGCGCGAACCGGTCATCTTCGACGGCAGAAACCTGTACGAACCGAAAACAGTGAAGGCCGCGGGATTCACGTATTACGCAATTGGCCGGGTCGGAACAGAATAAGTAGTTGAGTTTGAAATCGCAGTGGTCGACAATGGCGGTCACATTGAGGTTGCCGCCATGAAGACTTTTGGCTTGTCGGCCATCGTTTATGCCGCGTTTCTAGCCTTACTGCCGACGCCGTCATTGGAAGCCCAAGCGCCCAAAAGCCGAGGGCTCCGCGCGGGCGCCGCGACCAGCAACATCACGCCGCCATTGGGAGGCAATATCGTCGGCGGTTTTGCCCCGTTTCCGTCCACCCACATCCACGACGAACTGCACGTCCGCTGCCTGGTCCTGGACGACAGCGTAGTCAAGCTCGTGTTCGTCGTCTGCGATCTTTTGGGCATCGACCGCCAGGTCAGCGAAGAAGCGCGGGCCATTCTTGAAAAGGACCTTGGCATTCCGCCGTCGCACGTGCTCATTTCCGCCACGCACACACATTCGGCGACAAGCGCGCTGGGCAAAGACGCTCGCATCCTGAGCCAGACTATGGACGAATATCAACGCTTCGTCGCCCGGCGCATCGTGGACGGCGTCAAGCGGGCTGTCAATCTCTTGCGGCCCGCCGAAATCGCCTGGGGAACGGCCGAGGCGCCCGAGCATGTCAACAATCGCCGCTGGCACATGAAACCGAACAGCCCGGCGCTCGTCAATCCGTTCGGCAAGACCGACAAAGTGAAGATGAATCCGCCGGTCGCAAGCCCCGATCTCATCGAGCCGGCGGGCCCGGTCGATCCGACTATCTCTTTCATCGCCATTCGAGAGCCCCCCCTCACCCCCAACGCCTCTCCCTCCAAGGGGCGAGGGGAGAAAATGATCGCCGTCTTCACTGCTTATTCTCTGCACTACGTGGGCGGCGTCGGGCCGGGACACGTGTCCGCGGATTACTTCGGCATGTATTGCGAAGAATTGACACGTTTGCTCGGCGTCGAGCGGCAAACGCCCGCTTTCGTCGCAATGCTGGCCAACGG
>JAKEHV010000012.1 GCA_022614915.1 Gemmataceae bacterium | reverse complement strand
GTCTACGGTCCCGAGCTGGCGCCGTGGGTTGAAAAGCACCACAAGCGGCTTGAGGAAAGCAACCTCTTGTTCATGATGCAGAGCGGCCAGCGCGCGGGGATCATTCAGTTCCGCGGGCGGGCGATTCACGGCGGCGAGGCCGAGAAGCTTTTCAAGGAGCTGCAAGAGGAAATCGAGCGCGACCACAAGACCAAAGCCGATTTCGATGCGCGCATGCTGACGGCGCACCTGGCCCTGGCACGTCACGGCGGCATGCCCGAACAGCAGGAAATGGAGCGGCGCTACCGCTTTCACATGGTCATTCAAAACATGCACAAAGAAATCATGCAAGGGATGAACGACGTGCACGCCACGCTCAATTTCGCGGGCAGCCGGGGCGAGCTGTCGCCGCAGGAATTCGCCGACGTGAAGAGCTGGCTGAACCAGGCCGTCGCCAAGCTCCAGGTCGCTTTGGAAGACGCCCAGAAGCACACGATCCCGGCGCTAAAGAATATGTCAGACGGCCAATCGCTCGGCGGGTTTCTCTTGCCGAAACAGTTGATCCTCGGCCTCCTCGACGAGGGGCAATCGATCGACGGCCTCTGGGTACAGCGCTTGTTGGCGCAATTGGGCGAAGTGCAGGACAAACTGGCGCGGCTGCTCTTCAAGAGCATGGGCGGCATCCTGGCGCTGCAGGAGCGGATAGTCGCCGGCTTTCAACAAAATGCCACGACAATTTCGGCGCCTTCCCCTTGAGCCATTTCAGCGCTGCTGGTTCTACTTTACACGCTGCTCCAACAAATACGCCAACAGGTGATTGAACTCCGGCTCGCTCATGAGCTCCGTGAAGTTGCCCGGCATGGGCGATAGCTGCGCGACGACGCGCTCGGCAATGTCGCTTTCCGAAACGCGCACCTCCTTGCCTTGATTGTCGGCCATAACGAGCACGTTGCCGTCTTTGCGCAAGAGCAAGCCGATCATGACTTGGCCGTTCTTCAATTCGAGCGAGGTGGCGCGGAATGCTTGATCGACGTTGCGGTTGGGGTCGAGGGTGTCTTCGAGCAATCGGTCCAGGCCGCGGACGCCGATGCCGTCGAGCTGCGGGCCAATCTTCGCGCCCTGATTGGCGATCTGGTGGCAGGCGGCGCAGTGCTTCTGGAAGAGTTTTAGGCCTTCTTGCGGATCGGCCTTGGCGCTTTGGAAGCTGGCGCGGCGCTTGCCGAGCAACTCTTGCAACCGTTGATCCGCCGCCGGCAGGCCTTTCGTCAGCCGCGCGAGCCGGGCGTCGAGATTGGAGAGCTTCGCTTGCTTGAGCCGCAGCTCGATGGGCCGCTCCTGAAGTAGACGCGCCGAGGCTTTGCCTTTTTCGACTGCGTCGAGCAGCATTTCGCCGCCCGCTTTGGAGCTTGCCAGACCAACGGCCACGATGGTTTGCAAGCGGGCCGGCGCGGCTTCCAATGTCTTCACGAGAACGGCATGCGCTTCGGGCAGATTCGTGCCCGCCAGGCCGTAGGCGGTGTGCTCGCGCAGTCCGATGGGTGCGTCCGCGGCATTCAGTAGCTCCGCCAGCGGGACGACGTTGGCCGCTGCCGCGATGGTTAAGAGCGCGGTGACGGACTTTTTACGAGCGTCTTCGGACAGGTCGCCGCGCCGGACCGCCGCCAGCAGCGCGGGCTGCGACTCAGCCACGCGAAAGCTGCCCGCCAGCTCCGCGCCGATCTGGAAATGGCTCCCTTCGGTCGAAGCCAGCAACTTGCTGCAAAGGTTCGCGGCATAGTCCAACTCATTTTTGGACAGCGGCGAGTTTCGCTCTTGCGCTGCTTGTTGCACTGACTTCAGTGTGCCCGCTTGCAACGACAAGTCCTTCGGGTGCTTGGTCTGCACGAAGGCCAAGACGGCCTTCGCTGCGTCCGGCGGGCCGTAGCGCACGGCGTAGTGAGCTTGCCGAAGGAACATCGGCGTCGGCTCGTTGCGGCGCTGCAGATGCTTGAGCACAAAACTCGCCGACGATTCGTCACCAACTCCCAGACAGGCATGAGCGACGGCGCGGTGGTCGCTGTCGTCCCAGTGTACCGTGACCAGCTTGCTCCAAATCTCGGGCTTGCGAAACTGATCGCGCAGGGCCATGCGCACCACGTGCGTCAGATGCGTGTCGGCCGGCGGGATGAGTTGCCGCACTTCCAAGAGATAATCCAGGTTCATGGGATCGGCGTGCCGGGAAAGCGCCTCGGCCGCCGCGCGCTGGACGAGGGCGGACGGGTCGCGCAGGCCCGCGAGCGCGAGCTGCTGCAAGGCCGGAGTCAGCTCTTCGCGCTCCGCCAGAATCTTGTAGGCGTGCACGCGCACCATGTTCTCCTTGTCCGCGGCCGCCGCCTGCAGTTCCGTCTCGGGCAGATTGCCGAGCCGCGCCAGCACCCACAGGCAATGTGCCTTTTGCGTGCCGGCCGCATTCCTCATCGCCTGCTTGATCTCGACGCGCAGGTCGATGTCTTTTTTCCCCTTTTCCACAAGCAGATTGGCGGCGTGCATGCGGACGGTGATATTCGGGCTCGCCATCTCGTCGATAAGTTGCGTGAAGTCGGCTTTGCCCAGATCGCGGACCGGTTGCGATTGGCCCTTGCCGTCCGGTCCGCGGTAAACAATGCGCCAGATGCGGCCGCGCTCGCGGTCGCGGCCCGGATGAGTGAGCGGCACTTCGTAATGACCAATGATGCGGTTGTAAAAGTCCGCGACATAGAGACACCCGTCCGGACCGAGCTTGATGTCCACGGGCCGAAACCAGGGATCGTCGCACTTGACGAAATCCGGCATCTCGACGCCTTTGGGTGTGCCGCCTTTCCAGTCGATGCGGTCGCGGTTGATGCGATTGGTGATGACGTTGCCGATGTAAACGTTGTCGCGAAACTCGGCGGGATACTGATCGGCAGCGTAGTAAGCGATGCCGGCGATGGCGGTCGAGCCGTGATCGTGCGTGACCATCTCTGGGCCGAAGCCGAGGCCGTCATGTGGTTTGCCGAAGCTGGGATAGTAGGCCCCGCGCAGAAGCTGATAGAGCGGCCGGCTGTGACAGTCGCACGAATAGAGATTTCCAAGGGGATCAAACGCGAGTCCGAACGGATTCACCTGCCCCCATGTGAATTGCTCGATCCGGCTGCCGTCGGCTTTGATGCGATAAGTGTTGCCCGACTGCATGGTGATCGCAGTGTCGCCCTTGCTCTTCACCTTCGAGGTGTTCGCGAAGCCGTGGCAGCAGTAAATCCAGCCGTCGAAGCCCCACATGAATTCGCCGGTCATGCCGTGAGTGTCGCCGAAGCCGTACGAACCGTAAAGCACGTCGCGCTGGTCGGCGGCGCCGTCGCCGTCGGTGTCGGTCATGCGATAGATGTTGGGAATGCTGTAGATGAGCGCGCTTTTGCCGTTCGGGAGCGGCAATACGCCGATCGGTATGTTGACGCCGTCCGCGAAGGTGACGATTTTCCGTGCCCGGCCGTCGGGAGCAAAGTCGCTCAGCACTTTGACCGTGTCCTTGGGCTTTTTGTCCTCGGGCGCGGGGAACGGGTATTCGACCGATTCGGTGACCCAGAGCCGGCCCAAGGCGTCGAACGCGATGTTGATCGGCTTCTTGATCTTGGGCTCGACGGCGACCAGCTCGATGACGAACCCCGGCGGCAGATGGAAAGTCTTGAGCTGCTCCTCGGGCGTCAACGGCGGCGTGGCGGCGACGTGCGGGTTCTTTTCCTGCCCGGGGAGAGCGCTTAGAGGAAGAAGCAAGAAGCAAAACGCGAGAAACCCGAACCAAGGTCGCATGATGATCTCCGAATCCAATGAAGCTAGGAAACGACTTTCGGCCAAGCCCCGCGAACAGAGCCGAAATGGCGAGTGATCTTGTCAAAACTGGGGTCAGCGGCGTTCGGCGTAAACGGCACGCCTTGTTCGTTGAGGTAGAGGCAGCCGCTGTCTCGGGCCGGCCAATGAGCCACGAGGTCGCGCGCCTGTTCCAGAGCCTGCAACCACTTGGTCTTCAGTTCCACCAGGGTCGTCGGTTTGTTCAGTTTTTCGCCCTGAAGATCTTCTTCGCGAAACTTCATCTGTCGTTGAGCGAAATCCAAAATGGAAAACGGAGTCAGGCCCGGGTCCTTGCCGCTTGCCGCCCACGCCATGGCGCCCAGACTCAAATAGGTATCGTGCAGGTAAAGGATATCCACGAAATCCCGAATCACAGCGCGCCCGACCACTGCCAGCAACTTATTGGTCGCGAGATCAGCCGGGTGTAAGCAGTAGCCGAATTCTGGATCGGCTTGCACCGGAAAAAAGCGAAATGCGGAATCAAAACACCAGTCCAGCCGCAGTTCATCGACATTGCGCACGATGCGAGCGCGCAGCAGGAACTCCAGTCGCAGCAACCACTCGACAGCGAAGCCATGAGATTGCAAAACTTGTACGTCGGTTTCCGCGGAGGTAACCAAACTACCGGCAATGTCATGGAAGAAATCCAAATCGGACGAATAGCGCGGGCTGTCCAAAGCCCGATTGATGACCGCGCCGCCGCCGGCATGGCTCTCAGGGTTTCGATGCTTGGCAAGAAGTTGCAGGACTTCCTTTTGGAGAGCGGTTAATGGCATGAATCTATTGTCTTTCTAGCTGGTCCGCCGCCAGCATGCCGCGTCTGCCGCCGTGGTTTTTTAGTCCGCGGATGACCAATGGAAGGAAATCATTGGTGATCTGCAAATCGGGCTTCAAATGCCAAAAGCACTGAACGTAAAACTCTCGGAACAACTGATTCGCAAGTTCCAGTCGTTCTGCTTCCGTCAACGGTTTGTATTCTTGCTCGCTCATACTGTGGATTTTCTTGACAATCCACTCCGAATGCAAGTCAATATGCACTAAGCTCGCTCTTTCGAAGGAGCATCCATGCGCCGATTCCTGTTGTTGACCGTCTGGTTTGCTTTGCCGTTGCCCCTATATGGCCAAGCACCATCCACCGACGCGCTTCTAGCCAAAGCGAAAGTCGTGCTTGCGAAACTGGAAGGCGACCTGCGCGTGCCCGGTCTGCGCGAGCCGGTCGAAGTCTTGCGCGACCGCTGGGGCGTGCCGCACATCTACGCCAAAAACACCGACGACCTGTTTTTCGCCCAAGGATATGTCGCCGCTCAGGATCGGCTGTTCCAGCTCGAATGGTGGCGCAGGCATTCGGCCGGGGAGCTTGCCGAGGTGCTCGGCCCGTCCGCAGTGCCTTCCGACCGCTTCGCGCGCCTCATGCGTTACCGCGGCGACATGAAAGCAGAATGGGACAGCTATGCACCGGACACCAAGCAAATCGCGACGGCCTTCACCAGCGGCATCAACGCCTGGATCGACCAGTGCGGGAAAAATCTGCCCATCGAATTTGAAGTCCTCCAGTTCAAGCCAAAGAAATGGCGGCCCGAGGACATTCTGGGCCGCATGTCTGGCATTTATATGTCGCAAAACTTCAAGAATGAAATCACGCGGGCGCGGCTTATTCAAGCTGTCGGCGTCTCCAATGCCAAAGCGCTGGCCCCGGTCGATCCGCCGCGCGACTTCGCCCTCGCCAAGGGCCTTGACTTGGCCGGCATCGACGCGCGGATTCTGGCTGACTTCGAGGCAGCGACGAAGCTTCTGCAATATCAACCAGCGAAGACCGAAAGCAACAACTGGGTCGTCGCCGGCAGCCGTTCGGCGTCCGGCAAGCCGCTGTTGGCCAGCGATCCGCACCGGGCCATCGCCCTGGCGTCCCTGCGCTATCTCGTTCATTTGAACGCACCAGGCTGGAACGTCCTTGGCGCGGGCGAGCCCGCGCTGCCCGGCGTCGCACTGGGGCACAACGAACACATCGCCTGGGGCATTACCATCGTCGGCGCCGATCAGGCCGACATCTATGTGGAAGAAGTGAATCCGAAAAACCCGAACGAGTACCGCGTCGGTGCGGGCTGGCAGGAATTCTCCATCGTCCGCGAAAGGATCCGTGTGAAAGGCGAAGAGGCGCGCGAAGTCGAACTGCGCTATACGCGCAACGGTCCAGTGCTGTTTTTCGACCAGGTGAAAAACCGCGCCTACGCCTTGCGCTGGGTCGGGCATGAACCCGGCGGGGCCGCGTATCTGGCTTCGCTCGCCGTCGATCGCGCCCGCAACAAGGAAGAGTTTCTCAAAGCGCTCGGTCCCTGGAAAATCCCCGGCCTCAACTTCGTATACGCCGACGTCAGCGGCGAGATCGGCTGGATCGCGACGGCCAAGATCCCGATTCGCCCGAGCCACGACGGCCTGTTGCCGGTTCCGGGCAGCGGCGGCTTCGATTGGAAAGGGTATATTCCAATCGAGGAGCTGCCGCAGCGCTGGAATCCGCCGTCGGGCTTTGAAGCGACCGCGAACCACAACATTCTGCCGAAGGACTACAAGCACCAGATCGGCTACGAATTCGCCGCACCGTATCGTTTTCAGCGCGTCGAGGCCGAACTCAAGAAGCGCGACAAGCTCACGCTGGACGATTTCCGCGCCATCCAGCACGACGATGTGTCGCTGCCGGGTTTGGCGCTCGTGCGCCTGCTGAAGGATGTCGAAATCGCCGACCGGCGACTCTATTCTCACCTCGACCTATTGGGGAAATGGGACGGCAAACTCTCCGTCGATTCCCGCGCTGGGCCGCTCTATGCCGTCTTGCTCAAGGAATTGCAAGAAGCATTCTATGACAAGGTCCCCAAAGACTTGCGCAAGTCGTTTATGAACATTGCCAGCTTGCCCGCCATGATCGAAGCGCTCGAGAAACCGTCGCCCGGCAGGTTCGGCTCCGAAGCCGGCTGGGCGCGCGACAAGCTCGTGCACGATGCACTGATCCAGGCGGCCCAGAAGCTCACGAAGCTGCCCGACCGCTGGGGCGCTTTGCACACGGTCACCTTCCGCCATCCGCTGGGCAAAAGCGATGCCGCGCTGGCGAAGTCGTGGAACGTCGGCCCGTTTGAACGCACCGGAGACGCCAACACGCCCAACAACACGCGCTACGACGAAAACTATCAGCAAATCCACGGCGCGACCTATCGCCAGCTCTTCGACCTCGCCGACTGGGACC
>JAKEHV010000069.1 GCA_022614915.1 Gemmataceae bacterium | reverse complement strand
TTCTTTTGGGCGAAGGCGGGCACGGAGAAGAGAACACAAAGAAGTAACGCGAGGAAGGAAACGCGAAACATAGCGGGACCCTCAAGGAGAAATGTGGGTTTTGCTAAGATTAGTGTGCACGCTACAATAAACGGACGATTCGGGAGAAACAATATGGCGCGTGCCAAATCCGGCGGCAACGGCAGACTCGAAGAAGCGCTGGCGACTTTGATTCAGAATCAGGCCGCGTTCGTGGCCCGCATGGCGGAAATCGATCAACGCGTCGCGGACATGGACCGGGTCAATTCCGAACGCTTTGCAAGGATCGAGGGCCTGCTCGTGGAACACAATCGAATACTCACGGAACATACACACATCTTGCAGGCCCTGACCGACGCCGTTCGCGAGAAGATCGGCTTCAAACTCCCTGAAAAACCTTGAATTCCGTCAATTGCTTTCCTGTCGGCGCCTCCATTTCACCAAGCCTTGCGTGATATTTCGGCCTTCTTCGTGCCTTGCCTTCTGAGGGCGATGGATCCTCCACAATCATGAAGGTGAGGTCTAACATGTCCGCGACTCGTCGATTCCTTGGACTTAATATCACGCTCGACCCGCGTTTCCGTGTCGATCACCGGGGCCGATTGCGCGTGAAACTCGTCGATCCCAAAGCGCCGGGCTTGCGGCTTTTGAACGTGCTACCGCGGTTGTTTCCGCGCCTATTGGGGTTGGCTGCGGTCAACCGGGTCTTTGGCTCGTTGGCGAAGGACGCTCGCGACGTGTCGTTTTTCGAAAAAGCGGTGGACGCGTTTGACCTCGAGGTGACATGGCCGGCGAGCGCGCTCGAGCGCATTCCGAAGACCGGCCCCTTGCTCGTCACCGCCAATCATCCGCGCAACGGAATGGACGGTCTGGCCATCGCGCACATGGTCAGCCAGGTGCGTGGCGACGTGAAAGTGATGCTGACCTCGGCCTTCGAGGGCATTCCGGGCATGGCGGAGCACGGAATTTTCGTGAACGACAGCGACGGGCCCAGTGCCGGCAGCAGGTCGGCCGCCGTCCGCGAAGCCATCGACTGGCTGCGGCAAGGACACGTCGTGATCCTCTTTCCGGCAGGAGAAGGAAGTTACGTTCGCACCGGCGACCGATCCGCGCCGGTGGATGCCGCCTGGCGGACCGGAACGACATTGCTCATTCGCAAGAGCTCGGCGCAGGTGCTGCCCGTGTTCGTGGACGGCGCGCCGGGACGCGTCTTTCAAATGGCGCGGCGCGTCTTCCATCCTGCGGCAATGTTTCTACTCGTCCGCGAGATGGTGCGTCAAAAAGGGGGCACCGTTCGTTTGAGGGTCGGTGCGGCACGAAGTTGCGACGAGGTCCTCGCTCAAGGCGACGCCGAGGCGCAAATGAATTATCTGCGCAGTCTCACTTACAGCCTGGGCAATGAAGCTAAGCCATCTTCTTCCCGAGCGCCTGCGCCACCTTGCGGCATTCCGCGATCATCTTCTGAAATGCGGGCGGGGTGAGCGATTGGTAGCCGTCGCTGACCGCTTTCTCCGGATCGGGATGCACTTCGACGATCAGGCCGTCCGCTCCGGCGGCGATGGCGGCGACGGCCATCGGCGACACCAGATTGGCCTTGCCGGTGCCGTGGCTGGGATCGACGACGATCGGCAAGTGCGTGGTCTGTTTCAAGTAGGGGACAGTCGCCAACGGCAGGGTGAAACGAGTGTGATCTTCGAACGTGCGGATGCCGCGCTCGCATAGGATGACGCGGGAGTTGCCGGTCTTGAGGATGTACTCGGCGGCAAGCAGAAACTCGTCCATGGTGGCGCTGGGGCCGCGCTTTAAGAGGATCGGCAGCCTGGTTTCCCCCACGGCTTCGAGCAAAGGGTAATTCTGCATGTTGCGGGCGCCGACTTGCATCACGTCGGCGTACTTCGCCACGAGTGGTACCATTTCCGGGGCCATGACTTCCGTGACGATGGCCAATCCGGTCTTCTCGCGAGCCAAGGCAAGCAATTCCAGGCCTTTTTCCTTTAAGCCTTGGAAACTGTAAGGACTCGTGCGCGGCTTGAACGCGCCGCCGCGCAAACCGGCCGCCCCGCCTTCGCGCACGGTCTCGGCCACTTGCAGAATTTGCTCCTTACTTTCCACCGAACACGGCCCGGCGATGACGCCGATGCGGCCGGCCCCGATCTTAAGACCGAGCGCCTCGACGCAAGTGGGCTCCTTCTTCACCTCCGTGCTGGCCATCTTGTACGGCGCCAGGATTGGCACGACGCGCTCCACGCCGTTGCCGGTTTCCAGGGCTTCTTTGGCGCCGTCGCGCTTTTCGCCCAAGGCAGCGATCACGGTGCGGTCGGTGCCGACGATGACCTGGCTGCGCAAGCCCATTTGATGGATGTCTTCGACGATGTGGTCAATCTGCTCTTTGGTGCTGCCTGGTTTCATGACGACAATCATGGGTTAGAGTCCTTGGCCCCGCTCCACTAACCGTGCCGGCCGCTGAGGCATAACCGAGCACGATGGAAAACAAAAAACCCCGGAAGGATCCCGGGGTTGTGAGCTAAACGATGTAGCCTATCAATGGGCCGCATCCCCAGGGTCCGGCGACGGGGTAAAGTAATACCAAAAGTAAAACTTCGCGGCCTTCATGTTCAATCCATGTGGGGCGAACATTCTTGTTTGCCCTCCGCGAGGCAAACAGGAATGTTTGCCCCACGAGGAAACAAGGGGATCCGCGGCGTAGATACGCGCCGCGGATCCCTACCAAATGCTGTGGCTGCGCCCGACGGCAGCCCGTCGGCTGCGTTAGCGCAGCCACCTCTGCTGGTTACCACTACACACGGGACCACCTCCTTTCGCTAGATCCACCCCGCGTCGGCCGGCAACCAGGTCGGCCGCCCGCAGGCTCTAGCCCGTCATGCCACGATTCGCATGACCCAATAGCTGGATTCTAAACAGGGCTGCCCATGCGGTCAAGCGCGCGTCACGCGAATTCGCACCTCAGTTGCGCTTCTTCGCGCCGTGCACACTTTTCCTCTAGTCAAGCCAGAATCGACCCGCCACAATAACCGTTGTCGCAATCGAGATTAGGTGGGGCGAACATTCCTGTTTGCCCAAACGAACTTTGGCATTTGGGCAAACAGGAATGTTCGCCCCACGTAATACGACGCGTGGAGGTCCACCGCACATGACGCGTTCGCTCGTCGCTTGCTTTGTTGGCCTGGGTCTTGCGGTTGGTCAGGCGTCGGCCCTCGAGTTCAAGAACATCCGCCCTTGTTACGGATCTCTGGGTGCCACGCGCACCGACGTCAAGTGCCTGCCGGGCGACGTGCTGTACATGACCTACGACATTGAAGGGTTGGCCCTCGACCCGAAGACAGGCCGCGCCAATTACATCACCACGCTGGAGCTTTTGGACAAAGCCAAAACCAGCACCAACAAGTGGGACACGCCCAACAACGCGGCCCCGCACTTGGGCGGCACGCGTATGCCCGGCGATTTGCATCTGATCCTGCCGCGCAATCAGGCGCCCGGCAAATACTTCATCAAGCTCACCGTGCAAGACCGCTTGGCCAAGGAATCCAAGTCCTTCCTGTATGAGTTTGAGGTGGTGGCGTCGACGTTCGGCTTCATCGGCATCAGCGCCCAAGCGGTCGGCTTTCCCGGACAGCCCTACAGCGCCCAATTCGCCATTGTCGATATGAGCTTGGACGCGAAAAAGGTCCCCAACGTCGATATCATGATGCGCGTGCTGGACAGCAAACAGAAGCCGGTCGCGCCGCCGATCTTCAGCAATCTGCCCAAGGATTTGCCCGAGGAAATCGACCTGACGAAGGGGAACTTCGTGCCGATGCAGTTCCCCATTTATCTCAACCGCACCGGCTCGTTTTTCATCGAGATCATGGCCCGCGACAAGATCGCCAACAAGACGATTGAACTGCGCTATCCGCTCACGGTCCTCGACCTGGCGGGAATCGGTAAATAGTGGAGCGCGGAGAGTGGAGCGCGGAGCGCGAATTGTTTACGTTTCGCGCTCACTTGTCCCCTGATACGAGCTCGAAACGTTGACACTAGCCCGACGCGCGAGCGAGGGATTGTTGACACTAGCCCGACGCGCGAGCGAGGGACTGTTAACGGAACCGGAGAGCCAATGAACGATTTGCAAGAACGCATCGCTCAGTTTCGTAAGATGGCGAATGACGACCCGGAGAACGAGCTGGGGCATTTTCGTCTGGGCCAGCTCTTGGTGGAAGCTGGCCAGCACGCGGACGCCGTCGCGTCCTTTCGCCGCACGCTCGAGCTCAGCCCGCAGTTCTCCAAAGTGTTTCAGCTTTTGGGCGCGAGCCTCATCAAGCTCGGCAAACGCGACGACGCGCTGCGCGTGCTGCGCGAAGGCTTTGCGGTGGCCGACGAGCGCGGCGACAATATTCCGCGCGACGAGATGGTCAAGCTGCTTGTGCAGCTAGGCGAGCCGGCGCCGGAATCCAAGCGCGACAAGCTGCCCGGCGGCGGCGCGAGCGAAGGCGGCTTCCGCTGCCAGCGGCCCGGGTGCTTTGCCGGCGCGCGGGCCAGGCAACTGCCCAAGCCGCCCATGAGCGATGAAGTCGGCAAGAAGATTTACGAGCAGGTGTGCGCCGACTGCTGGCAATACTGGCTGCGCGACCTCAGCATCAAAGTCATCAACGAAATGCGCCTGGACCTCAGCACCGAACAGGGCGCGGACATGTACGATCAAGTCATGCGCGAAAGCCTGGGCATCACATGAGCGCCATTCCCGAAAGACTGTTGTCCACGCCCGCAGGCGAGTCGGCGAGCCTGCGCGATCTCCGCTCGCCCTCGGGGAGAGGGGATGGGGGTGAGGGGACTCCCGAGTTCTATGTGGTCAGCCACGGCAAGAGCGGCGCCTTGGGCAACTTCGCCGTCGCGGAGAAACTGGCCCCGGCGCGCGGCCAGCGCGTCGTCATACAGTCCAAACGCGGACTGGAATTGGGCGCCGTACTTTGTCCCGCCAGCGTACGGCAATCCCGGCTCTTGGGCGCGCAGTCGTCGGGAACCATTCTTCGGCTTGTCGAATCCGAGGATGAAGCAGCGCTTACTAGATTGCAAGCGCTCGGCCACCAAATCTTCGACGCTGGCCGCCGCCTGGCCCGAGAGCAATCGTTGCCTTTGGAAATCCTCGACGTGGATATGCTGCTCGACGGCCAGGCTCTGTTGCAATACGTCGGCGGCGAATCGGACCAGATCGATGCTTTCGCCGATGCCCTCGAACAGTCGTTCGCGCTCAAGATCCGGCTGGAAAACCTGGCCCTGCCGGCGCCTCACGAAGAGCACGGCGGCTGCGGCAAACCCGATTGCGGCCGAACCGAAGGCGGCGGCGGCTGTTCCACGTGCGGCAGCGGCGGCGGCTGCTCATCCTGCGGCTCGGGTCATGTCGATCTGCGCCCGTACTTCGCTCACCTGCGCACCAAGATGGAAGAGCAACGGCGCGTCCCTCTTGTCTGAGCGTCAGATTCTTAGCACAGGTGACGACGTTGCGAATAGCCCACCCCTACTCGGCTGAAAAAGGAAACTAGATGTATTGATTCAGAGGTGTCGATGCCCGTAGCCACAAGCGGCCTCGCTTGTGTAGCCACAAGCGGCCTCGCTTGTGACATGACTTCGGAGCCAACAAGCGGGCCGCTTGTTGCTACGTTGAATTCGTGCTGCCTAAGAGGGAATCGCATGCCCACGATCACGATGCTCGGAAGTCCGCGTTGTTGCGAAGGCTGGACCCGTCGCGAGACCTTGAAAGCAGGCGCCCTGTCTCTTTTGGGAGGTCTTTTCGACCAGGGAAACCTCATGGCCCTAGAACGGTCCGGCAGCACGCACGTGCGGCCGGGTCGGGCTCGCAGTGTCATTCTCCTGTACCTGCAAGGCGGCCCGCCCACACAGGACATGTTTGACCTCAAGCCCGACGCCCCGGCCGGCATCCGCAGCGAGTTCCGGCCGATCCCGACCAGCGCACCGGGCGTGAGTGTTTGCGAACTGCTCCCGCGGATGGCTCGCTGGATGCACAAGGCTGCGGTGGTGCGGACTGTCTACCACAACGGCGGCTGCCACAACAATCTCCCGATGTTCACCGGCTACGACGTGCCGCCGCCGGACATCGACTCCTCCCGCGCCACGGACCCGCCCGGCATGGGCTCCGTCTGCGCGTATGTCGACGAACAAAGCCGTGGACGGCGGCCGTTGCCCGCGTACGTGTGCGTGCCGGCCGGCGTCGGCTGGGGAGAATACAAGCGCAAACCGGGCTCGACCGCCGGCTTTCTGGGCCGGCGCTACGACCCGCTCTGCACCGAATGCGTCGCTTCGGTCGATAACCCGCCCGACAGGCAGTGGTATCCGCAGGTGGTCCGCGGCGAGCCGCGCCTGGTCGCCGTCGCGTCGGGCGGCCTCTCGGCGGATGTGCTGGACACGCGCCGCCGCCTGCTGGATCAGCTCGACGGCGGGTTGCGACAAGCGGAGTCGGACGCGCTGCGCGGCTACGGCGCGACGCAGCAGGCGGCCTTCGGCCTGCTCACCTCCAGCGAGGTTCGCCACGCCTTCGATCTGGGCCGGGAGCCCGACCGCTTGCGCGACCGCTATGGGCGCACGTTGTTCGGCTCGAGCACTCTGCTCGCCCGCCGCTTGGTGGAGCGCGGCGTTCGTTTCGTCACCGTGAGCTGGGATAACTTCTCGAACCGCTACCAGGTGAGCAACGAGGCCTGGGACACGCACGAAAACAACTTCCCTATCCTGCGCACGACACACCTTCCCGGCCTGGACGACACCTACTCCGCCCTTATGGAAGATCTGAATGCACGCGGCATTCTCGACGAGACGCTGGTCGTAATGATGGGCGAGATGGGCCGTACGCCGCGCATCAACGACAAGGGCGGCCGCGACCACTGGACCTTCTGCTACTCGGTGGTGTTGGCCGGCGCTGGCATCCGCGGCGGCAGCGTCTACGGCGCCTCGGACAGCCAAGCCGCGTACATCCGGGACAACCCGGTGCACATACGGGATGTGATCGCGACCATTTACCACTGCCTGGGCATCGACCCGCACATGCCCGTCTACGACCGGTCCGGCCAGCCGCACCCGGTGGCGCACGGCGGCCAGCCGGTTTCACAGATCTTGGCCTGAAAGCCGCCGGCGAGAGATGAAAGCAACCACGTAGACTTGACGGCCAGTGGCGAACGTTGGATGTAGCGTTCGACGGCAGGGGACACGTCAATGGAGAAACGCTTTTGGCCATACCCGATCGCGAAGCCCGAAGCCGAATGGAATGAGTTCGACTGAGATTATGTCGAATTCATGCGCACCGCCTATGCCGAAGGTTATCGGCCGCGCACGGAGGGTGCGTGTACGTGCATCGAGGCCGGCGAATGGACCAAGGGTCGATCAGTAAGTCTCGTGTTCCGGGGACGTCGCAACGGGTGGGAGCCGTTTCTCGGCGACTCAGAGCAGTCGGTCAGGCTCGGCCCATTCTATGGCCTACCGCTTGGCGAATGTGCGTGCGTTTGCGTTCGGCCACCATTCGGGGCTGCAGCGTACTTGGCTTTGGAGTGGATGCGGGGGCGGTCCTTGGAGTCGCTGTTGGCCGAATTCGAGTTTGTTGGCGGATCTCCGGCCGGCATCGTGCTTCGTGGTGAGAATGTTCGGCCGTCGGTCACGATCGAACCCTAGCCGCCGAACATTCGGCGACGGAGGTGACGTATGAGACCGCTGCAATTCATCCATGCGGTTGTGACGCTATTGCTTCTTGTTGCGGTCCTTGTGTTCGGCGTGCTGACGCTGGCTGGAATTGTTGAAGTGCGTCTCCCCGCCAAGGGCCAACTTGGCGAGCGCGCTGCCGTTGAACAGAATGCGCGGCCCGCCGGCAACCAACTTGCGGTGAAGGCCCGGTTGTTGGTGGTTCGCGGCGCCAAGCCCGGTATGGAGTATCCCATTTTCGAGGGCCAGAACGTCATTGGACGCGCTGACGAGAAGCCGGTTGAAGTTGATATCGAATTCCAGGAGTTTCCAGAGCGCATTTGGTCTTCTCGTCAGCATGCTGTCATTGTCTGCGACAACGGCTCTCTTGTCATCGAGGACCTGAACAGCAGCAACGGGACCTACGTAAACCGCAGCCGCGTTCCTCCCGGAAAGAAGCAAGGATTGAGGGCGAACGACATTATCCAAATTGGCGAAGTACAGTTGAAGGTTCTGTAATGAACGTGTAGAGCGCAGCCACATCACGGTTTTGCTCGGGTGAAGTCATAGCAGCGGCCCGCCAGGTGAGTGTTTCCTTCGGCTCTAAGGAAATTGACAATGAGTCGCTATTTGCTCATCGGCCCGGGAATCTTCGTCATAACCGCGTTTGCCCTTGCCCAAGACCGCGAGGCCAAGTGGAACAAAGAAATGGCAGAGAAGGACATTCGACCGGCCCTGCTCAGGATGCTGAGCGCCTACCCCAAGCTTTTTCCCGCTTCGCTCCAAGAAGCGACAGAAGACGCGCCGCTCATCAAAAGAAAAGAGTTAAACGGGTTGATTGACATAGGCAGTTTTCGCTGTGATTTGGCAAAACGCGTATTTGCCTACAGCCCTGGAGCATATTGGGGACCGGGATATGCGGATGGCAGCACTCTTGGGCGCTTCGTTTTGAATCAGGACTCCAAATGGGTTGGCAAGGTGATTGGCAGCATAAGAAAATAAAACGCAGAGAGCGCGGAGGACGCGGAGAAGGAGATTGCAGTCGCCGACTTTTCCTTTTACTTCTCAGCGTTCTCAGCGTCCTCTGCGTTTAATGTCTTTCGAAACACCACCATGCAATCGCCTTCGCCATAGTAGTCTTGCAGAAGCGCGTGCGCTTCGTAGCCGTGCTTCAAATAGAACTGCCGGGTCTTTTCATAGTGCGGCTTGGACGACGTTTCGATGAACAGCCGCCGGCCTCCATGACTCCGGATATCCTCTTCGGCAAAACGCAACAGCTCGGCCCCCAGGCCGCGGGCTTGCTGGTCTTTGCGCACTGCGATCCACCACAAGTGCCAGGTGCCTTCGGTCATGGCGGTGGGTGCAAAGTAGACGAAACCGTCCAATCTGCCGCCCTGTTCCAAGGTAAAGGACTTGTGGCCCAGGCCCTGGTTCTGTTTGAAATAATCGTCAAACACTTCGCGAAGCGCTTGAATCTCGAACGGCTTGAACATGCCGGTCGCTTGGGCGAGCTCGACAAGAAGCGGCGCGTCTTCTATCGTGGTGGGCCGGATCATAGCGAGAAATGTATGGCTCAATCCTTGAAAGTCACGCCGATATCGACGACGTGCACCCGGCCCAGCCATTCCTCTGCGCCGGGCGCGAGGAAGCCGCGCTTCGGCGCCACGAAAGTGGCGGTGTGCTGTGCACGCACCGTTACCCCTATGGGCCTTCCCGAGTCCGCATCCAGGCCGGACGGAATGTCCAAGGCGAAGACCCGAGTTGCACTTGCGTTGATCATTTGAATAATGCGGTCAAACGGCGGACGAACCGGGCCGGTCAAACCGGTGCCGAAAAGCGCATCGACAATCCATTCCGCTTTCGCCAGCTCTACGGCCAGCTTCGCATCATCGAGCACGGCAAGGTCCCAAACGGTTGCCGTAGTCCCGAGCCGCTCGACGATGTTCCAATGCGTGGCTGTCTCCGCGCTAAGCTCGGCGGGATTGGCGAAGAGGTGCACGTGGACGTGGATGCCGAGATTGAAGAGATGACGCGCGAGCACCAGGCCATCGCCGCCGTTGTTGCCCTTGCCGCAACAGACTGCGACCGGACCGTGGATGCCAAGGCGAACGAGCACGTCCGCCGCGCCCCGGCCGGCGTTTTCCATTAAGACTAGCGCCGGAATGCCAAAGGCCGCAATCGCTCGGCTATCGCATTCCCGGACCTGCGTACGACTGAGAGAGACCATATTGTCTCGAATTAATCTGTTCCATTCGTTCCATTCGTTCCAATTCGTACCAATTCGTTTCCATTCGTACCAATTCGTGCCAGGAGGTGGGTGTCCGTGTGACTGTGGGACGAATCCTGTAAGTTCTTTGCTTGCCGTTACTTACAAACACGGATTCGTTCCAGAGCGCAGTGACTCGAATGGAACGAATCCGTTGAGGCGCTTATCGGCTGATCCGCAGCCCGCCGCCTTTCAGCATCGCCTCGACCTCGGCGCGGGTGATCCAAGCGAAGTCGCCGGGGATCGAATGTTTGAGCGCGCTGGCCGCCACGCCGTAATCCAGCCCTTTCTGCGGATCGTTATCGAGAAGGCCGTGGATCAAGCCGGCGGCGAACGAGTCGCCCGCGCCCAGGCGATCGACGATCTCCACTTCGTAGCTGCGCGTGCGCAGAATTTTACCCTTTTCGTAAACGATGCCGGTCCAGGAGTTTTTCCAGACGAGCGGATTTTCGCGCAAGGTGATCGCGACCATGTGCACGGGAAAGCGGTCGGCGACTTTGGCCGCCACTTCTTCGTAGTCCTTGCCGGTGATGCCGAAGACGCGCTCGGTGTCCTCCTCAGTGGTGATGAGCACGTCGCACAGCGGCATAAACTCGCTCATCCATTTGCCGGCTTCGGCCTGGCTCCAAAGCTTTGCGCGATAGTTGAGGTCGATGCTGGTGCGCACGCCGGCAGCGCGGGCGGCGGCCAAAGCTTCGCGCGTCGTCTGGGCCGCAGACGCACTCAGAGCGGGCGTTATGCCGGTCAGGTGAAACCATTTCGCGCCGGCGAAAACCTTGTTCCATGCGATCATGCCCGGCTGGACATTGGCGATGGCGGCCCCTTTGCGGTCGTAAAGCACGCTGGAGGCGCGCGGCGCCGCGCCGAACTCGAGGAAGTAGACGCCGACACGGTCGTCTTCCGTCCACAGCACGTGCTCGGTGCTGACGCCGGCCTCGCGGGCCCGGTTGGCGATGAGCCGGCCCAAGGGGTTGTTGGTCAGCCGCGAAACCCAAGCCGCCGACCGCCCCAGCCGCGCCAGCCCGACGGCGGTATTGAGCTCCGCGCCGCCCACGAACACGTCAAGGCTAAGCGTCTGTTCCAGCCGGCGAAAGTTCGGCGGACTCAGGCGAATCATCGCCTCGCCGAAAGTAATCACGTCGAATGGCATAGACCCCAATGTCCTTTCGTAGGTTAGGATTCCGCTCCTGACCGTAGCGCCGAAGACCGAATCCAACCGGTAGGACAGGAACGGAATCCTATCCTACGAGGCGGAAGCGCCGACGAGCGGTAGGACAGGAACGGAATCCTATCCTACGAGGCGCAGTTCAGCTACCGATCTCCATCAGTGCGTCGCGTGTGGCGGCAATCGTCTGCTCAATGTGCTCCGCCGTTTGCGCCGTGTTCAGGAAAGCCGCCTCGAACTGGCTGCACGGCATATAGACGCCGCGGTCGAGCATGGCCCAGAAGAACTTGGCGAAGCGGGCGGTGTCGGACTTCTTCGCGGCTTCGTAATCGCTGACCGGATCGGCCGCAAAGAACAGCGTCCACATACTGCCGACGCGCGCGATCTGGTGTGGGATCTTTGCAGTACGGGCCGCGACCGAGAGGCCGTCTACCAGCTTCTGCCCCAGCTTCTCGAGATAAGAGTAAGGCGGCCGTTCGCGCAACTCCTGCAATGTCGCCAAGCCTGCCGCCATCGCCAACGGGTTTCCGGAGAGCGTGCCGGCTTGAAAGACCGGGCCCGCGGGCAACACTTTTTGCATGATGTCTTTGCGACCGCCGAACGCGCCGACGGGCAAGCCGCCGCCGACAATCTTGCCGAGCACGGTTAGATCCGGCGTCTGCTTGTAGAGCGCTTGCGCGCCGCCCAGGGCCAAGCGGAAGCCGGTCATCACTTCGTCATAGATAAGTAGCGATCCATGTTTCTGCGTCAGGCCGCGCAACTCGGCAAGAAACTCCGCTGTCGGCGCGACCAGGCCCATGTTGCCGACGACCGGTTCGAGAATAACGCCTGCGATCTTGTCGCCGTGTTGCCGGAACGCTTGCCGCAGTCCTTCCACGTCGTTGAAACGCAACACAAGCGTATCGGCGGTGC
>JAKEHV010000068.1 GCA_022614915.1 Gemmataceae bacterium | reverse complement strand
CCGCCGCCGTTTGGTTCGGAGCGCGGCAAATTGACGGGATCGGCGGGTGTGAAAGACCCGCCGCCGCCGGTTGACGCTGAGGGCGGAGGGGTGAGGGGCGAGGCCAAGGGATCGGTGAACGGATTTTGGAGCGCTGCAGTTGCGGCGAGGAACACGTCGAACGAGATTTCGGTCGGCGGTGCGGCAACGAAGTTCGTGTCGGCATTAGCGCTGCCGCCAAGATTTTCCGAAGTATCGGACGTGCCGATATCTTTTGCAGTCGGCACAGTGGCCGTTGGCAACGTAAGAGATCCAATCTCCAGCTGCTGTGTGTCGTCAGCTGCAAAAAGTTCATCCTCCAGCTGAGCCACGGCAGGCGCAAGCACCGGATCGCCGAGCCAGGCGTTGTAGAGCAAGAGACTCAGAATGTCGCCCGGAGCCAGGCGGTCTTCCAGCACCACAAGGTCGAGACGAGTATTCGGAAATGCCGTGTTTTTCCGCGAATTCCTGCGAATGGTGAAGGACTTCATGACGAGTCTCCTGGTGCAAAGACTCAAGTTAGGGCGTCCTTACCTAGAAATGACGTCCGGATTCCAGCCGGCAATGCCTACGTGCAACGGAAGATGCAGGGCGACCTAAGCGGGCGATGTGATGAGAGGGACGAAACTCTACCGATCTAGTAAATGGATTGCAAGAAGAAAATCGACATTTGGATGAAAAATCGACCGAATCTAACCATGGCAGTTGGTCGCGACCTAGAAACGTATCGTTCACGGCCTCTGCGATCTGCTCGGGGCGGTAGATGCGGTTGTTTTGCAGTTGTTCCAGCCAATGGGCCAGCCAGCCGGCGATGGCGTTCTGAGCAAGCCGTCCAATCGGCGCACGCTAGAGAAAAGCCGTGTGGCGTAACTTGGCGAAATGCGAGCGCGCATCAGGACATTGATCCGGGCAAGCTCGGTGGTACAATCACACTCCGTTACCGCACACCATGGCTAATAGGAAACAGCGATGCCCAGTCTCAAGTCCCTCCTCAAGGAAAACCGCGTCCTCGTCGGCCTGACGGTGCAGCATGTGTGCGAGCCGTGGCTGGCGAAGCTCTACAAATACGCCGGCACGGACTTTGTCTACATCGAATATGAGCACGGCTTCATGAACGAGGCTGACCTGGCCGGCTTCGTCTTGGCTTGCCGGATGGAGGGGCTGCCGGTTGTCGCCAAGGTGCCGGAGTGTTCGCGCACCCACGTGGCCAAGCTTTTGGAGTGCGGCGTCATCGGCATTCAGTTACCCTGGACCGAATCGCGCGAGCAGATCGACCGCCTGGTGAGTTATGTGAAGTTTCCGCCCATCGGCATCCGCGCCGCCGCGCCGGGCATGGGCAACTGCGACTACAACCTGCAAACCACCGGCCGCCAACTCATCGACACGGGCAACCGCGAAACCGTCGTGCTCGCTCACGTCGAAACCCGCACCGGCATCGAAAACCTCGACGCCATTCTCGGCAATCCGCACGTCGATGTGCTCTTCCTTGGCATGTACGATTTGTCGATCAGTTATGGCCAACCGGGCGAGTTCGGCCATCCCGACGTGGCCGCCGCGGTGGAAAAAGCACTGGCCGCCGCCCAGCGTCACGGCAAAGTCGCCGGCATGTATGTGCCAAATGCTCAAGCGGCGCAACGCTGGGTCGGCCGCGGCATGCGCTTCTTCGAGACGGCCAGCGAAGTGGATATGGTCGATGGTGGGGCGCGGCGGACGATAGCGGAATTTCGGAAGGGTATGTAACAAAGTCACAAAACGATGCAAAGTAACTCGATCCCAACGTCTAGCGCTCTTCGCCCTTTTGGATTTTCAGCCCTTTGGGACTGACAGCGGACGTGACGACAAAGTGGAATTGCCAGCCCCAGACGAGCGTCCTTGGCTCGAGCGGCTGTCCGGCTTCTTCGGCTGCCTTGAAGGCACCCGGGGGCAGTCCCAACATCCCGCCGCTTTCATAACCCTTGAAGACGCAACGCACGCCGTCCGGCAGTGTTTCGATTGTGGCAATTGTGACCCGAACCGGCTTGGGCAGCTTCTTGCCGTTGACGGTATCGACGATCAGTGTGCGCCTGGTATCTTCCATGAGTGGCACCTTCGGTGCGTATTTCTGCCCTTCAACGGTCAAATACTCGCCGATGGGCCGGCCGAGCAAACCGAGTGGAGTCTGCCCGGTGCGAATCACGGGATAGTCGGGCTTCTTCTCGCCGGCAGATGGTTGGCCAGTAAAGACGCCCGAGAAGGCGACAAGTATGAACATTGTTTGCCAGGATAATTGCATTAGGACCTCACGTCGAGCGCAGTTGGAATTGCGGCCCGTCGGAAGCTTTGCGTCACCCCCTACAAAGACACGTTAAGGCCGCCGGGCCTCGACTCAGACCGTGTCACGCCGCATGCCATCCCTGTATTTATATGCACGCAGTTTTTCCCCTTGCGGGGAGGAATAGTGCTCGAACCAAAAAAGCTCGACTTTCCGTTTGACTCCGGCGGTGCACGCACGTATCCTTGAGACGCCGTCAAATTCCCTCACTCCCCAATTCTCCCCTTAATGATTGTCGCCTTTGTGCGCCACTCGCTTCCCTCTGCGCGCAACGTCAGGGAGTTTCACATATGTCATTGACTCGCACTCGAAAGTCCCTCCGCAAACCGCTGCGCAAAGTCCACAGACTTGCACTCGAAACGCTCGAGGAGCGCATTGCACTTAGCGCGGACATGCCCCTTTTGGACATGGGCCAGTTCGCCTTTGACCCCTCCGCGTATGACGCCAACAGCATCCTGGTGCGTTTTCGCGACGACACAGTCGATAGTATTGGGCTCGTGTCAACCATACTGCCGGCGGCGGATAGCCAAACTCTATTGCCTTCCCTGCCCGGACTGCAGCGCATCACGCTGCCCGAAGGCGTCGATGTGCCGACCGCGCTCGCGCTTTACCAGAGCGATCCGCGCGTGCTTTACGCTGAACCGAATTACGTCTTGCGGTTGACGGTTGCGCCGAACGACCCCGGCTACGCCGATATGTGGAACCTGGAAAACACAGGACAATCAGGCGGCACTCCCGACGCGGACATCGACGCCGAACGCGCCTGGGATGTGGGCACGGGCTCGAGCCAAGTCGTCGTCGCGGTCATCGACACCGGCATCGATTACAACCATCCCGATCTCGCCGCCAACATCTGGGTCAATCCCGGCGAGATTGCCGGCGACGGCCAGGACAACGACGGCAACGGCTACATCGACGACGTGCACGGCTACGACTTCGCCAACAACGACGGCAACCCGCTCGACGACAACGGCCACGGCACGCACGTCGCCGGCACCATCGGGGCCGTCGGCAACAACGGCATCGGCATCACCGGGGTCAACTGGAATGTCAGCATTATGGGGGTCAAGGTGTTCGCCGGCGACGGCTCGGCGGACGTCGATGAAATGATCGCCGGCATCTATTACGCTGCCGCCAACGGCGCGATCGTTTCAAACAACAGTTGGGCCGCGACCGGTACATTCCCGCAAGCGTTGTACGACGCGTTCGCAGCGGCGCGCGATGCGGGACAAATCGTCGTGGCCGCCGCCGGCAACGGCGACGAATTCGGCAACGGTTTCAACATCGACGTGAGTCCGGTGTATCCCGCCGCATTCGAGTTGGACAACGTTATTGCCGTCGCCGCCACCGACCACACCGACGACCTATCGACGTTTTCGAATTTCGGCGTCGTTTCGGTCGATCTGGCGGCGCCCGGTGAGAGCATTCTCAGCACGTTGCCCGACAACAGCTACGGCGTCTTTTCCGGCACGTCGATGGCGACGCCGCACGTGACCGGCGTGGTCGCGTTGGTATGGAGCCTGCACCCAAGTTGGACGTATCAGCAAGTGATCGACCAGGTGCTTGGAACGGTCGATCCGCTTCCGGAATTGGTGGGCATCACGGTGACGGGCGGACGCCTCAATGTGGCCGCCGCGGTGGGCAATCCGGAACCGCCGCCCCCGCCGCCGCCCACATTTCCGTTGCCGATTCTCGAAGATTTCGAAGACGGCCTGGCCCAGGCCATTGCGCCGCGCTCCTCTGACTGGAACGTGTCGGGCGGCCGCTTCAACGTCCTGCCCGCCGCCGATGAAGACACCGTGGCGGGCGTGAGCACCTTCAACGTCGCCGGAGCGCTGCCGGCCAACTTCGAATTGCAGGCGACTCTCAACGCCGACGAGGGCCATGTCGAAATCTTCGGCTTCGTGCTCCGCGATTATCTGACCAACGGCTTCCTCGTGTTCGATTACCATAGCCCGACCGATTTCAAGTTTGCCGGCGCGGACATGGACGGCAACCGCTGGGTGATCGGCCGGCGCACGGGGTCCAGCTGGTTCACAGACGCCTTCTTATCACAAACCATCGACGCCGCCATCGACTATGACTTAAGGCTTGTGGTCACGAACAATCAGACGGTGGCGTTGTCTGCCGGCGGCGTCCTCAAGGTCAGCCACACGTACGCCGGCGGTTTGACCGACGGCCAGCTCGGCCTGGGCGCGCGCAACAGCTCGACCTGGTTCGACAATGTGCTGCTTTTTGACACGACGCCGCCCACGCCGGGCACGCTGCCCTTGTTCGAGAGTTTTGCGGACGGTGTCGCGGATCATTTCCAGCAGCGCGCCGGCATTGCCAACGTGCAGAATGGCCGCCTGCAGGTGACGCCCTTCGCCGGCAAGGACGGCATCCAGACAATTCTGTTCGCCGATCCGCTGCCGGCCAATCTCCAGATCGAAACTGTCATCAACGTCAACGCGGCCGGCGGCGCTTTCCTGAGCAACGGCTTGGTGATCTTCGATTACGAAGGGCCGGCCGATTTCAAGTTCGCCGGCGCCTACGCGGGCATCGACCAATGGGTGATCGGCCACCGCGGCGCCGCGGGCTGGGTAGTCGACGCCTTCGCAACCGCGCCGATTGACGCGCTGACGGACTACGCTCTCCAGGTGACCATCGAGGACGATGCAGAAGTGACGCTCATGGCGAACGGCGTCTTCTACGTTGCGCACATCTACGCCGAGTCCTTGACCGACGGCGAAGTCGGCGTGGGCACGCAAAGCGCAATCAGCCGTTTTGACGATGTGCGAGTGGAATCATTCACGCCGGCGCCATCGGGAACATTGCCGCACGCGGACAACTTCAACGACGGCGTCGCTGACTTCTTCGAGGTGCGCGCCGGCGCGTGGAGCGTGAGCAGCGGGCGCTATGCGGCAACGCCGGCGGCCGGGCAAGACGCGATAAGCACGCTTAGCCTGACAAATCCGCTGCCGGCCAACCTGGACCTGCAAGCGACCATTAATGCCGACGCCGCTACGACCGGCTTTCTGAGCAACGCTTTTGTCATCTTCGATTATCAAAACGCCACGGACTTCAAGTTCGCCGGCGCCTATGCGGGCACCGACGAATGGCTGATCGGTCATCGCAACGCCACGGGCTGGGTGACGGACGCCACGGCCACAGCGCCCATCGATGCGCTCACCGATTATCGTTTGCGCGTCACGATCGAAAGCGATTCGACTGTGACGCTGTTCGCCAACGGCATTCCGCGTGTCTCGTTTACCTATGCCGGCGTCTTGACCGACGGCATGATCGGCGTGGGCACGCGCACCGCCCTCAGCCGCTTTGACGACGTGGAGTTCAAAGAACTGGCCGCGCCGGGCGCGCCAACGCCCGGGACGCTGCCGGTTAGCGAGGATTTTCAGGACGGCGTTGCGGACCATCTGCAATTGCGCGCAGGCGAATGGGCCGTATTCGGCGGCAAGTTCATCGTCGCGCCGGACGTGGGCCAGGACGGCGTGAGCACGCTCTTGCTGTCGCACGCGCTGCCGGCGAACCTCGAGGTGCGCGCGACGATCAACGCAGAAGACGCGACCGCGCAGTTCTTGAGCAATGCGTTCATCCTGTTCGATTACGTGGGGCCGACAGATTTCAAGTTTGCCGGGGCCTACACGGGCAGCGATCAATGGCTCATCGGCCATCGCGACGCCACCGGCTGGGTCACGGACGCCTTCGTGAGCGCGCCGATCAACGCTTCGACCGATTACCAGATTCGTCTGGTGGTCGAGAACGGCACGATGGCGACGCTGTTCGTCAACGGCGTGCCCTATCTCGCAAGAGAATACACCGGCTCGTTGACGGACGGCCAAGTCGGGCTGGGCACGCGTAATGCGATCAGCCGGTTCGACGATTTCGCGGCGCTAGAATTCGCGCCGCCGACGCTGAACTTGCCGGTGACGGAGAACTTTGACGACGGCGTGGCCGACGCGTTCCAAGCGCGGTTTGGCGCGTGGACGGTGCAAAATGCTCGTTACGCGGCGTCGCCTTTGTTCGGTCAAGACGCGATCAGCACGCTGGGCGTGGCCGGCGCGTTGCCGGACGATTTGGAGTTTTTCGCGACGATGAATGCAGACGCCGCCGGGCCGAGCACCCTAAGCAATGGGTTCATCATCTTCGACTATCAAGGTCCAACGAACTTCAAGTTCGCCGGCGCCTACGTCGGCAGCGACCAGTGGCTCATCGGCCATCGCGACGCCGCCGGCTGGGTTACCGACGCATTCCAGAGCTTCCCCATCGACCCGGCGACCGACTACAACCTCCGCCTGGTCATCAGCAACGACACCGACGCCATCCTGTTTGTCAACGGTGTGGCGCAAGTGCGACACACGTTCGCCGGATCGCTTACCGACGGCCGCGTGGGTGTGGGCACGCGCAACGCGATCAGCCGGTTTGACAATGTGCTCGTGCGTCAGTTCACGGGAACAGCGACTGCCTCGTTGCCCTATCAAGAGAACTTCAACGACGGCGTCGCGGACCATTTGCTGGTGCGGCAGGGCTATTTCTCGATCGCGAACAACCGGTTCGCGGTGACGCCGGCCGCGGGCCAGGACGCGGTGGCCACGTTGATGCTGGGCGCGCCGTTGCCCAATAACGTGGACATCCGCGCCGTCATCAATGTCAATGCCGCGGGTGCAGGCTTTTTGAGCAACGGCGTAATCGTCTTCGATTACGTGAGCCCGACCGAATTCAAATTCGCCGGCGCTTACGCGGGGGCCGACCAATGGGTCATCGGCCGTCGCACTACCACGGGCTGGGTTGTCGATGCCCTGAAGAACGCGCCGATTGACGCCGTCACCGATTACAGCTTGAAACTGTTATTGGAAAACGGCACCAAAGCATCGCTCTACGCCAACGGCGTGTTCCAGGCCAGTTTCACGTACGCCCAGTCGGTCGTCGATGGCCAGGTCGGTCTAGGCACGCAAAATGCCGTCGCCCGCTTCGACGATTTCAGCGTCCAGGCCATCGGCGGGCCGGCCTCCTTTGGGCAGAAGACATCCTTGCCTTCCGGGCAGGCAGGTTTGTTGGCGTTGCGGCGTGCGCCAATGGACCTCCCAAGTTTGGAGAAACATGATTCCCGGCGGCAACAGGCAGCAGTGCCGCCGGCGCGAGCGTCCGCGGGGCTAAATCACGCCGCTGTTGACCGAGTATTCGCCGCGCTGTCAAACGACAATCACGACCGGCAAACCGAGACGCTTTCCCATCTCTCTGCCGGCCGCTGGCATCAGCCTTTTGCGGAAGTCGAAGAAGAGTTGTTCGGTAGATGAGAATCCGGCTCAACCGCCGGTCAGCCAACGACGCAACTTCCGCCAAACCTATGCCCATCGTTCCATTTTCCAGCGATTTTTGTCCGCTTTCGACCCAAAAACAGCATAACCTTTTATGGGTGGGGTTGCGCACTAACCTCCAGGAGCAAGCATGTCCTCTACCGTGCTCGGGCCAACACTGCAATCAGTGCAAGCCGCTTTGTCCGAGTTCTTCGGCCGCCAGGTAGAGGAGCAGCAACAACGCAGCACCGGCCTGATTATCACCAAGTTGACCGCCATTCCGGATGTTGCCGGCTTTCAGTCCTTGAAAGCCGAGCGGTCGCGCCTCGCCGGACTGCTGCACAAGCACGTCGGCGACCACGATCACGACGGCTTCTTCTTCTACCTGACGAAACAAGGCGATCTGGTCACTGCTTCCTTGACCCCGCGCTATGAAATCGCGGTGAACTACCTCGGCGTTACGGTTCGCGGTCGCGGTGTGCGCTACGATGCATCCACCCGGCCATGTCCACCGCCAGCGGACAAAAGCCGTTGGGTGGAGTGCGTCGTCGCCGGCGGCTTCACACCCAGGCACGAAATCGGCGTGGCCTTCGACTACGTGCCGCTGTTCGTGCCGGCCACGTTTACGCCGCGCCATGAGATCTGTGTCGCGTACGACATGTCGCCGCGCAGCGACATGGTCGTCTGTTTTGATTGAAATTGGAGATCTCAACCGCGGAGGAACGTAGAGAAAAGACGGAAGGATTTAAGAAAGCCGTTTTTCTACCGTTTCTTCCGCCCCTCTCTGCGATCCTCTGCGCCTCAGCGGTTGTCATTCTTTGCGCGAGCAAAAACTGACCGCCGCTGCACAAATCTTCGTCGTTGACGCCTTTCCAACTCGCAATTGCATCCGCTTTGTCCGGCAAACCGACCAAACAGCAGATCATTCTGCTTCGGCACAGGATTTGGTAAAAAAGAGTGACATGCCCATATTTGCCCAACCGCATTGGCTCTTGCTATTGCCGCTCGTGCCGCTCTTGATTTGGCGCTGGCGGCGCGGCTGGGCCGCATTGCGCTACTCAGACACCAGGCTCTTGCAGAATTTGCCCAAGGGAAAAAGCGCGGCCGCGCGGCGTTGGGGAATCGCCTTGCGTGGAATAGCGCTCTCGCTACTCGTCTTGGCGCTGGCCGGACCGCGTTGGCCCGACCCCGGCTCGCGCATCCCCACTGAGGGCGTCGCCATCGCTATGGTGGTGGATGTAAGCGCCAGCATGAGCGAGCGCGACTTTTTTTGGGACGACCAAGTCCTGAGCCGGCTCGACGGCGTCAAGCGCGTGTTTCGGCTGTTCGCGGCAGGAGGCGAAGGGCCGGGAGGCGTGGCTATTCCGCCAAGGCCGAACGACCTAGTAAGCTTGGTGGTCTTTGCCACATACCCCGAAACAGTTTGTCCGCTGACGCTGGACCATGCGGCGCTCTTGAAGATACTCGATGCGCAAGAAACACGAAGCATCACGACGGAAGCGACGACCAATCCCGGCGATGCCTTGGCGTGGGCGCTTTATGGGCTGCAAAAAGCGCCGACGCGGCACAAGGCGATCTTGTTTCTGACCGACGGCGAAAGCAACGTGCCGCCGCCGGCACTGACGCCCCGGCAGGCCGCGCAGCTTGCCGGGAACATGGGCATTCCGATTTACGCGCTCGATGCCGGCGTCGAAGCCCTCGTGCCGGCCAAACCGGGAGACGACGCCAAAGCGGAACAGTCATTGAAAGAGGTGGCTCGGATCAGCAAGGGCGAGTATTTCCGCGCGCGCGACGCCGTCGCGTTGGCAGCCGCCTGTGCCCGCATCGATCAACTGCAACGCGATCGCATCGAGAGCTTCGAGTTTCGTCGCTACCACGAAGGCTTCACCTGGGTCGCTCTCGCAGCGTTCGTATCGCTTAGTGTGCTTGTGGGGTTGGAAGCGACGATTTGGCGGCGGATTCCTTAGATCGGAACTAACCACAGAGGCACAAAGACACAGAGAACGCACAAAGAAAAATTCAGAGAGGCAGGAAATGCGTGGCTCATATGTTGTATTCACTCTTTTTCATACTTTGTGATTCCTCTGTGTCTCTGTGCCTCTGTGGTTAGCTCCCAGACATCAAGTAAACGATGCTTACGTCGTTGGAAACCTGGTTCGCACATCCCCGGCTTTTGGCCCTGCTCGGGTTGCTGCCGATCGTTACATGGCTTTTGCTGCGCGCCTACCGGAAGAAGCAGGCAGCGCTAGCGACGTTTGGCAACGGTTTTTTCCCCAATCGCCTGCTGTCGCGCGGCAACGATCGGCGCTTCTTGCGCGGCTTGGTGCTGTACTTTGCCCTGATGCTGTTGATTGTGGGAATGGCCGGGCCGCAATGGGGTAAAGAGCCAAGTGAGGCCCTTAGGACACAGCGCGACGTCTTCGTGCTGATCGATGTGAGTCGCAGCATGGACGCGGAGCAGCCGAGCCGGCGCGTGCTGGCGACGCGGGCGCTGCGGCAGCTGGCCGAAACATTAAGCCGGACGGGCGGCCCGCGCGTCGCATTGGTGTTGTTCGCGGCGCATCCCACTCTGGCTTTTCCATTGACTGTGGACTTCGACCACTTCCTCTTCGCCCTGGACCAGATCGACGCGGACGAACTGCCGACGGCGATTCGGCCCAAGACGGAGGAAGGCTTGCCGTCCGGAACGCGTCTGGGCGCGGCGCTGCGCTTCGCGCTGGAACACGCCGACCCCAAGCGGCCGACCGACGTCATCCTGCTGTCCGACGGCGACGATCCTGCCGAGGATGAAGAATGGCTGGAAGGGGCCGAGGAGGCGCGGCGACGCAAGGTCCCGGTGCATGTCGTGGCGGTCGGCGACCCAAACTCGCCCAGCAAGATTCCGCTAGGAATGGGCTTTCTGACTCACAACGGCAAGCCGGTATTGAGTCAGGTCAACGAAATGACCTTGCAGGAGATCGCGCGCCGCACGCGCGGCGTCTATCTTCCGGCCTACGCAAACCCGTTGCCGCTGGGAAAGCTCTTGCCCAACATCCTCGCCGCCGCCCCCTTGTCCTCGCTGGAAGAAGAAGGCGGCATCGGCCAACTTCAAGTCTTCACGCCGCGCTATGCCTTGTTCCTGGGACCTGCCTTAGCGCTGTTCGCTCTATGGCTATTGCTTGGCATTCGTCGCGGCAACGCTTCCAGCCGGCTGCCGCGGCTGGCGTTTTTCCCGGTCGTGCTGCTCCTTGTGAGCGCGGCGCCGCCCGGCGTGGAGCGCTGGCTGCGCCTGGGTCAAGAGGCATTTGACCGGGACGAATTCGATAAGGCCGCGCTGCAATTCGAGAAAGCTGAGGAGCTTTCGCTCGATCCGGGCCAGGTGGCGTTCAACAAAGCCGCCGCCTTGTATCGCGCGCAGAAATACGCCGACGCCGCACTCGCCTATCAGCATTGTTTGGAGGACGACCGCATTCCATTGGAGCGGCGCGCCTTGGCGCTGTTCCAGCGCGGCAACGCCCTTCTGCAACAGTCGGCAGGCAAAAACCGTTTCCTCGTCGAACGGGCCATCGCATCGTTGCGCGATTGCCTAGCATTGGAGAAACTGGATCCAAGCCTGCGATCCGACGCCCGGCACAATTTGGATTTGGCGCGGCACCTTTGGCTCAAGACCAATCCGGACGACGCGCGGCCCGAGGACCAGCAGCATCAAGCAGAACCGAAAGGAAAGCACCTGAAGAAAGTGCTGGCCAAGTCCAAGGAAGGCAAGAACGGCAAGGACGCTTTCGGCAAGGAGGACGCCGGCGGGCCTGAGTCAAAGGAACCCGGCAACGGCCAGGATCCGTCGAAAGGGAAGAAAGCCGGCGTGGGTCCGCTGACGGTGCTGCCGGACCAAAAGGAGCTGGTGCCGCTCTCCCAACAGGAGGCCGAGGCGCATCTGGAGGAAATAGCGCGGCGCATCATGCTGGAGCGGCGCAATTATCGGCGGCTGGCGTGGGGCGTTCCGGAGAATGTGAAGGACTGGTAGTCCGGAATTACACCAGCCCGACGCGCGAGCGAGGGAATTTCACCACAAAGACACAAAGACACCAAGGCAACTCAAAGCAGAGGAAAAAAGTGTCATCAAAACTTTGTGCATCCTTTGTGTCTTTGTGTCTTTGTGGTTTCTTTCAAACGGAAGACTTCACACTGCCGTCGGTCGCGCCAAAGAACTTCAGCCAGCTCGCCGGCAAGTTTACGTTGTCCGCGTCCGCCACGCCGGCCAAAGTTCGCGTTGAAGAGCCCGTCACGCTGACCGTGCGCATCGTCGGCCAAGCGGACAAGTATCCGCCCCAGCGCGGCATGCTGCATTTGTTTCCCGAAGAGTTGACCGCCGATTTCTATGTGGAAGACGCCGACGACAAAGACAAGCACGATCCGGTGAAAGGACTTTGGGAATTCGTCTACCGGCTTCGGCCGAAGCGCGCGGACGTGAAAGCAATACCGGGACTGCGGCTCGTATACTTCGCGCCGGATCGGAAAAAGTTTCAAACTTCGTTCGCGGATGAGATTCCCATCACGGTGACGGAGAAGACCGAAAAGGCCCTCGCGGAGTTGCAGTTGAATGTGGTGCCGGCGCCGCCAGGCTTTTATTCAATGGCGTCGGTGGAGGAAGTCGTTTACCAAGACGGACGAACGCCGCTGCCGCCCACGTGGCTATTGGGCGTTGCCGTCGCCGCGCCGCTGCTTGTGTGTTTCTTGTGGTATCGCCGCTGGCGGCGGCTGCATCCCAGCATCCAGGAAGCGCGGCGCAACCTGCGCAGCCGGGCGGCGCAAACTGCACTGGCCCAGTTGGAGAATGAATCCGTGCCGGTGGAGCGCACGCGCGCCGCGGTGAGCGAGTTTTTGCGTCAGCGCTTTGACCTGCCCGCGAACGAGCCGACGCCCGCGGAAGTGGCGCGTTTTCTGCGCCGCTTGGGCGCGGACAAGGCGACCGTGCTTGCGTGCGCGAATTTCTTGCAAAAGTGCGATGCCCAACGCTTCGGGCCGAAAACTGCCGAAACCGCGACGCTGCGCGACGACGCCAGCCGGCTCATTCATGTTCTGGAGGCTTCCCCATGCGCGGCGCGCTAGTGCTGTTGACAAACCCTTGCTCGCGCGTCGGGCTCGTGTTAACCGTGCTGGGGATGGGTTTTCCCTGGCCGTGGAACCGGGAGCGGCCGCCGCCGCCGGTGTATGTGATGATGCTGGACATGAGCCAGGAGGAGTTCACGCTCGGCGTTGCCGTGCAGCGCCGCGGCAAGTACGGGCAAAAATACTTCCAGAGCGCCGCCGGCCATTACGAAGGCATATTGCGCGGCCATCAGGAAGGCCGCTTCCCGGAATCTCCGTGCAAGCCCGCCTTCTTCCTCAATTGGGGCAACGCGGCTTTTCTGGGCAATCAACTGCCCGAAGCGATTCTCGCCTATCGCCGCGGTCTCCGGCTCGACCCCGGTGACCAACGCCTCTCTGACAATCTCGAATACGCGCGCGCCCAAGTGCATTATTCCTTTGGCGACACGGGCAAACCTGAAGCGCTTCCTTCGTGGCTGCGCCGCCTGCCGCCGTATCCAATCTTGCTGGCCGCCTTTCTTTGTTATGGCGTCGCGCTATGGCAATGGACCGGCTGGTTCATGCACGGGCGGCGGACAAACTGCATGCGCGGCAGCTTTTTTCTACTGTGCGGCTTGCTCTTAGCCGGCGTACTTTGGCATCAGCACGACTGCGCCTCGTTTGAACAGCGCTATCCCTTGGTGGTGGTCGTCGAAGACAAAGCGCCATTCCTCAAAGGCAACGGCCCTTCGTATGCGCGTCATCCCGACTTGCCGGTGCTCGCGCGCGGCATGGAAGCGCGGTTGCTTCACGAGCGCGGCGACTGGCTGCAAATTCAGTTCTCCACCGGCGAAATCGGCTGGATACCAAAATCAACCGCGCTGGTGGATTAGTTTCGGTCGTTTGCGTTTCGCGCTCGCATGACACGATGTCGCGCTGCAGGATATATCGAACGCGAAACGCAAGCGGGATTCCCGATTGGTTTTCCCACCCCGGTTGACTTACAATCACACTGTACCCCTCTCCCTGAGGGCGAGGGGAGTTGAAGGGACCTGACCCCTGACGCCTGACCCCTGACTTCTGATTCCCGACATGTCTGACAAAATCAGCGAATATCTCGCCCAGTTTTCTCAAGTTCGCACGCAAATCGTCGATCAACTCCGCCGGGCCATCGTCGGCCAGGCCGAGGTCATCGAGCAGATTCTGGCCGCGGTTTTCACGCGCGGCCATTGCCTCTTGGTCGGCGTGCCGGGCCTGGCGAAGACGCTGATCGTCAGCTCGATCAGCCAGATTCTCGACGTGTCCTTTAAGCGCATCCAGTTCACGCCGGATTTGATGCCCTCGGACATCACCGGCACGTCGGTGCTGGACGAAAACGAAGCCGGCCGGCGCGAATTCCGGTTTGTCAAAGGCCCCATCTTCGCCAACATTGTGTTGGCCGACGAGATCAATCGCACGCCGCCCAAGACCCAAGCTGCATTGCTGCAAGCGATGCAGGAACGTCAAGTGAGCGCGGGCCAGGAAACTTACAACTTGCCCGATCCGTTTTTCGTCATCGCCACGCAGAATCCGATCGAGCAAGAAGGGACGTATCCCCTGCCGGAGGCGCAGCTCGACCGCTTCATGTTCAACATCAAAGTCGATTACCCTAGTTATGACGAGGAAAAGCGCATTCTCGAGATCGCCACGCGCGAGGACGCCGCCGAGATCATCAAGGTGCTGACTGGGCGGGCCATTTTGAATATGCAAAAACTGGTGCGGGCGGTGCCGGTGGGCGACTACGTCAAGGACTATGTGGCCCGGCTCGTGCGCGCCACGCGGCCCAAGGACCCGACGGCGCCCGACTTCGTCAAGAAAATGGTCGATTGGGGCGCCGGTCCGCGCGCCGGCATTTTCCTTATCCAGGGCGCCCGCGCCATGGCCGCCATGGACGGTCGCTACAGCGTTGCCCTCGAAGACGTCAAAAAAATCGCCGTCCCTGTTCTGCGCCACCGCGTCAGCACGAATTTCCAGGCGCAAGCCGAAGGCAAGGGCAGCGAGGACGTGATCGCCCAATTGCTGCAGACGATCGGCGAGCCGGAGGTTGGCAAGTACGAAAAGCGCAAGTGACATGGCCACCGCAGAGCAATACCTCCGTCCTGAAGTCATTCGCCAAGTCTCTCGGCTCGACTTGCGCGCCAAGTTCATTGTCGAAGGCTTTTTGCAAGGCTTGCACGCCAGCCCGTTCCACGGTTTCTCCGTCGAGTTCAGCGAACATCGTAAGTATGTGCCCGGCGACGATCTCAAGGACCTCGACTGGAACGTCTATGCCAAGACCGATCGCTACTACATCAAGAAGTTCGAGGCCGAGACCAACGTCACCGGCTACCTGGCGATGGATTTGTCCGCGTCGATGGCGTACACGTATCGGCAGGAATTGACGAAGTTCGAGTACGGCATCTGTTTGGCCGCCGCCCTCGGATACCTCATGATCTATCAGCAGGATCCGGTCGGATTGGTCACCTTCGACACGGCGATCAAGACCGCATTGCCGCCGCGCAGCAAACGCACCCAGCTCGGCACGATCCTGGCGGTGTTGGCCAATCTCAAACCCGTGGGCCAAACCGATGTCGCTGCGTGCCTGCATCAGCTGGTCGCCATGATCCGGCACAAGAGCCTGATCATGCTCTTCTCCGACCTTTTGACCGACTCCGGGCCGGTCATGCAAAGCTTGCATCACCTGCGCCATCGCGGCAACGACATCATCCTCTTCCACATCCTCGACGAAGCGGAAGTGCAATTCCCGTTCGAAGGCATCGTCGAATTCCAAGACGTGGAAACCGACCGCAAGCTGACGCTCGATGCGCCCGGCATGCGGCCCGATTACCTGCAGGCCTTGGCCGAGTTTCGCGACTTCTACAAAACGGAATGCGCCAAGGCGAACATCGACTATGTGCCGATGGACACGAGCGTCAGTTTCGACCGGGCGCTCATGGAGTATCTGTTGCAAAGGCAGAAGCGATTTTAGGTCAGGTCGCGCCGGGATTTCCTGTTCTGCCTTGTAGCCCTTTGCCGATGAGAATATAGTGGAAGTGGCGATTAGAGGGGTTGTGCGTGATGCGTGGGTCGCGGCATCGACTGATTGCCTGTTTTAGCCTGTTGGCGTATCTTTTCGCCAATACCCACGCTCAATTGGTCTTGGCTTCTTGTCGCGCTGCGCAGTCATCTCACGATGCCAAGACCGAAAAGCCTGCGGGTTGTTGTGCACACTGCGAAAAACACACCAGCCCGACGCGCAAGCAAGGGTCCGTCAACACTAGCCCGACGCGCAAGCAAGGGACCGCTAACACTAGCCCGACGCGCAAGCAAGGGTCCGTCAACACTAGCCCGACGCGCGAGCAAGGGACCGCTAACACTAGCCCGACGCGCAAGCGAGGGTCCGTCAACACTAGCTCGACGCGCGAGCGAGGGACCTTCAACAATAACGATCGACCTTCCGATATGTCGCCTGCCGACGTTTCGTCGGCGCCCGTTTGCCCTTGCTGTCCGAACGATGGCCGCGATTGCTCGTTGCCGGGCGGATGCGCACTGTGCAGCGTGGCCAAGGCGCCTTGCATGAATGCCCCGGCAGCGCCCGCCGCCGTTTTCGAATTCTTGTGCGACTACATTGTCGAGTTCCGTTCTAACTACGTACCTCCCTTCTGCGACGGTCTAATCCGCCCACCTCGAATCTAGCTCCACGTACACGCTTCCAGTGCGCGCCCTAGACCAATGCTCGTGAAGCGTTAGGTGGCATGCTTTCGCCGATCGTTGGCAATGAGTTCGAATTCCGGACCGGCACGGCGAAAGCATGTCGAGGCGCCAGGTTTCGTGGCGCTTCATCAGCGAGTGGCATGCATGCCACCCGACGCCTATTTGAGGTGAATGTCTGTAGACGCGGACAAACAAGAATGTTTACCCCACGCTGTTTGTTGGAGATGAGCCATGCAGGAACCATCGATTCGAAGTGAAGAAACCTTCGCCAAGAAGCACGGGGCGTGGGTTTGGCTGCTTCATAGTCTGCCCACGCTGCTCGTGTTGGCGTTTCTGGGCGGACTGGCTTATTGGGGCCACCAGAGCGGTTGGGCCCTTCCCAAGTTTTCCGCGCTGTTCGGCGACGGCGCAGCGGACAAAGACGACTGGTGCACGGAACACAGCGTGCCGAAGTCGATTTGCGTGGAGTGCGACGAATCTCTGTTGCCGCGCGTGAAGTCCGTCTGGTGCAAGAAACACGGCGTGCACTTTTGCCTGTTTGAGAGACCGGAATTGGCGCAGCTCCCATCGGTGCCGCAAATAACGCAAGCCGATCTAGATCGAGCACAACGCGCTCTCGATTTGAAGGAACGCCCAGGCAACAACTCCAAATGCAAACTGCAAGAGCGCCGTTTGCAACTCGCCTCAGAGGCCGTCTTGGACAAGATGGGCGTCGAGCACCATCATTCGGCAACGGAAGGCTTGATCGTGGAGACCGTTACGGCCAGCGGTGAAATCACGTTTGAGCAATCGCGGGTTGCGCCCATTTCCAGCCCGGTGCCAGGCCGCACCTGGTACGTGAGCGAGAAAGGAAAACTGGGAGCGGCGGTCCAGCGCGGCGACGTATTGGCGCTTGTGGACGCGCTCGATGTGGGCAAGGCGAAAACGGAATTTCTTCAGGCCTTCGCGCAGGTGGGGTTGAAAGCGAAGTCACTGGAGTATTTGAAACCGCTCAAGGACACTGGCGCGGTGACAGACCCGCAATATAGGGAAGCGGAAACCGTCTTGCGTGAGGCGCAAATCCGCTTGATGGGCGCGCAGCAGACTCTGGTCAATTTCGGCCTCCCCCTCCAATTGGATTCGATCAAGGACAAGTCGGCGGAGGAACTAGCCAAGCATTTGCAGTTTTTCGGCATCCCCGAAGCGGTCCGAAAACTCTTGGACGCGCGCACCATGTCCGCGAATCTGCTGCCGGTCCTGGCCCCGCGCGACGGCGTCGTAACCGCCGCTAAGACTGTCCCAGGCGAAAATGTGGAACCATCCAAGACGTTGTTCGTGGTCACAGATTCCAGCCGGATGTGGCTGGTCCTCAACGTGCGCGCCGAGGATGTCAAATATGTGCGCGTGCGCGATGCCAAAACCGGCCAACCGGGTCAGACCGTGCGTTTCCGGCCCGACGGCAGCGACACCGAGGTTTCCGGTGAGCTGGTATGGCGCGGCTCACAGCTCGATGAACGGACGCGAACGGTTCCGTTTCGGGCCGAGTTGTCCAATTCTGACGGCAGCTTGTTTGCCAATGCGTTTGGCGTCGGCCAGATTGTCCTCCGCGAGGAAAAAAAGGCCATCGTCGTTCCCAATGAGGCACTGCACTGGGAAGGCGATTGCCGCATTGTTTTTGTCCGCGACAAGAATTTCCACAAGCCGGGGGCCCCGAAGGTCTTTCACGTGCGTACTGTGCGTGCGGGGGTAACCAACGGCGCCTACACGGAGATTATCGCCGGACTACTCCCCGGAGAAGTGATTGCGACCAAGAACAGCGCCAATCTCCGCGCTGAAGTTTTGAAGAACAACCTCGGCCTGGGCTGATGCGAAGGCCACTAGCAGTCCGGTTCGGGCTGGTGTGGAGTCGGAATTGAACCACAGAGGCACAGAGACACAGAGGGAGCACAAAGAAAGTCGGAAGACAAATACTCTTTTGTATTCTTTGTGGATTCTCTGTGACTCTGTGTCTCTGTGGTGAGTCCTTCGGAGAACATGCGGTGCTCAACTGGATCATCGACGTTTCGCTGCGTAATCGCTTGCTGGTGGTGCTGCTCGCGCTGGCCGCCGCCGCTTGGGGCGTCGTGTCTTTGAGCCGCCTCAACATCGACGCTTTTCCGGACACGACGCCGGTCCAGGTGCAGATCAACACCATCGCCCCGGCGCTTGGGCCGCGGGAAATCGAGGACCAGATCACCTCGCCTATTGAGCAAGTCCTGAGCGGTCTGCCGCGCTTGCAGCATCTGCGCTCGGTGTCCAAATTCGGCTTGTCCCAAGTCGTCGTGACCTTTGAAGACGGCACCGACATCTATTTCGCGCGGCAACTCGTCAACGAACGGCTCAGTACGGCCGCTTTGCCCGAGGAGATCGAACGGCCCAAGCTGGGACCGGTGTCCACCGGGTTGGGCGAAGTCTTTCACTACGTCGTCACCGGTCAGGGCACCGACCTCACCGATTTGCGCACGATTCACGATTGGGTCATCAAACCGAAGCTGCGCACCGTCCGCGGCGTGGCCGAGGTCAACAGCTGGGGCGGCTTCGAGAAGCAATTTCAAATCCGGCTCGATCCCAACAAGCTCGACCGGCACCAGTTGACGTTCGACGCTGTCGTCGAAGCCGTGCACAAGAACAATCGCAACGTGGGCGGCGGCAATGTGCGCTACCGCAATCAGATGCTCCTGGTCCACGGCGTCGGGCGTGTGACCAGCGTGGAGGAGATCAAGGGAATCGTGGTCGCGGCCAAGGGCGGAGTGCCCATCCGTATCGAGGATGTGGCCGACGTCGAGAT
>JAKEHV010000496.1 GCA_022614915.1 Gemmataceae bacterium | reverse complement strand
GTTGAGTAAACATTGTCGCCCAATCCCGTCAGTGCCAGGGCCGTGACCGGTTGTTCCAGTCCGGCTGTTTGCAACAAACTGCCCGCCGCGTCAAAGCACCAAAGCTCATTCTCCAATCCGCTCGCGACGATAAGGGAACCGTCGAAAGTCTGCGCGACCAGGCGGCACGGTTTGGGGGTGGCCAGACGCTTGTGCGCTCGCCCTGAGCGGTCGTAGCGATGCACGCCTTCGCTGAAACAAGCTAGAAGCAGCACACTGCCGTCGCCGCTTATGGACATGCCGCCCAGATGCACCACGGGAGCGTCACGCCATTTCCAAGCGCCGATGTGATCGAACATGCCGACCAAGCCATAATCCGCGCAGCCGGCCAGGAGCAGGCAATTGGGTGCAAACACCAGCTGCCGCAAAGGACGGGAACACGATATCTTGCGAACCAGCTGGGACTGTCCGGCACTGCGCGCATCTGCCAGCAACACTTCCCCTTGCCCGGTGGCAAGCGCCAGCCAATGTCCAAATGGGTCGAGCGCGACAGCCAAGAGCGGCGCGGGCCACGTCCTTTCCCAAGAAACGCTAAAGTCGAGATTCAGCCGCCGCACCAAGCCGTTAGTGCCAATCGCCACGACCGCAGCCCCGTCGTCGGAGATGGCCGCATGGACGAGCGCTTCGGGAAAAACGGTTTGGGCCTCGATCTGTCCATTGGCAGCGATGAGAAAAAGACGGTTTTCGTGGTCCCAAGAGAGCACCGAGCCGGTCTCGCGCGCAAGCGCAAGGCCGGCTGGCTCAGCCGCTAACTTACGGGACCAAAGTAAAGTGAGTTCGATGCTCAAAGAACCTAGCGGATTTCCAGCATCCGATGTGCCTCGTTGAAGGCCTCGTCGAGTTGCCGGTCGGCGGTCATGGAATTCATAGCAACACGATCGATGGAAACGTGCGGGACAACGCCGCGGCCGGTGTAGGGTTGGCCGTCAGGACCGAAGAAGCGGGCCACCGTAAGCCGGATACCGCCGGTGGGAATGCCACCCGGCGCTGCGGGCAGCTTGACGATGCATTGCGTGCAGCCTTTGCCGAAAGTGGTCTGACCGACCAGTCGCGCCCTTTGATGTCCCTTTAGCGCCCCCGCCAAGACCTCCGCGGCGCTGGCGGTGTCGCCGTCAATCAGCACTACGAGCGGCGTGGTCACCACCTGCGATCCACGCGCATGGTAGACCATGTTGAACTTGGGATCGGTGTTTTCCGTGGAAGCGATAACGCCCTGGGCAATGAAGCGCCGCGCCACGTCCACCGCGGCTTCGAACAGGCCGCCGCTGTTGCCGCGCAAATCGATGACCAGCGCCTTCAGCCCGGACTTGCCCAGCGTGGCCAGGGCGTCATCCAATTCCTGTATCGTTGTGTCTTGGAAGCAGGCGATATGCACATAGCAGACGCCTTCGGGCTTCATTTGGTAGGAGATGCTTGGCAAGAAGGTCACGCGCCGTTGCAACGACACCGAACGCATACCCATGCCGGGCGAATAAATGTCCAAGTCGACGCTGGCGCCGACCGGTCCGCCCAGCAATTCCTGGGCGGCTTCCGGCGATAGGGCCATCGTGGACTTGCGGTCGATGGCCAGCACCTGATCGTCGCGCGCCAAACGTACTTCGGCAGCAGGGCTATATGCCGCCACTTCGTCGATCAGGATCTTGCCGTCCTCCAACCGCAAAGTGAGGCCGACGCCTGCGAACTCGCCGCGCAGCGAATCGCACAACTCTTTCAGTTGATTCGGCGTGAGATAAAGCGTGTATTCGTCCAATGCATAGCAGGCGCCGCAGGTGAACTCCAGGATCACCACCGAGCTGCTGAGCTGCAACATGCTCTGGGCCGCCATGGCGACTTCGCGTACGTGCTTGATCGCTTGCGGCCGCGACAAGTGCTCCACCGCGACGGCGCTCTTCTTCAAGAAGCTGCGAAACGCGCGGATTTCGTGCGGCTTGGCGTTGGGCAGATATTGCTGGGTGAAGATGGGATCGGCTAGCGCGTGCTCCAGCTCCTCGATCCCTTTGCGAAAGAGCTTCGCGGAATCGACTTTTCTTTTTCCCAAGGCGCTATCCAAGAGCGAATCGCGCACCAGCCCATATAAGTGCAAAGCCTGGCCATATTCGAGGCTTAACACTTCCTTTTGAAAACTCGGATCGGTGTGACGCCGGACTTGCCAATAACGCCGTACGCTGTTGTGGTAGCGCTCGCGGACGCCGGGCAGGTTCCGGTCCTGGCGCAGAATCGCGTCGTAGACAGTCACCGCTTGATGCCATTCACCTTGCTGTTCGTGAAACTGCGCCTGCAGCAACAGGTCTTTCAGAGGCAGCGTATCGGCCTGGGCTGGGGAAGACAGGAACACCCAGCCGGCGGTCAGAGTCGGCAAGCACCATAGCAGGCGGCGAGCAAACGGCACTTTCCACCTCCCCAACGAAGCGGGAGAGTCAGCTTAGCAGTATAAAACAGTTCACACGTTCCGTCAAATAGACGTTTCAGGATTCAGAAAAGTTCTCCCCTCTGTTACATTGGTGTGAGGTCAATTGTCCACCACTCACCACTCACCATTCACCACTAACCACTCACCAATAAGATGCTCGATCCCGTTCGCCAAGAAGTCATCACCGGCGCCCACACGGTTGTCGTCAAAGTCGGCACCAACGTGCTCACTGGTTCGGACGGCCGCTTGGCGCCCGACCGGATTCAAGCGCTGGCGGACCAAATCCTACGCATCCGGCAAAAAGGCCGCAAGGTGGTGCTGGTCAGCTCCGGAGCGATTGGGGCCGGGCTTGGCCGTCTCGGCTTTAGCAAACGCCCCAGCGACCTGCGCCATCTGCAAGGCTGCGCCGCGATCGGACAGAGCTTTCTGATGCGCGCCTATCAGGAGGCCCTCGACAAGCATAGCGTACACACGGCTCAGATTCTTCTCACCGCCGGCGACTTCGATAACCGCGCGCGTTACCTCAATGTCCGCAACACCATCCTGACGCTGTTCGAGTGGGACGTCGTGCCCATCATCAATGAAAACGACACCGTCAGCGTCGCGGAAATCAAATTCGGCGACAACGATCACCTCGCCGCCATGGTCACCAACCTCCTGCAAGCGCCGCTGCTCGTCCTCTTGTCCGTGGTCGACGGCCTTTTCGCCGGCGACCCAGCCGATCCCGCGGCGCGGAAGCTCGACACGGTGCCGCTCATCGACGGCGACATCATGGACCTCGCGGCGGCCGGCAGGAGCGCCCTGGGCACCGGCGGCATGCGCAGCAAGCTGCGGGCGGCCCGGCTGGCGACAGCGGCAGGCGAATCCGTTATCATGGCAAACGGGTCTGTGCCCGATATTCTCGACCGGATCTTTGCCGGCGACGTTGTCGGCACGCTGTTTTTGCCGCATGGCACTGCGCTGCCCGCGTGGAAACGCTGGCTTGGCTTCACCGCTCAGCCCAAAGGCCGGCTGGTCGTTGACGCCGGCGCCCGCGTCGCCCTTCAAGATAAAGGGAAAAGCCTGCTGCCCATCGGCGTCGTCAATATGTCGGGCCACTTCAACAAGGGAGATGTTGTCGCCCTCGCTGATCCCGACGGCCACGAATTCGCCCGCGGCCTGACCAACTATCCGTCCGCCGACGTCGGCAAGATTCTCGGCTTGCGCACGGAACAGATAACTGAAGTCTTGGGGTCCCTTCCCTATGAGGAAATCGTCCATCGCGACAATCTTGTGGTGATCGTGTAACGCGGGTTAACACTTGGCCGACGCGCGAGCAAGGGAACATTAACACTAGCCCGACGCGCGAGCGAGGGGCTTGAGCAGGTTAGTCAATCCGCACAATCCGGACAGGTTGAAAACCTGTCCTACTTTGTATCGGCAAAGACGGACTTCTTTGCCGTAGACTTTTTCGACCAACGTGTTAGGAAAACGCGACCGGGTCGTCCATTTTTCGAGCGGCATGATCGGCCGGCAATTGAGGGCCCATGAAGTCCAGGCCGAAACGGAGCCCGCCCCCTCACCCCCGACCTCTCTCCCCAAAGGGGCGAGGGGAGTTGCTGCGGCGAGCGGAGTTCGAGGAACTCTACCTGCGCTACACGCGCAAGGTGTGGGCGGTCGCCTACGCACGTTGGCTGAACGCCGATGTGGCTTCCGACATCATGCAAGAAGCTTTCCTGCGATTATGGCGACAGTGGCAGGAAGGCGGCACGATCGACAATCCGCATGCTTGGCTGATACGGGTTG
>JAKEHV010000495.1 GCA_022614915.1 Gemmataceae bacterium | reverse complement strand
TCAGCATCGGCTTCTTGGCGCTGGCGTTCAGCGAGTTCATGCCCATGGTCAACTTCGGCTGGCTAGTGGCGGTGGCGACGCTCGGCGGCAGCATCGGCAACCTGGTGTTCGTGCCGGCCTTCATTGCGCTATGGCGTAGGCAATGATGAAGTTCACGCTTTGTTCGCTCCGAGGGCTTTGCGGCGCTGCGATTTCTTGGTTCGATCGGCCAAATAACCCACGCGCTCTTGTCCTGGCCGTCCCGAATGGCGAAACCAAGGCTTGTTGACGTTCAGCGGCGGATGACTAGTTTGGTGCCAATTTGCTATCGTCAGAAGTGAGACACCTCCCGTAGTCCAAGCCTGGTATTCGCGCGTGGTCAAACCAATAATCTCGTTTAGTTCACCTGGAATTAGGTCGTCGTGCCAACGGTCCACAAGATCAGCCGCAAACCGTTCCGCCTCGGCGTCGGTCCTTATGATCCCAAGCTTGATAAAGTCGATCAGCGTCATCGTGTCTCGTGTCTCAGGGCTCGTTGAAAGTCCGAACGCTGCGTCCGTTGGCAGATTGCGGATTGTAACATCAGTCGCCGCGGAGGAATAGCGCGACGAATGTATAAGTTGGGGTCTGGAGCTATCCGAAGCTAACGATTGGCTAGTGCCAGCAGCGGCGCGGCCCGGACGACCAGCCGAATCCGACGCCGACGCTCACCGGCGGAGGCGGCGGCTCGACTACGTAGACCGCCCCTACCGGACGCGGCTGCACGACGACCGGCACGGAGCCGGGCCGGCGCGAAATCATGGTGCTGACCACGCGGTCGCTCACGCCTTGCTGTTTGAGGAAAGTGATGTCGGCCGAGTTGAGAGTGTAGAAGGAATTGGTCGCGCGCATCTGATCGATGATCACTTGATCGCTGATGTGCTGTTGCGACATTTGGATCACGTCTTGCACCGCGAGCGGCGGATTGCGCATCTGGTATTCGTGGGCGGCCTTGATCTGCCGCTGCTCGGTTTTCTCATGTTCGTTGCCGACGATGCCGCCCAGGAGCGCGCCGCCGGCCGCGCCGATGGCTGCTCCCGCGCCGGGCCGGCCGGACAAGCCGCCGATGACGGTGCCCGCGCCTGCGCCCAGAGCGCCGCCGGTCAACATGCCGCGTTCGGTGTGATTCATGCTGCTGCAGCCACACGTCAGTAGCAACAAGCCCAGCAAATACTTACGAGCCATGCTTTTTCTCTCCAAGTTTGATGCGCCAACCCTCGGGTCAAAGCTTATGCACGTTTTGGAAACAGCCGTCAAGGCATAGGACAGGATTCCGATACTGTCCTACTGTCCTACAATCAAGGGAGCCAAGCGTAATCCGGTCATCGGCATGTCGGAGAGTACGTCATGAGGAAATTCGCGATTCACAAGAGTGTTTGGGCCCTGGCGTTTCTGTTCTGCGCCGTTTATGCCGGTATTGCACAAGCGCAGGACAAGGACGCCCCTTACAAGAAACTCGTCACGATAGAAGGCATTACCGAATATCGCCTCGCCAACGGCGTGCGTTTCCTGCTTTTCCCAGACCCCGCGTCCTCCAAAGTCACTGTCAACCTCACTGTCTTCGTCGGCTCGCGCCACGAAGGCTACGGCGAAACCGGCATGGCCCACCTTCTTGAGCACATGCTGTTTAAAGGCTGCAAGGCGTTTCCCAACGTCGACGCCGCCCTCAAAGCTCACGGCGCCCAGGCCAACGGCACCACCTGGACCGATCGCACCAACTATTACGAAACCATGCCGGCGACCGATGAGAACCTGGAGTTCGGCATCCAACTCGAAGCCGACCGCCTCCTCAACAGCTTCATCAAGCGCGAAGACCTCGCCAAGGAAATGACCGTTGTGCGCAATGAGTTCGAGCAAGGCGAGAACGATCCGGAGTCGATTCTCAACCAGCGCATGATGGCTGTCGCCTTTGAGTGGCACAACTACGGCAAATCGACGATCGGCAACCGCAGCGACATCGAGCGCGTGCCGATCGAGCGGCTGCAGGCTTTCTACCGCAAGTTTTATCAGCCCGACAACATCATGCTCGTAATCGCCGGCAAGTTCGACGAGGCGAAGGCCAAGGACGCAATCGTGAAGTACTTTAGTGAACTGCCCAGGCCCAACCGGAAGTTGGAAACGACGTACACCGAAGAGCCGGCGCAGGACGGCGAGCGCGTGGTCAACTTGCGCCGTGTTGGAAACGTCGCGGTCGTCGGCCTCATGTATCACATCCCGGCCGCATCGCATGAGGAGCATGCTGCGGTGGAAATCCTGAGCCGAATCCTGGGCACGTCGCCTTCGGGCCGGCTATACAAAGCGCTTGTCGATAAACAGAAAGCCAGCCGGGTGGGCGAGGACGCGACCGCCTGGCACGATCCGGGCATATTGGAACTGACCGCGCGGGTGGCGGACAAGTCCACGCCCGAGGAAGTGCGCGACATCATGATCCAAATCGCGGAGGGCTTCGCGGACAACCCGGCGACCAAGGAGGAAGTGGAGCGGGCCAAGCAGGAATATCTCTCGGCCCGCGAGCAAGCGCTTACCAAGAGCCAACAGATCGCCTTGGAGCTCAGTGAATGGGCGGGGGCCGGCGATTGGCGCTTGCTCTTCATCCACCGCGACCGCGTCGCCAAGGTCACGCCGGACGACGTGAACAAGGTTGCCGTCAAGTATTTGCGCCAAACCAATCGCACGGTCGGCATGTTCCTGCCGTCCAAAGATGTGGCGCGCACCTTCATCCCCAATAATCCGGACATCGAAGCGCTGGTCAAGGACTACAAAGGCGGCGCGGCGCTGGCGGCGGGCGAGGCGTTCGATCCGACGCCGGAAAACATTGAAAAACGCGTCAAGCGCTTGACGTTGCCGAACGGGATCAAAGTCGCTCTCTTGCCCAAGAAGACGCGCGGCGAAGCGGTCGTTGGCACGCTCGCTCTCCATTTCGGCAACGAGAAATCGCTCACCGGCCACACGACCGCCGCCGACTTCATCGGTCCGCTCATGATGCGCGGCACGCAGAAACACAATCGGCAAGAGATTCAGGACTTGCTCGCCAAGCTCAAGTCCAGCCTGAGCGCCGACAGTGACGCCGGCGTGTTGTCATTCTCTTGGCAGAGCAAGAAGCCGCAGCTGCCCGCGGTGCTTGACCTTTTGCGCGAAGTGATGCGCGAGCCGACTTTTCCGGAAAGCGAGTTCGAAATCCTTCGCCGCGCCAAGAAGCAACAGCTCGAAAAGGACCAGGACGATCCGCAAGCGCTGGCGTTCATCACGCTGTTCCGCACCTTGAGCCCGTATCCCAAAGACAACATCCGCTATCAGCCGACGATTTCCGAGGCGCTGGAGCGTTTGGAGAAAACGAAGATCGCCGACGTGGCGCGCATTTACAAGGAACAGATCGGCGGGCAGATCGGCGAAATCACATTGGTCGGCGATTTCGAGGTGGAGCCGACGTTGAAACAGCTCGAGAGCTTATTCAAGGACTGGAAGACCGCTGTACTTTACCAGCGCATCGACAGGCACGTCGAAAAAGTCAAGCCGCTGCGTGAGAACATTTTGACGCCGGACAAGGAAGGCGCCACCTTCGCCGCCGCCCATCTGTTCCCGTACAAGGACACCGACGCCGACTATCCCGCCTTGCGCTTGTCGAGTTACGCGCTGGGCGGCAGCCTGGGCTCAAGGCTATGGAATCGCCTGCGTGAGAAAGAAGGCTTGTGCTATGGCGTCGGCTCGCAGGTCTCGGCCGACGCGCAAGACCCCTACGCCACGTTTTTGCTCTACGCCATCTGCAACCCGGAAAACATCGACAAAGTGGACAAGGGCATGCACGAAGAAGTGGCGGCCTTGATCGAAAAGGGCATGTCGGCGGCGGAACTCGACGAATCGAAGAAGGGCTTCCTCTTGGACCAGAAAGTGAAGCGCGGCAACGATGCCACGCTGGCGGGCGCTCTGCGCCAAGGGCTGCACCTGGGCCGCACGTTCGACTATTATGCCGATCTGGAAAGGAAAGTCGCCGATTTGTCGGTGGAAAACGTGAACCGCGCTGTCGCGACGCATCTCCATCCGTCTAGGCTGGTCATCATCCGAGCAGGAGACTTCAAGAAGAAATAGCTCATTTCAAATTGCAAATTGTAAATTTCAAATTGCAAATTGAGTGAGGAGGTCACGTCCCGTCTTGCAAATTTGCAATTTGCAATTTGCAGTTTTCAATTTGAAATGTTCCGTAAATGGTTGATAACGCACCTTTCCTGTCTCTCACCCACGCCGGGCTCACCATTGAGGGGTACTCGCGCGCCGCGGTCCAGACCTATTGGCGCGTCCCCGAGCTCAAGATCGGCTTCGATCTGGGCGCCCAGCCTTGGGACTTCATGGGCACGCCGACGTGGCTCATCACGCACACGCACCTGGATCATGTGGCGGCGTTGCCTGTTTATGTAGCCCGCCGTCGCATGATGAAAATGGAGCCGCCCACGATTTATCTTCCCGCGGAGGCGTTGGAAGATGTGCGCCGGCTTCTGCTCGTCATGCAGCGCTTGGACCGCGGCCGTATGGTGTGCCACCTCCAAGGGGTGACGCCGGGCCAGGAGATTGCGCTAGCGCGCGAGCACGTGGTCGTGGCCTTCGCGACTAAGCACACGATCCCTTCGCTTGGTTATCTCGTATATGAACGCCGCAACAAGCTCAAAGAAGAGTTCCACGGCCTCGCGGGCGACGCGATCCGCGACCTGCGCCTGTCCGGCGTAGAGGTGACGCGCGAGGTCCGCACGCCGCTTGTGGCTTACACGGGCGACACCAGTCCCGCGGGCCTGGACAATTTCCCCGCGGTCTTTGAGGCGAAGATCCTCATCACCGAAATGAGCTTTATTCGCCCCAATCATCGCCGCGAAAAGATTCACAAGTTCGGCCATATGCATTTGGACGACTTCCTCGAACGCGCGGACAAGTTCAAAAACGAAGTGATCGTCTGCTCTCACTTCAGCACGCGCTACCATGCCAAGGAAGTGCGAAAATACCTCGACGAGAAGCTGCCGCCCTCACTTCGAGAGCGTGTGAAGCTGTGGCTATAGGTCCACAAATTCCTTCAAGCTAAACTTTTCCGCCCAATCGTGCCGATGGGAACTCAGGGTCTGCCTTCGACCCTGGGGGACCTAAGCGAATGTACGAGCAACGGTTCGGCTTCAAACGGCGTCCGTTCCCGCCGACGCCCGATGACAGCCTGTACTATCCCGCCACCGGGCACGAGCGCGCCTTGGCCGCGTTGCTGCGCGCGCTGGGCGAGGACGAAGGCTTCGCGCTAGTGACAGGTCTGCCGGGCTCAGGCAAGACGCTATTGGGCTATTGTCTGCAGGAGCGGCTGGGCGCCGATGTCCACGCAGCCTTTCTCGCCAACAGCCATTTCGCGGATCGGACTGCCCTTTTGCAGGCCATGCTTTTCGATTGGCGGCAGCCGTATGAAGGCAGCGAGCAGGCACTTAGACTGCGGCTGACAGAGTTTCTTTTGCAGAATGTCAGCGAAGGGCGGCGCGCTTTGCTGTTGCTGGACGAAGCGCATCACCTCTCTAGTGATTTGTTGGAAGAGCTGCGTCTTTTGGGTAACCTGGAAGCCGGAGGAAAGAAGGCGTTTCAGGTAGTCTTGCTGGCCCTGCCCGCGATTCTGGACACTCTCGCCGAGCCAGAATTGTCAGCGCTTACTCAACGGCTGGTGGTTCGCTGTCACCTCGATCCGTTGCTCGTGGAAGAGGCTGCGGATTATCTCTTACATCAGATCCGCCTGGCAGGCGGAAAACCGGACCAGATTCTTGATGAGACGGCGACGGCAATGCTGGCGCGCGGCGCGCACGGAATACCGCGGATCTTAAACCAGGCGGCGCATCAGGCGCTGGTGTTGGCCGACGCCGCCCAGATGGACAAGGTGGACGCAGAGGCCGCCATGGAAGCTTTGGCGCTTTTGGGGTTAGAGGCGGACGAAATGCAGGCAGCAGCGGCCTAGCGTTAGGACGTCGGGCAGGCTTATTTGCCTGACGGGCGGACAGAACTGTTTGCCCCACAAAGATGAGGCACCGATGGGCAGGATGCTGGAGACGTTGAAGCACGGAGCGCGCGCTCCAAAAGACGCTGGGACCAGGGTCCCCGAGGAGAGCGTCGTCGACTGGTCGCTGCGCGCAGGGGGGCAGATTCCGTTTGTCGAGATTGGCGCCGGCAAAAAGATCGAAGGCTCGCCCGACGTGATGGCGACGAATCTGAACAAGGGACAGAAGTCGGCCGTGCAACCGCCGCATTTGCCGCTACAAGCGCTCGCCGCGGAGGCCAGGGCCGTTGAACTCACGAAAACAAAGCCAATGAGCGCGGCGTTGGCGCCTTGGCCGGCCGCCGTCCCCAGCCAAAACGTCGCGCCCGAGATCATCGCCTTTCACCAGCCGCAACATCCCATCAGCAAGCAGTACGCCGAGTTGTTCGCGCAAATGCTGGAATGCCAAACCCAGAAATCGCCGCCGGTACTGGCCCTTGTCGGCGCTAAACCCCATGTCGGCGCAACCACGGTGCTTGTCAACCTTGCGGTGGTGTCCACCCAGGCCAACAAGCGCACGCTCCTTGTGGACGCGCGTCTTGCACAACCCATGTTGGCGCAGCGACTCGGCCTCTGCGCTCCGTCCGGGTTGCAGGAGGTGTTGGCTGGGACGGCCGCCTTGGAACTCGCTATCCAAAAGACGCCGGTCCCAGCATTGGACCTGTTGTCGGCGCGTGCGGACAGCGAAAGAGCGACAGGACAGTGGACTCCGCAGGGACTCTCCTGGGTAGTTGTCTGGGTGAAAGCGCGTTACGACGTGATTCTGGTGGACGGGCCGTCCCTTGAAGAAACGGCACACTTGGCGCTGTTGGGTCCGGTTTGCGATGGAGTCTACCTGGTGTTGCCGCGCGGCGCGCAACTTCATTCGCCGCAAGCCATGGCGCAACTCATCGCGGGACAAGGCGCCCGCCTTCGGGGCTTGATACACACGCATTTCGAGATGTGAGCTATTTCTTTCCTTCCAGTTCTTTCACGACTTCCGCAACCAAGGCTGGGTTTTGATGCTTCAGTAAGTGCTCGATGCGCGACTTGGGCACGCCCAGCTTTTCCATGGCCGCCGCCGCGCTTTGCCACAGTTTCTGCTTCTTCTTACCCTCCGCCAAGTACAAATCGGAAACCAGCTCGGCCAGGCGCTGATGTCTGAGCGCGCCCTGGTTGTCGTAATAGCGCTGGATGATCTTCTGCTGATGGGGCGTGTAGTCGCGCGGGGCTTTTTTGGAAGGCATGGCCAAGTTCCAATCAACCGATTCGTACATTGTACAAAGACCGTTTAGCGTTCACTGGGCCTTTGCAAGAAAATGAGTCGAATCATCGTTTCGCGCTCGCGAAATGCTGTGGGATTAGACCGTTTTTGCCTCGAGCAATTCACGCAGAGTCTTCACCGCCGTTTCCGCGAACGCCGGATCGTTGATGTGCAAATCCAGTTCAATCACTTTCACATTGGGACTGATCCAATTGCGCACGCTTTGAAACAGTGCTTCGTCCGCTTCCGGCCACCAAAAGGGTTTGCCTTCCGCGTCGATGGCAGACACGCCGCGCAGAGGAATGAGGACCGTGGTCGGGCCTTGGGCGGCGCTGGCTTTCTCGGCAATGTCCTTGCCCAGTTTGTCGTTTTCCTCCGGCGTGGTGCGCATGAGCGTGACTGAAGGATTGTGTTGATAGAAGCGGCGGCTCATGAACTTTTCCGGGACCGAATCGGGCGGACCGAAGTTCACCATGTCCAAAGCGCCGAGCGAAATGACCTGCGGTACGCCGCGCAGGCCGGCGGCCGTCAGGCGGTCCTTGCCGGCGGTGAGGATGCCGCCCACCAGCTCGTCCGCCAGTTCCGTGGTCGTGATGTCAAGCACGCCCGTGATCAGACCGTCCGCAATGAAGGCCTCCATGGTCATGCCGCCTGTGCCGTTGGCGTGAAAGACAAGCACTTCGAAGCCGCCATTTTCGAGCGCTTGCCGGCAAGCGCTGACGCAGGGCGTGGTCACGCCGAACATGGTGGCTCCTATCAGTGGCTTGTCCGTATCGGCCTCGCCTCGCTCGGGGGTTAGGGACGACGAAGCCATGACCATACCCGCTAAGGCGTGCGCGGCATTGGTCAGCACTATGCGGCTGACGCGATTGATGCCGCTAATGTCCACGACGGAATACAGCATCAAGATGTCGCGGACGCCAACCCACTGCTTGACCTGGCCGCTGGCCATGGTGCTGACCATTACCTTGGGCACGCCGAAAGGCAAAGCGCGCATGGCCGCCGTGCCAATGGTGGTGCCCGCGGAACCGCCCAGGCTGAGGATGCCGTCGACCCGGCCGTTTTTCCAGAGGTCCTGCACGATGGGCACGACGCCGCGCGCTGCAC
>JAKEHV010000494.1 GCA_022614915.1 Gemmataceae bacterium | reverse complement strand
TTTCTACAAGAAAAAACGCCAGGCCGACGTGGGTGGTCCGTCGGCCTGGCGTAGGCAGGTGGAAGATCGAGGCGCTGTCCGGCTCAAAGGATTCACTGGCTAGAAGTCGTAGGCGAACCGAACGCCGAAGGAATCGACCCGGCCGCTGCGGTTGGCGCCGAAGCCGGTACCGGCGTCGGAATCGCGCCAGGCGCGCACATAGTTGAACATGACCTTGGCGTTGCTGGTCCAATACCAGTTGACGCCAAGGACAACGTCTTGCAGCACGCCGGTGGGCGGGCTGCCCGTGCTGACGATGCCGTCCTCGCGCAGATCGAGGTAATCCCAGCGGGCGCACAATTCCCACGCGCCTCTGCCGAACAACCAGCGCCGGCCGTCCTCGTCGCCGCCCTTCACCAAGAAGAACGGCTCATTCGGCTTGACGCGGTCAAATGCGGCGGAGGTGCGCTTGTAAGGACGATGCTCGCCCGTCAGGAAGTAGGACGCCATGACGTAGCCGCCCCAGTATTCCGGGCGACGGCCGCGCGTGGCGGCGGGGCTGACGATGCCGTCGTTGAATAGATAGGCGAGTTCGGCCTGAATGCTCAGCGGTCCCCAGACCATGGCGAACTCGCCGCCGTACAGGTCAGCCTCATCGACCAACAGCGGCCCGGCCTGAATGATGCGCGGGCTGCCGTCGCCGTTGCCGATGCGCAGCGTGCGGGCGCGGTAACGGGCGCCGACCACGCCGTCGTCGTCTTGAGCGGGGTTCAGCGAGTAGCCGTAGTGCTTCCAGGCAGCGCCCAAATGCATCATGCAGCGGCCGTCTTGCTCCCAAATCGGCAGGACCGTGCCGCGGACCACGAAGTCTTGCGCGCCTTCCCAAAGCACCGTCGTCGGGTCCGATTCCCCAGCGAAAATGCCGCCCGACAACGTGGCCCGTTCGTCGAGAAATGTCCGAGTGAAGCCAATGCCGAGGCGGCGGCTCAAGCCAAAGGCCTCGTTAAACAGCGTCTCGTCCATGAACGTGATGAAACGGCTCGACGTCATTTCTTCGAGACTAATCCACTCTTTGAATTGGCCTACGCGGAAGGTTCCAAGGATCGGCAACTGGTGAACCTCGATGTAGACGCTCGTGGCCTCGCCGTTGCCGTTAGAGAAGTCGAATTCGACAAGCCAGCTGAAGACTTCCCAGAAGTCGCCGTCCGCGCGCAAGCGGGCACGGCGGAAACCGATGGAGTCAAAGTAGGGCGGGAAGTTGCCACTAGGATCGGGGGTTTGCCAGCCGATGTCGAAGTGGACGCGGCCGCCCAGGTGGACGCTGAAATCCTGGAGCGGCGTCTCGAACGTGATGCCATTGCTCCATTTCGCCGTCATGTTGAGAATGCTGCCCACTTCCTGGTATTGCTTTTCCAATCGATCCAGCCGTTCGTGAATGGTCTTGAGGTCCGTTTCCTGGCCCCAGACCGAGCCGCTGCCGGAAAGCGCGGCCCATCCGGCCACAAACCATGTGAGCAGCGTTTTCCAATATTGCCAAGCGTGCGATGGAGTCGCCATGAACTCCAATCCAAAGCGGATGGTTTTGCGAGCCGGTGCCAGGGTTGCCGGGATACTGGAAGAGTTGCCTGATAGCAAAAGCAGGCAGATTGGGAAACGCTAGTTTTCTGTAACGCAATTGCTGTGCAAATAGGTCACACCCCCCCCTGGGTCGATTGTCCAAATCGAGTCGATTTGTAACATCAACGGGCGCAAACGGTTGCGACAGTCCCCAAGCGCGACGAAAACTGGATGCAGACATTGATATGCACAGAAAATCGTGTCCTTCGGCTGTCCTGCGGATAGTTCTGCATAACTCGTTATCAGTCTAGTTCTTACGCTCAACGACCAGCGATTGACCATTCGTCAATGACGCGGGATTGCTTACCACGACCTGTTCTGTTCCACCAATCTCTGTCCATGTGCCCGACACACGGTCCTTGCTCAAGCCCACTTGTTTTTTCAGCACTTGCACAAACTGCCCCTCGCGTTGCCCAATCTTCAACGGCGTGCGAATGGCTTTGCCGTCCTGCACACAGTAGCAAAATGTCTGGTCCCCCTGCGTAACCACTGCGGCGGCGGGCAACGTGAAGGTCCGTGGCAATTCAGCGTCGAAGTAGGCAAAGGCGTACATGCCCGGCCGCAAACTGCCCTTGGCGTTCGACAAGTGGATTTCCGCGCGGAGCGTTCGGGACTTGGTGTCCAACGACCAGCTAGTACGCGTCACTTTGCCCTCGAAATCCTGATCCTTGAGGATTTGGCATTGGATGCGTGCGGGGACCCCCTCATTAATGAACATGGCTTTGGGTTCGGGCACGTCCACCAAGACGCGGACGACGTCGGTCCTGGTAATGACGAACAGGGGCTTCACGCCGGCGCCCGTGAGGTAATGCCCGGTATGAATGTTGCGGCTAGTGATGACGCCGTCGTAGGGGGCGCGCACCGTTTTGTACTCCACGAGCGCGCGCAAGCGCCCTTCTTCCGCGCTGGCGACTTGCACCTTCGCCTTGGCCGCCGCCAGGTCGGCCTTGGCTTTGTTTCGTCTGGCTTCGCTTTCCAAGGCGCTGGCCTTCGAGGATTGCACTTTGGCTTCGACTTCATTGCGCGCCGCGGCCGTGGATTTGAGCTGCCGCTCCGCTTCCGTCAAGGCCAACTTGTTGAGCGTGCCGCTCAACTCTTTCATGAGCTTGTACTCGGATTCGCGGGCCTCGTAGGCGGCCTGGGCGCGTTCGCGACCGGCTTCGGCCTCGACGACCAAGGCTTTCGCGGTGGCGATGTTGGCGGTCGCGGCTTCCACGGCCGCCGTGGCCTGTTCTACCTCCGCCTGCGCCTGAGCAACCAAGGCGGTTTTTTGCCGCAGCTCCTCGTCCATTTCGGGGACGGAAATCTCCGCCAGAGGCTGCCCGGCCTTGATTTGCTTGCCCTGCTCGTCAAAGCGCGGTCCTTGTACCTGGTCGCCGATGTCCACGTGCACCTTATGAATGTAGCCCTGGATGCGGGCGAACAAGGGCGTCTCTTCAATGGGCTCGATGTGCGCCGGCAAGTCAATGACGCGGCGGAGTGATTTTTGCACCGGCTGAACGACGACTACGCTTGGAATCTTCTCGGCCGCCTGCGCATCTTTGCCGTCGGCGGGCGCCGCATCGTGCCGGCCACATCCCGCGGCGCATACCGACAGGCCAACCACAAGGAGAAAGAGTCGAATCGATGTCATGATGAACCTCGGCGATAGTTGCTGCGTTTTAGGAATGCACGTGAACGCCGCCGACATGTGCCGGCTCGTAATGCGGGCTTTCGGGGTCGTCGGGATCCAACGACACCGAGCGTGTGCCGGCCCAGGCTTGCACGGCGGCAAAAAAGCACGGCAGGATCAGGAGAGTAGCCAAGGTGGCAGCCACCAACCCGCCGATGACCGCGCGGCCCAGCGGCGCGACTTGCTGTCCCCCCTCACCCAGCGCCAACGCCATCGGCGCCATGCCGGCGATCATAGCGAAACTGGTCATGAGAATCGGACGCAGACGCAACCGCGCGCCTTCCACTGCTGCTGCGGCCGCCGCCTGACCGGCGCGGCGATTGCGTTCCGCAACAGTGAGCAACAGAATGGCGTTCGCGGTTGCCACGCCAATTGCCATGATGGCGCCCATGAAAGATTGAATATTGAGGGTCGTGCCGGTAACCCAAAGCGTCGCCGCGACGCCGGCAACCACGGCGGGCGCTGTGGTGACGACTAGGAGCGCCAGAGTCGCGGACTGGAAGTAGGCCGTCAAGAGCAAGAAGATGACCACCACCGCCATGGTCAAGCCGATGGCTAGCCCATCAAACATCTGCTCCATCGGCTCGACCTGGCCGCGCACATCCACTTGTACGCCGCGCGGCGGAGCGCCGGCCCGTTGCAGGGCCAGCCGGATTTGGCTCGCCACGCGCCCCAGATCGTCACCAAAGACATTGGCCGTTATGCTCACCAGCCGGCGCATGTTGTAGCGATCGTACTCGCCCGGCATTGTGCCCTCTTCCACCTGCGCCACATCCTGCAAAAGCAATCTGCCGTTATAGGCATGCTTGACGGGAATCAGCCCCACTTCTTTGGCCGAGTTCATGCGCTCGATCGGAATTTCCACTTGCACTTGGTAACCGATGCCGCTCTTGGGATCGCGCCAATAGTTCGGCACGACAAACCGGCTCGAAGAGGTAGCTGCCACGAGCGAACGCGCGACGTTGTCCGCGGACAGTCCGCTGCGGCCGGTCAGCTCCCGGTCGATCCTGACTTCGATGGTGGGATAGTCGAGTGGCTGGGCGAATTGCAGGTCGCGCAAGGCAGGAATCCGCGCGAGCTCGTGACTCACCTTTTCGGCAAAGGCGCGGTTGTCCGCAAAGTTCGGACCACTGACAACGATTTCAATCGGCGTCGCCGAGCCGAAGCTCATTACCGTGTTGACGATGTCCGCCGGCTCAAACGACAACTTCAGCCCCTGGATGCGCTCCTCGATCTCTGAAGTCGTGAAGCCTTCGGCAAACAGCTTCGGGCGCAGCCAGTCGGCCAGGCTGCTTGGCAACAACGTGCGAAGTTGTTCTTTGAGTTCCTCGGTGCGGATGCCGCTACCGGGTTTCAAGGCAACACGCATGACCGCTTCTTCCGGGCCGCTCATCCACTGGTAGACGCCGTTGATGGGATAACTGGAAGGCACAACGCCGATGTAGCCGAGCGTGATGGCCACATTCTGGGGGCCGACTTTCTCTTGGATGATCGCGAGCGCCTGTTGGGTGATCTCTGCGGTCCGTTCGATCCGTGTGCCGGTCGGCGCCCGCAAGCGCAGTTGAAACTGACCGGCGTCCACCTTGGGAAAAATCTCTCGTCCGACCTGGCTGCCCGCCAGCCAAATGATCAGGCCCGCAACCACGACATAGGCAGGCAACAGTATCCAGCGGAGGCGCACTGCGCCGGCGGCCACTTGGGCGTAGGCATCACGAAAGCGGACAAACGAGAACCATTTGCCCGTCTTGTGCCCCGGATGGTAGTGGCGGAGCAGCCACACGGACAGCACTGGCACAAACGTATTGGACAAGAGATAGCTTGTCACCATGGCGAAACCCACGGCGAGCGCCAGCGGGACGAACAACGCCTGGGCCGCCCCTTGCATGAAGAACGACGGCAGGAAAACCGCCAGGATGCACAGCATTGCCAGCAACCGCGGCACCGCTGTTTCGTCGATGCCCAGTCGTACAGCGCGGGCGATGGAACGGGTTTTGTCCATCTGCGTGTGGATGTTCTCCACCGCCACGGTAGCTTCGTCCACGAGAATGCCGACCGCGAGCGCCAATCCGCCCAACGTCATCAAATTGACGGTCTGGCCGGTCAACCACAAAGCGACGACCGCTCCCAAAAGTGCGAATGGGATGTTGAGGACAACGACGATCACGCTGCGCCAGTCGTGCAGAAACAAGAAAACCATCATTCCGGTGAGCAAGGCGCCCAAGAGTCCCTCCAGGCCGACGCCAGTGATCGCTCCCGTGACGTACGGGGATTGGTCGAATTCGAATCGGACGCGGATGTCGTCTGGGATGGCATCCTGCATTCGTGGCAAGTTCGCCCTCACTTCATTGACAACCGAAAGGGTCGAGGCTTCCGCACGCTTCGTGACCAGGATGTACACGGCCTGTCGACCGTTGACCAGCGCATAGCCGGTCAAGGTGTCTGTGCTGTCTTCAATGACGCCCAGGTCGCGCAAGTAGACGCTCGAGCCCGGCCGAATCGGAATGGCCTCCAGATCTTTGGGCTGTGCGACCATGGCGTTGGACGGCACAATCGGCATGCGGTCCTTCACGCGGATGTTGCCGGAGGGGCTAATGCTGTTACCCGAAGTCAGGGCGGCAACGACTTCTTCGGGTGACACGTTGTATGCCCGGAGGCGGTCGGGGTCGACGCGAACCACGACGGTGCGCGCACTTCCACCGAAGGGAGGGGGCGCCGAAACACCTGGCAGACTGGCGAACATGGGACGGACGCGGTTCAATGCCAGGTCCTGAATTTCCTTGATGCTGCGCGTTTCGCTAGAGAACACCAGGTACCCGACCGGAACACTGCCGGTGTCGAAACGCATGACAAAGGGCCCGACCGTGCCTGGCGGCATGAACGCCCGCGAGCGGTTGACGTATTGGATCGTCTCGGCCATGGCCTGGGCCATATTGGTGCCCGGGTGAAAGAATAACTTCATAAGGGCCATGCCCTGAATGTTCTTCGATTCGACGTGGTGAATGCCGCCGATGTAAAGGAAGTGGTACTCGTAATAGTAGGTGATCAGCGCCTCCATCTGGGCCGGGTCCATGCCGCCGTACGGCTGGCAGACATAGATCACCGGCAGATTGAGATTTGGAAAGATGTCGACTTTCATGCGTGAGACAGCCAGCACGCTGCCGACGACGATGCCGACGATGGCCACCATCACCGTGATGGGATGCCGCAGCGCAAATACGATGGGGTTCATGAATAGCACTCCCCGGCCCGGTTAATGTGATTGCGCAGTTATTGTGCACGATTAGCGACAAGAAATCAGCAGTCCGCGCCGGATTAGTGTTTTCTAACCATACGGTAATTGAAAAAGGGACTTAGGTTTCGTCGATGTCCAGGTCAGCCACATGCCCAAAGCGGATTGGCAACTAGAAGGCGAGCCCGCAGAATCCCTCCATCTTAACACGAAGCCCATTGGCATTCGCTTAACGGCCAGTTTCGCTCAAAGTGGCTGGCGGCAGATTTCCGATTGTGCATGATAAAGGGGAAGTAGCGAAAGAAGTGATTAGTCATGCGTTTAGGATGGATGCTGGCAATTGGCGCACTCTGGGCGACCGTGGCGTTGAGCGCCGCGGCGCAGCCGCCCCGGCAAACTGCGAAGCCCGAAGAGCCGCCGCTGGTTTTGCCGTTACGGTTTGAACAACCAGCCCCATTTCCCTGGGAGACTTCCGACAAGCCGGCCACATCCTTGAAACCGCCCTTGCCCATTCCTTCCGAGAATGTACTGCCGATCAACCTGGCGACGGCGCTGCGCCTGGCCGGCGCGCAGCCGGTGACGGTGGCGTTAGCGGAGGAGCGTGTCATCGCCGCCAACGCCCAGCTGCTGCGCGCCCGAGCCCAGTGGTTGCCGAGCTTATACCTTGGTGCGAACTACGCGCGGCACGACGGCCAGATTCAGGAAGTGCTCGGCAAAATCTCGACTGTGAGCCGCAGCTCGCTTCTCGGCGGCGGCGGGCCCACCCTGCTGCTGTCCTTTTCCGACGCCATCTTCGAGCCGTTGGCCGCGCGGCAGCGGTTGAATGCTCAAGTAGCCGCCGTCCAGGCCGCGCGTAACGACTCCATGCTCGAAACGACGGATGCTTACTTCAGCGTGCAGCAAGCGCGCGGCGACCTGGCCGCTGCCGAGGACGTCGTTCGCCGCGGCGAAGACCTCCTCAAGCGCACCGAGAAGCTCGCGGAAGGACTTATTTCTCCCTTAGAGGCCGCGCGGGTGCGCGCGGAACTGTCGCGCCGCCGCCAGACGCTCTACGTCGCCAAAGAGCGCTGGACGGTCGCCAGCGCCGATCTGAGCCGCGTGTTGCGACTGGAACCCGGCGCTTTAGTTGAACCGCTCGAACCGCCGCACTTGCAAGTCACATTGGTGCCGCTGCGACGCACCGCTGCCGAGCTTTTGCCCGTGGCCCTGCGGAACCGGCCGGAAGTCCCCCAACTGCAGGCACTGCTATTGGCCGCCGAAGACAGGGTTCGCCAGGAACGGGCACGGCCGTTTGTTCCCAGCCTGGTGGTGCGCGGCAATGCTGGCGTCTTTGGCGGCGGCACCAACCGCGAATTCGCCAACTTCGATGGCCGCTCCGATTGGGACGTGCTCATGCTTTGGGAATGGCAGAACCTCGGCGTGGGCAACAAAGCCCGCTTGGACGAGCGCCGTTCGGAAAGCACGCAGACCTACTGGGAATTCGTTCGCGTGAAAGACCGCATCGCCGCCGAGGTGACCCAGGCACTGGCGCAGGCGAAATACGCCCACGACCGCCTGCTCGAAGCCGACAAGGGCGTGAAAGACGCCGTCGATTCGGCGGACAAGAACTTCGAAGGATTAACCCAGACCCGGCGCGTGGGCGACGTCTTATTCCTGGTGATTCGACCGCAGGAAGCCGTCCAGGCGTTGCAAGCTTTGAGCCAGGCGTATGGCGATTTCTTCACCGCGGTTGCCGATTACGATCGCGCCCAGTTCCGCCTCTACCGCGCCCTGGGGGCTCCTGCACCGGAATCCCTGGCCGAACCCAAGTAGGCCGAAGGCGGAATGCGGCCGCAGCTGTCTTGGCAAGTGCAACGGCCCCGTAGCCGGCACAGGATTCGGCCGCAGGCAGCGGCATCGCCGCCGGGACGCTCCTCCACAACGCATTTGAACGAAGGGCATTCTTCCGTGACGACTTTCTTCAAAAGCACGCGCTTGCTGCGGACGTGTTCGCACTCTCCCGTCGGGCAGCCGTTATGGCTGCAGCAGCCGCCAAACAGGCCGCCCAACGCGCACTTGGGCAAGCAGAAGTCCTTGACGACACACCCGTAGACGACGGTCGTCTTTTTGATCTTGTCGGGAACCGGCACGCAGACCTTGTGCGTGGGCGGGCAGGCCTGTGCATCGCAATTACTCTGCCCTCCGAAAAGACCGGAAACCGGCCGAATTTCCGCATGGGATCGCGGAATGACAACTTCTTGCGCGTTGCCAACTTGGTCATGGCAGGCCAGGCAACCTAGCACCAGCACAGTATATGCAAATCGAGACATATTCAATCTCCTTCAGAAATTCCGCCAACGCCATGGAAACGGGAAACGGCCCAGTACCTACCAGTCCCACTGGAAGCGGCCGCCAAACGCATGGACGATGCCGCTTTGGTTCGTGGCCGCTGTGTTCAAGCCGTCGATTTGCGCCACGACGTAATTGAGTTGCACTCGGAAATTGGGATTGAGCCACCAGTTCAAGCCAACAATGACGTCTTGCTCGCGCCCTTGGAAATCATTGGTGATGATTTGATTTGACAGATCGATGTACTCGTAGCGCGCGACGAGTTCCCACGCGCCGCGACCAAAGTGCAGATCGCGCCAGCCGCCTTGCTGTCCTTTCACCAGGAAAAACGGCTCGTGGGCGATGGGCCGATCGATCGTCGCGGTCGAGCGCTTGAAGCGCCGATTCTCGCCCGTGAGGAAGTAGCTGGCTTCGACGTAGAAGCCGCTGTAGTCGGGATTGATGCGGGTTTTGGTTTTGCCCGGCAAGGCGTTGTTGGCGTGGACCCAATAGGCTTCTGCCTGAAGTGACAGAGGTCCCAAGATCAGCAAACTCTGCAGGTTATATAATTGGGCGTTGTCTAGCACGAAATCCCCCGTGTCGACTACGCGCTCGCTATTGACGCCGGTGGTGCCGTTCACACGCAAGGGAATGCGCGTGCGATAGCGTGCGGTGTTGTTGATGCCGACCAGGGC
>JAKEHV010000493.1 GCA_022614915.1 Gemmataceae bacterium | reverse complement strand
GGTTGGCGGCGCTTTGCCGCCGTTTTCTTTGACCAGCACAATGGCCCGACGCACCTGAAAAACAAACGCGGCGTAAAAGCGCCGCACTCCAAAGCTGGGACTTGCCCGGAAGAGGAAGATTCAAGGGGAAAATCAACGTCCGTCCCTTGACGGGGGGGGCGTTACCTTTGGAATAACGGAGTCAGTGTGACCCTGTTTAGCTACTCGCCAAGTGCGGCATTTACCAGATGGTAAAATTGCGGATGAACTTTGTAGCTTATTTCGGTCCGATTATCGGACCGAAGATTCCAACACCCGGTTTTTGCCGATTTTCGGCAGAAACTGAAGCTGAGCAGGTGGAAGAGCCCACTAAAGACCTTTCAGCGTGTGAGCATGTTTTCCACAAGGGCATGTCGCTCGCCATGCTGTGTCACCGAGTTGCACAAACGCAATCGTGCCATTACACACTTCGCAGCGTTCATCACAAGTGCCCTGCTCACGAAACTGTGCAAATGCATCCGACAGGCGCAAGATAAGCGCATACTCTTGGCTATTCGTATCGATTGGCTCCCTCATTATTTGCCTCGCAAAGCTGGCACCGCCGAACGTGCTGCGCTAGCGAAACCGTCGCCGCAACAACACGGACACCCGCAGTTCGATCCTGAATCACGTATCCAACACGTGGCTCAAGGCTGACCTCGATGTCAGCGTTGTCCCACGCCAATGGCCCACAGATGTGGTCCGCGGAGCAGGCGATTTGCTATACCGCCGCTTTCTTTGAACAGGAGGAAGGCTCGACGCACATCGAAAAAACAAAAGCGGCGGAAAAGCGCCACACTCCACAGCGTTGATTGGCGCCGCCGCTCGCCGACGGCGACGCAACAACGGAATCTCACGGCCTAGCGCGCTGTGAAGTCGCTGCGCGACTCATCGGCTTACCGCCTGCCCCGGAAGAAAGGATGATTCAGGGGCTACGGGCGGCTCATCCCCACGAAACTGCCGTCATTCTCGCGCGCCAGTGCCCAAAGGAAGGCGCCTACGTCCGGGCTTTCGAAGAAGAAGCCGACCGTGTTGATGCGGACACGGGTGCGGTCGGTTTGCGATTGGTTCAAGTTGTTTTTCAATCGGTTGCGGACGTGTTTGGAAAGAAGCTCGGTCTTCTGCGATTCCGAAAGCTTCGAATCGGGCTTCACGCCAGGCCCTTGGTTGGGCAGGCCGTCGGAAAAGACATAGATCGTATCGAGGCCCTGGTCGCGGAAGCGGAATGCCTCCTCGAAGGCGATAGCCATGTTGGTGCCGCCCTTGGGCCGGATCGCTTTGAGCGTGGCGATCAGCGTTTTTGCATCGGTATCGGAGTTGTACTCCAGCCAGCGCGCCGGGCTGCCCATGGGATAGAGAATCTGGTCGGAAAAAAGAATCACTTGATACTGCTTGAGGTCAGTCAGGCTGCGCATCACCTTGGCGATCGTCTCGCACACCAGCGGCCATTTGTCCGGATCGGCGGTGGCTTCGTCGATCAATTCCATGCTGCCCGACATGTCCACGAGGAAGATGACCCGGCTGCCTGTCAGCGTGATGCCGGCGAAGCGGTTTTCCGCTGCCGTTTGGATGTCGCGGGCCTTCTTGATCCACGATTTCTTGTCCAAGTCGAGAGCGGCGATCAGGTCTTTGGCCCGGTCCAGGTCCTTGATGCTGATCTGATAGCGCTTGGTCAAGGTATCTTGCGAAAGCAGCAAATCCTGGAAACGGCGATTGACGTCGAGCAGCTCTTTCTTGCTTTTTTCGAGGTCTTGCTCCAAAAGGCCGGCGCGGATGCCGGCGGTGTTGAGCTTGGCCTCGAGCAGCTTGCCCTGACCGCGCAGGATCGACAATTCCTTTTCCAGCATGGCGAGCAGGTTGGATTTTTCGACGACGGTCTTGGCGGCGAGCGCGGCGTCGGTCTCCTTGGCCAAGAGGTCCTTGGTCAGCGCGCGCAGCTTTTTCTCCGCCGCCGCGAGGTGTTCGAACAACTCCGCGTGGGCGCGGATCTTTTCCGCCAACTCGGCGGCCGTCAGCGCCGATTTCTTTTCCAGCGACTTGTAATCGAGCCGCAGCATGGCCAACACCGCCTCGGCCGCGGCATGGAGCTTTTTCATGTCGTCGTATTCTTTTTTCCGCACCAGGGCCAGCTGCTCGAATTTGTCGCGGTCCTTGCGCGTATCCTCCAGCTCCAAGGTGACTTGCACGCGCTTCTTGTTGGCGGCGTCGAGAGTGATCTTGAGCGCTTCGACGTCGCTCGTGAGCGCGCTGATCGACAGATTCGCCGCCTCCAGCTTGCTCAACATGGCCTTAGCGATGGCCGATTGTTCCGTAGCGATGGCCGATTGTGCCTGGGCAGCGGCCGTTTGCTCTTCGGATTCGTGGTGGTAAAGCCGCCAAAGGAGTATGACGCAGCCGAGCGCGCAGCAAAGCACGTCCATCATGTAGATGTTGAAGATCGTCGGGATGCGGTGGCGAGTTGCCATGCGGAAGCTCGGTTTCTTCGTAGGACGGGATTCCGCTCCTGTCCGGCAAGGACAGGAGCGGAATCCTATCCTACGGGTCAAAGCATGATCAACGGCCGGGTATTGGTGTGGCCCAGGAAACGCACCAAGGGGCCGCGGTCGCCCAGGCGGATGCGGTCGCCGGAGCGCAGCGTGACCGAGCCATGCAGTTCCAGGTCATTGACCGTTGTGCCGTCGCGGCTGCGGTTGAAAAGCAAGTAGGTGCGATGATCGAAGATGATCTCGCAGTGGCGCGGCGCGACCATGGGAAAACGCCGGCTGTCAAACCACAGATGGCAGCCGATCTGCGAGCCCAGATGGAAGTTCGGCTCGATCAAATAGAAGTCCTGGCCGTGAAAATGCACGCGCGGCGGACCCGCTTCGGCAGGCTGCGGCAGCGGCAACGGCGCAATAAGCTCAAGGTGGCCGCGCGGCACGTCGCCGCGGCAAAGATGCGCGCCCAGGCCGTGCACCGCTCGCGCCGGCGCGTCCGGCGAGAGCACGATGACACTGGGCAACTCGTCTTCGCTAGCGAGCAAGCCCGCGCCGAAATCCTCATCGTCGAGCGGCGCCCCGTTTAGCCCGGCGTGCAACCGGTCTTTGGCGCGCCGTTCCATGAAGCGGCGCAGGGCCGCCGGCAGTCCGGGCAGCCTTCCGGTTTCGGCGGTGAGCAGAATCGCGCCGGGCCGTTCCTCCGGAGCGAGCCGCGCGCAAAAGGCGTCGATCTCGGCGACGGCGTGATGGGCCAGCGCGCCGCAGAACGCCCCGGTTTGATCCGGATGCACGACCAGGTTTTGATACCAGTGCGCGGCTTGCAAGCCGAGCTGCACCATGCGGCCGTGCTGGCAGGCTTCCAAGAGCGGGTCGATTTGTTCGAAAAGCGACTGTTCCGCGGCGGGGGAATCGCGCGGATCGCGGCGACTTTGCAGCACGCAGCAATCGGCCAAGGCATTGAGCAGGCGGTCTTTCCACAGGCGCAGTCCCAGGTGCGGCAAATAACGCGCTTCAAGGATGTGCGCCTGACCGTCGGCCGCGCGGATGAGCGCCAAGGACATTGCATGTTCGTCGGCATCCACAACCAAGACGGCGTGGATCCAGGTTTGCTCGGCGTAGCCGGCCATGGCAGCGGCAAGCACCGAGGGCACGGAGCCCAAGACGGGCACACGCACTTGCTCGCCCAGATGCCGGATCACGTCCGCCTGCCAGCGTGAGAGATAAGGGGGCAAAGTTAGCACCACCCCCGCGGACTTCTTGCAGACCGGGGCGAGGTGATGCCAAACCGTTTGCAAGGCGGCGTTGCTGTCGAGCTGATGCCGGCCCGCCTTCCAAGTGCGCGGCGCCGCGCCGTTGGCGCCGAGGCACGCGAAGAAATCGACACAGGCCAAGTGCGGAGATTGGCGCAAAAGACGCACGCCCGGCCGGCCCAGCGCCAGCGTGGCTTTCTCCAAACTCAACACCATGGGCAAGTCGGCCGCCGGCGGATCGAGCGGCAGCGCCAGCGCGAACTCGCCCACCGGCCCGTGCACGGCGCGAGCGCGACTCGCGTTCAGATCCAGCCCGACCAGTGGTGTCACGTCAGATTCCTGCTAGGCGAGTCCCAAGTCACAAAAAGCAAAACTCAGATTACAAACAAATGAGAAAGCCAAGTATTCCAAACCCAAACGTGTCCGTTGTAATATTCGTTTGTCATTGGATCTTGTTTAGTTTGCCGCTCGTTCTCAGGCTCCGCCTGGGAACGCATTCCAAGAGGCTCTGCCTCTCCGCTTCTCTCCAAGAGGCGAAACTTTCGCAGGTTTTGTCATCGAGGCGGAGCCTCTCGGATGGCGTTCCCAGGCGGAGCCTGGGAACGAGCATCAATGCGCATCAGCTCTTGATTTCGCCATAGGCGCTTGTGTAAGCGCCCGGGTGGGAGTGTTCCAACGCGTGATTCAGGTTCGTGGCGGGCGCATCATTTAGCGCCTGTGGCTCGTAGATGCGGTTCACCAGATGATCCAGGCAGTATTGCTGACAATCGATGACCAGCGCTTCTTCCTCGCGCTGCATCCAATGTATGAGGAACATGACGACCAGACTGAGCGCGAGCGCGACCAGCGTGCAGTCGAAAGCGACGGTCAGGTGCTGGGTGGCGATACGGATCTGCTCGCCGCCTTTTTCGGCCACGGTCATGCTGCCGGCCAGGCCGCGAACGGTGCCGAAAAAGCCGATGGCAGGGATCGCCCAAGCCAGATAGTTGACCGTCGCCATGCCGGTCACGAGCCGGCCCTGATCGACTTCGGCTTGGGTACGGACGGTTTCGCTGACTTCGATGCTGTTGCGGGAGAGGGCGAATTTGGCCAGGGCAACGCGGATCATGTTGGCCAGTATGAAGGGCCGGCCGCCCGTGATCTGATCGATCTTGCGTTGCAGCGGGCGGGCGTCTTCTTGCAAAATGCGCGCTCCTTCGTCCGTAGGCAGCAACCCCCAGCGGAATGCGCGGCGTTGCCGGACCACTTCGAGATAGCGGCTGACGAGTATGAACACCGCCCAAAGGAAAGCAGCATAGTTGGCGATTTGTTCCGGGCCCAATAGCAATCGGCCCCAGCGCTCGCGGTCCCAATTGGACCAGCTCGTCGGGCTATTGCCGCCAAGCCCCTGCCAGAGCGGGAAGCAAATGATGCCCACGATGCCGAGGGTGAGCACGAGCAGCGGCCACTCGCGCGTGGGACGTTGGGTCGGAGTTAGTGCCATGTAGGTTTTCCAGGGGAAGCCGCCCTTCCTGGGGACAAAGTGCGGATTCCGTGCCAGCAATCCATTTCATCGCCCTTTTCGGCGTTGTCAAGGGCATCGGCAAAACCGTTGCGTCTTGCAAAGGAATTCTAGCCCGACTTCAGTGCCCAGGCGGCATTTTCTCGAGAATCTACGAGGCACAGTCCGCACAACGCGCACATCTTAACGCAGACGCGTGGAGCGCGGAGAGTGGAGCGCGGAGAGTGGAGCGCGG
>JAKEHV010000492.1 GCA_022614915.1 Gemmataceae bacterium | reverse complement strand
GTGCGGTTGGCGTCCTTGACGTGCACACTCTTGATGTGCGGCCCGAGGATTTCGACGGCGCGGATAGGGTCGCCCTTATCGTAGAGGATCATGTTGGCCGGATCAAAGTTGACTTTCACGTTGGGGCGATTCAATTCTTCCAAGGTCAGCTTCAAAAGCTCGGCTGTTTCTTGCCCGGTTTCGAAGGCAATGGTGATGCCTTTCGCCTTGGCCAAATCCGCGGCCTTGGCGAGCGTTTCCAAAAACGGCTTGCGGTCGGGTTCGCCCGGTTCGGGCAGGAAGCCGGCGTGCAACATGAGATCCTTCAAGCCCAGCGCCAGCGTGCGGTCAAGTGCCCATTGGAAACGCTGCAAGCGCTCAGGCCGAGTCGCGGGATCGCCGAAGCCGCCGGTCTTCTGAATCGTCTGCGGCGTGGTGTAATCCTCGCCCGGAAAGCCGAGCATGGCGCCGGTCATCTGGACTCCGGCGGCGTTGGCCGCTTTGGGCATGTCGTCGCCCTCCGCCCAAGCGGCATGATGCGGATCGCCGCATGCGATTTGCACGACGTTGACGCCGAGCCGGTCCAGGAGCCGCTTGAGCTCCGGAATGCTGGTGACCTGAAGGGACCAACTGCACACGCCGATGGAGAGAGGAGGAATCGCCACGATGAAGTTCTCCTTGGGGGGCAGGTCAATCAAAGCATTTCAAATTGCAAATTGCAAATTGAAAATTGCAAATTGGCCGAGCGAAACGGAGTTTCGAGGAGTTGCGTTCCCACACGCGAGTTTGTGAACGAGCCAAACACTCTGTGACTTTGGAGCGACGTTTTCCAATTTGAAATTTGCAATTTGCAATTTTCAATTTGAAATGATGCCTTTTTGAAATGATACCATTAAGACGCGGGCTCCAGCGTCACGCCCAATGGCCCCAGCTTGCGGCCGTCCTGGCGCATTTCGTGAAAGCTGGTGATCTGCTCGATCTTCAATTCCGCGACTTCCTTCGGGCCGGTCCATACGACGCTGCGGCCCTTGGAGTGCGCTTCGAAAGTGAGCTTGTACGCCGTTTGCTCGTTGACCGCGAGCGCTTTTTGCAGCACTTCCATGACGAACTCGAACGAGTGATGATCGTCGTTTTCGAGGACGACGTGGTAGGGCGGCAGGCGGCGCGTGCGCGTGTCGTCCTGGGTGCGCGGTTTGGTGGTAACAATGGTTTCGGGAAGGTCGGGCACGCTCATGGCGAAGCCTCCCAGGCGGTTGCTCCAATCAGCATAATCTACTCCGTTAGGATCGCAAGAGAAGTGTCGCCCGTTCTTGCCGCCGTGCAACCTTACCAAGCTTTCGCGGCACTCATGCCAAAGTAGCACCGTACGACACCTCGTGGCGGACTAAGGAAACGCGGTTCCCGCACACGAGCTCGATTTGAAAAGTGGTCGCAACTGGAGTGTCTGACCGCTTCGCTAGACAATCACCCAGAGCGTCACTCATGCGAGGAATCCGACGCTCCCGTATCAGTGACGCTCGGGCAGTCCGTGTTCGGTCGCCGGGCCTCGCGCCGCTTCCATTTCTTTCGCTGGAACGAGTCCTCTTTGACGACGTAAAGCGGGCGCTGCTTTACCTCCTCGAAAATGCGGCCGACGTATTCACCCAGGATGCCGAGGGTGCACAAAATGACGCCGCCCAGGAAGCACATGAGAATGGCGAGATACATCCAGGCTGTCAAGCCCGGACCGAAAAGCGCCCATACGACATGAGCCGCGCCGGCGCACAAAGCGGCGACGCCCAAATAAGAGGCGGCGCGCAATGGCGCCAGCGAAAAGGAGAAGAGACCGTCGCCGGCCAGGCGCAGCATCTTGCGCAAGGTGTACTTGCTGCGGCCGGCCCGGCGCGGATCGGAGTGAAAGTGCACCTGTGCGCTCGGAAAACCAAGCCATTGCACCTGACCGCGTAGGAAGAGATGCTTTTCGCGCATACGCAAGAGGGCGTCCAGGGCCGCGCGGGACAACAAGCGAAAATCCGAAGCGGCCCGCAAATCCACGTCGCTTATGTGCCGCAGCGCCTTGTAAAACCAGCGCGAGCTCAGCCGTTTCCAAAAGCTCATGCGGTCGGCGTCGGCGCGAATCGTCTGGACCACGTCATACCCGTGTTGCCATCGTTCCAAAAGAGTGGGAATCACCCGCGGCGGATGCTGCAGGTCGGCATCCATGGAGATGACCACGTCGCCCTCCGCCCGATCCAGGCCGGCGCAAAGGGCCGCCTGATGCCCGAAGTTGCGACTGAGCGAGACGTAGCGCACGCGCGCGTCGCCGGCCGCGAGTTGCCGCAGATGCACCAGCGTGCAGTCGCGCGAGCCGTCGTCCACATAGAGTATCTCCACGCGGTGGTCGCGGGCCACTTCCTCCAACGCAGCGCTTAGCTCCCGGTGAAAAAGGGGCAGCACCTCTTGCTCTTCGTAAACCGGGCACACAATGCTCAGAAGCGGTTTCGACGAGTCTAATCTCCTATGCATACGATTCCTCATGCCGCCTGAGTGAATACGGCCTGGCTTTGCATGTTGCCTTCCTTCGTTTGGCGCAGCGCATGAATCACGCCTTCGCATAGGAACAACAAAGCCGCCATGGGTTGCAGAAGATAAGACCAATTGCGCCCGCCGCGAAACCACGCAGCGGCGAAGGTCAAAAGAAAAACGCCGAGTACGCCGAAGAGCAGCCATCGTCGCCAGAGCGGCCGCGCGCCGGCGTCGGCAAGCGCACAAGCAAGGGCAGGCCCCAGGACGATGAACGTGCACGACTCGGTGGCGGGGCCGAAGACCGCGATCCAGCCGCAACCCAGCGCCACGAGTGTGGTGAGCAAGTGCTGTCGTGGCCAGCGCCACAGCCAACGGCCGGCCAGGCACAGGGCAGCAATCATAGCCGCGCTGCCAAGTTGTAAGCACAAATGGGCGCTGTCGGACAACGGCAGGCCGACCCAGCGCGCCAACAGTTCGATGTCGCGATACCCCTCGTGTATGGGCAAGTGTGAGCGATCGTAGTCCGACGACAACAGGAAAACCCAATTCTCATACTGACGCCACACATAGTCCGGCTGTTGCAGGGCGAACGGCAGCGCGAAACCGGCGCCCAATGCGAAGGTCAAACGCCACAAGAGTTGCCGCGGATAGATTGCAGCGAGCAAGAGTCCGATCGCCAATGGATAAAGCTTGAGGAAAAACCCGCCGGCCACGCACAATGCAGCCAGATTCCAGCGCTCGAAGCGCGTGGCGGTCACCGCGCTCAAGATCAACGCCGTCATGAGCACGTTGGCCTGACCGTTGTTCATACTCGGCAGAGACATCGGCAAAAGCACGAGCCAAAGAGTCGCCCACGACAGCGCGGTCCAACGATCCCCTCCCGGCACAACTGTGCGCGTAAACCAATAAAAGGCAACGGCCAGCGCCGTGAAACTCAAAACACGCCAAACGACGCCTCCCAAATCATCAGGCATAAAACCATACGGAACGAAGATCGCCGAGGCCAGCGGCGCGTATCGGTAGCGGGCGATCATGACGACTTCGCCGCCCGGGGCGATGCGCTCCAGTTCGTAGGGATCGCCGCCGGCCAGCCACTCCCGCCCGGCCATGGCATACGCCGTGTAAACGGTCTGCCGATCGGGCATCAGATACGCGCGCACGAGAATCACGAAACAGCAAGCGATCCACGCCGCCGCTGCCCAGCGCACGTACGGTTTTGGTTCCGGCCAACTCGCCTCACGATGCGACATGTTGCCATCTTTCTTTCTTCACTGCGATCCTCTGAGCCTCTGCGGTTTTGTTTTCTTCGATAACTTCAGAGGGCCGCACGATTTCGAAACCCGCCGCGCGCACCGCTTCCAGGAACCCAGGCCGGCGCAGCAACCCCAACTCGTCCACACGGCGTTGCAGCAATCCATCTCCCGGCCGGCAATCTCGTCCCAGCAGGGTCTGGTCTTCCAAGCCGGGATGGCAGGACAATTCGACGATCCGCCCGGGCATTTGTCGCAGCCAATTCTCGAAGAAGAGCGGGTTCCGTACACTCGCCGGATCGGAGATGCCAAGCAGCCAGTCGTTGCCGGGAAAGCCGCGCGCGTTTTGCCTCTTGGCGGCGCGTCGTCCAAAGTGGTTCAAGAACGCGCGTTTCCTACGGGCGCCGGGGATTCGCCAGAGCAAGGACCACGGCTCGCGCACGCGGCGCACGTACGGCAGTGGACGCAATCGTGCGAGAAGGTCCAAGAGCGCGTCGCGCACCGCCCCGAATAAACCGACATGTTGATGGGCGTTTACGTGCGTGGGCGGACTACCCGCCAGATCGAAGAAGCGGTCGAGTTGCGCGGTCAATTCCGCGGCGACTTCGTCTTTGCGAATGCGCCCCAAGAATAACCGGCGCAGGAATGAACCGATGTGCCAAAATCTGCCGTCGCCCCGCACCAGGCTCGGCACACGTTCGGCGGGCAGCACCGGGGCATCGAGCGTCAGGTTGGGATGCCAGCCTAAACCGATCGGCTTGCCGGCGCGACGCCAGGCAGCCGCCGCGTCGCGCGCGTACAGCGAATTGGCGATCAGCACGGTTCCCGAGAGCACGCCGGATCGGGCCAGTTCGAGAATTCCCTGAGTCGTGGCGGGACCAATGCCGAAATCGTCGGCGATAATCAATAGTCTGCGCTTGCGGTTGGCATCCATGCTCGACCAAACACCATTCCATAGGAACCTCACAAATGACAGAAGACGCAAATGGGGTCAAGAGAGACCGCTTTGGGGGGTGAACTACCTAAGAACCAAGCTGAAAAGCCTTTGAGGATTTGCCAAACTTGGAAAACCGACCTAGAGTTGACAAGCAAACATGGTTGCCAGTTTTGGTGGCAATCTTGGAGGCAGGTCTCCGCGTCCTGCCTGGATCGCAACGCCTTTCATCCTCGAAAGGGCAAACCCGTCGTGAGGCGGGGGCGCAAAGCTATGGGCCTTGAACCGCTGGGCCAGACGAAAGTCTGATGGTTCAAGGTCGCCAGGCTGCCGAAGGGGTGGACCGGCGAAGAGCCCGTCCGTCCCCGGGCGTAGCGCGCAGCGCACGCCTGATTGGATCCAGGGATCGTCGCAAGGCGGTTACGCGAAGGCCTGCCTTGCTCTTTGCTCCTATTCTCCCCCTTTCGGCAAACCCTGCACATTCCGCACGCATTCGCCACTTTTGCCAATCTTCCTCACCACGCGCAAATCTGGTTGAGCCCGCACCTTCCGACAATCTATAATGAAACCAAGGGAAGAGTCCGCCCGGAGACGCTCATGGCCGTTGACGTCGAACCCAAACCCGCGCCCGCCAAATTCGAAGCTTTCGTCGAAACGCAGCTCAGCCGGGTCCGGCAGAAGATTCGCGCTTTGGACGCGGGCCGGTCGTTGCTGGCGCTCGCCATCGTCACGTTGGTCTATTTCCTCCTGGCCGCGAGCTTCGATATCGCCGTCAGCGGCGCGGACGAAACACTGCACACCACCATTCGCTTATGCGGCTTTGGCGTGTATCTGCTCGTGGTCGCCTTTCTGCTCGGCCAGTTGTTCGTGCGCTTGCGGCGCAGCGTCAATCCGTTCTATGCCGCCAAGCAGCTTGAAGAAACGCTGCCCGACGCCAAGAACAGCGTCATCAATTGGGTCGATTTGAAGGACGTGCAATTGCCCGGCGCCATCCGCACCGCTATCGGCATGCGCGCCGCCCGAGAACTCAAGCAGACCGACGCGGACAAGGCTGTCGAAACCAAGAGCAACTGGCTCCTCGCCATTGTGCTGATCGGGCTCGTGCTCGGCGTTCTGGTTCTCTTCGCCATGGGGCCCAATCAGTTCGGCTCGCTCTTCGGCCGGGCTTTCGCGCCGTTTCAAAGCATTAGTTTCAAGAACCGCACGATAATCACGTTGCTCAAACCCGCGGACGGCAACATCGCCCTGCCGCCGCAAAGAAGCGTCGTTTTCCAGGCGCGCATCGACGGTCGTTTTCCGCGCGGCAATCATCCCAACGCGCCGCGCTTGCTCTATCGCTATCAACAGGAAGACGTTTTCGTCACCTTGCCGCTCGATGAAAACGCCGATTTTACATGGGGGGCCGTGCTCGTGGCCGACCAGGTCCGCAGCGGCCTCTGGTATAAGATCGCCGCCGGCGACGCCGAGACGCCCGAGTATCAAGTGCAAGTCTTGTCTCAGCCGCAAGCTACCGGCTTTGAGGTCAAGTACGAGCATCGGCCCTACCGCAAGCTGACCGACGAAGTGGTCGTATTCCCCAATGAAAACGCGATTATTCCGCGCCTTTGGAATCACCGCGGCACCGTGGTCACGCTCCTCGTGCGCACCAACCGCACGCTCAAGCACGGCCGCATTGACATCGAGGCGGGCGGGCAAAAGCAAGAGCTTTGGGGCGAGTTGTTGAAGGACGATCCGCGTACGTTTCAAGTGCGTTGGACGATGGAGAAAAGCGGCACGTTTCGCGTTGTCTTCACGAGCATCGAGGGCGAAGAGAACATTGACCGCACGCCCTATCCCTTGGAAGTTCTCGACGATCGCGTGCCGCTCGTAGTCATCGACAAGCCTGGCAAAGATGTGAGCGCCGCTGCCAATGACACGGTGGTGCTCGAAGGCCGAGCCGAGGACGACTTGGGCCTGAAACAACTCGTGCTTCGCCTCAGAGTGCTTGAGGGCAATCTCAAACCCGAATTGGAACCCAAGCCCTATCGCCCGGAAAAGTCATTTCAGTTCGACGACGGCGCATTCCCAACGTTTCTCGAGTACAAGGACGTGCTGACTCTGAATCAATTAATGATGAAGGGCGGCAAACCGCTGCCTGTCGAGCCCGGCATGATTTTGGAATATTGGCTGGAGGCCGTCGACAACTCGGATTATCCCAGCAAAGACGGCAACATCGGCCGGAGCCAGTCGTTCAAGATCGCCATCCTCGCGCCGTCGCCGGATCAGAAGAAGCAGGACAAGGACCGCCAGGACGCGTTGGACAAGCAGAAGCAGCACGAGAAGAAACAGGATCAGGAGCACGCGAAACAGAATCGGGATCGGCAGGACAAGAAAGATCCCAATGATCCGGAACAGAAGAAACGCGACGAAAAGCTGAGAAACGACGTCCAAAACAAGCTCGACAAGCTAAAAGAAGAGCTGGATCGGCAGAAAAACCAGGGAGAATCGAAGGGGCAGGATCCTCCCAAGTCGGAAACAAAGGGCAACGACCCGGGTGAACAGCCCAAGGCCGACAACAAGGATCAAAAACCCGGCGCCGTGGACGGACCAGGCGACAAGAAAGACGAAGGCAAGAACGGCGACAAGAGTCCGCCGGCAGAGGCCAAAGACAAAGGACCCAAGCAGGACGGCAAGCAGCCTGATGCGTCGTCGGCGAAAGGTCCGGGCGACGATCAGAAGCCCGCGGCGGACGCGAAAGGCCCCGATCCGACGACTGATCCCAAGAAGGGCGAGAACGATACCGGCACGGCGAAGAACGCGCCGCCCAACGGCAAAGGCGGCGAGACCAAGGACGAAGGCCCTCAGAAATCCAAGGAGCCGCAGGCGGGCGGCAAAGGCGGCGGCAGCGAAGGTCAGAACAGCGGCGCAAGTGCGTCCAAATCACCCGAAGCCGGCAAGGAAGAGCCGAACGCCCAGGCCAAGGAGAATGCGGGCGGCGGACAGGGCGCGCCAAAAGCCGCTGCCAAGAACGCGACGGGAAAGGACGCAGAAACCGCGCAAAACAAAGACACTCCCGGCATGAAGCCCGACCTTGGCGAAGTTAAACCTGGCCCCGGAGGCGATGGCGAAACGCAAGCCACGGCAACCGCCAAGGGCGACCCCGCGGGCGACAAAGCCGGCGCGAAGAGCGGACCCGGCGATCCCAAAGCGCAACCGCAAACCTCCGCCAAGGGCGACGGCAAAGGCGGCGTCCCCCAGGCCAATCCCAAAGCAACTCCACCCGATGTGGCGAAGGATTCCGGTCTCACCAAAGACCATCGCGGCAAGCCCACCGGCAAAGAACCAAGCGCCGAAGACCTGGCCCGCCTGAAAAAGGAATTGGAAAACTCAAACGACAAGAACGAAGCACTAGATGAATTGACGCGCATGGCCAAGGAAGCCAAGGACAAGGATGTGCGCAAAGCCGCCGAGGAATTGTTGGACAAGATCGGCCAGGAAATGCCCAAGACCGCCCAGTCCAAAGATGACAAGGGCGTCGAGATCGACAAGCCTGGCAACACGAAGCCGGACACGACGACCGACAAGGTCGGCAAGGCGCCCGATCTAAACGCAAAACCGGCGCCCAAGCAAGGCGAAGAACAATCCGCGAAAGGTCCGGGCGACGGCAAACCCGGCGAACCCAAGAGCGACGTGAAACCCGGCGGAAACGCCGGCAACATGGGCCCCGGCGGCCAGGCCGCGCGCAACGACTATGATGTCCGCGACCCCAACGCCGCCTTCTCAAAACGCGGCGGCAATCTCCAGCTCGAAGACCTCAAGAGCCGCATGAACGACGATACGCTCAAGAAGCTCGGCTGGACCCAAGAGGATTGGGACCGTTTCGTGCGCGACGCCCAAGTCTATGAGGAACTCCTGCGCCGTCAACAAAAGAGTGTCGGCAAGCAACCGCCGGACAAGATGATGGGTGGCCCGAGCCAACTCCCAAACCAGGTCCCGCGCAAGATTGAAAACAAGAACACCTCCACCGACCCGCTCCAATTCGGGCGACCGCAACCCCCGCCGGAGTTCCGCGAAGCCTTCCGGCAATTCACGGGCGGCAAATCAAACTAGCACCATACACCGCGCCTGCGAATCCCGAGCGATTATGAGCAGCATTCCCAGCGAATCCAGCCTGATGCTGCAACTCCTGCAGCAAGCCGGTGCGGGAGACAAAGCCGCGGTGAATGCTCTTTTGCGGCACAGCGGCGAGCGCTTGACCGCACTGGCGCGGCGCATGCTCGGCGGCTTTGCCCGCGTCAAGCGCTGGGCCGACACCGACGATGTGCTGCAAAACGCCCTCCTGCGCCTCGTGAGCGCGCTCAAAGACGTGCAACCCAAGTCGCACCGCGATTTCCTGGCCCTGGCCACTTTGCAGATTCGCCGCGAGCTTATCGATTTGGCCCGTCGCTTCTTCGGTCCCGAAGGCCTTGGCGCTCGCCATGATAGCCAGGCGGACGGGCTGGACTGCTTCACGGGCAACGGTGTCGACCCTGGACTGCATCTTCAATGGCGTGAGCTGCATCAAAAAGTGGACGAGTTGCCCGAAGAGGAACGCGAAGTCGTCGGCCTTTTGTTCTATCAAGGTCTTACCCAATACGAGGTTGCCGAGATTCTGGCACTCTCCATCCGCACCGTGCAACGCCGCTGGCACGCAGCGCTGGTAAAGCTGCATCAGGTGTGGGTCAAAGAGGCGTATCCAAGGTAGCCCATGCAGGAAGGCCCCATCGACGAGCTGTTGCTGCTGTGGGAAGAAGCCCGCCGGAATGGGCGTCAACCCAGTGTCGAGGAGCTTTGCGCATACTCCCCCGAGCATGCCGAGGAATTGCGCCGACGGATTGTCGCCATCGTCTCAATGGAGCAAGTCCTCGGCCTGGACGCACAAGACGCAACCCACTTGCAACAAGGAGCAAGGGAAGCCGCCGGCCTGAAAGTCGACGAGCCAGGCCAGATGCCAACGCCGCTGTTGCCGACGATTGCGGGCTATCAAATCCTCGAAGTTATCGATCAGGGCGGCATGGGCATCGTCTACAAAGCGCGGCAAGTCGGCCTGGGACGCATCGTGGCCGTCAAGATGATGACGCGCCTGTCGTCGAAGATGATCGATCGCTTTCGCGCCGAGGCCGAGGCCGCCGCCCGGCTGCATCATCCCAACATCGTGCAAGTCTTTGAAGTAGGGCAGGCCGGCGGGCTGCCGTTTTTTTCGATGGAGTATGTCGCGGGCGGCAGCCTCGCCCAATACCTTAAAGACCATCGGCCCCATTTGCGCCAAGCGGCCGAGTTCGTCGAAGCGCTGGCCCGCGCCGTCCACGCCGCCCACGAACGCGGCATCGTCCACCGCGACCTCAAGCCCGGCAACATTCTCTTGGCAGGAGTCAGGGGTCAGGAGTCAGGGGACAGCGAGGATACGCCTGTTTTCCTGACTCCTGACCCCTGTCTCCTGACACCTAAGATTGCCGATTTCGGCCTCGCCAAGCGTCTCGACGACGATGCCGGGCACACGCAGACGGGCGAGGTCTTGGGCACGCCCAGTTACATGGCCCCCGAGCAAGCCGGCGGCAAGCGCGAGCTGATCGGTCCGCGCACCGACGTGTATGCCTTGGGCGCGATCCTCTATGAAATGCTGACGGGGCAGCCGCCGTTCAAAGGATCGAGCATTATTGAATCGCTGCGCATGGTCGCCACACAGGACCCGGTGCCGACTTCGCGCCTGGCCGACGTGCCCAAAGACTTGGACGCCATCTGCATGACGTGTCTGGAAAAGTCTCCGGCGCGCCGCTACGCTTCCGCGCAGGCGCTCGCGGACGACCTGCGCTCGTTTTTGGACGGCCGGCCTGTAGAAGCCCGCCCCATCGGACCGTTGCGGCGTCTGGGCAAATGGTGCCGGCGTCATCCGCAATGGACTGCCGTCCTCGCCGCCGCATTTCTCCTTGGCCTTTTGCCAATCTATCTGGCGGTAGAGAGCTATCGCGCGCGTCAGGCCGTACGCCAGCGGGCGGTGCAAGTCGCGCCGCAGGTGCGTGAGATTTTGCGGCGGAACTGCTTTGAGTGCCACGGGCAGGATCCCGACAACATGGAAAAAGACCTGAACATCCTCGACCATGGCCTGCTCTTGGAAAACAAGCGCCGCATCGTCGTGCCCGAAGCGCCCGACGATTCGCGGCTGATCCAGCGGATTGCCGACGGCTCCATGCCGCCCGAGGAAGAGGAGACGCGGCTGCCGCGCCTGACGGAAATGGAGCTGACCATTCTGCGCGACTGGATCGAAGGCGGCGCACCACCCTTGCCTCCCGAGGACCCCAAGCAGCCGACGCCGCCGGTGGTGCCGTATTCCGCCTTGGCCGACCAGGTGAAGTCGATTTTTGAAACGCATTGCTACGAATGCCACAAGTTCGACGCGGGCAAAGGCGGCATCAAGATCCTGCATCATCGCCTGCTGGTAACGGTGCGCAAAGTGGTGGTGCCCGGCCGGCCGGATGAGTCGGAGCTGTTTCACCTCATTACATCCAAGGACGAGAAAACCCGCATGCCGCCGGCCGAGTACGAACGCCTGACTGCGCAGGAAATCGATACGATCCGCCGCTGGATTCTCGAAGGGGCGCCGGGCTTTCCCAAAAGGTAGCGGCCGCACTCTTGTATTTGGCCGATGCGACGGCCAAAATGGCCAAGCGGTGACATAAACCGAGCGGATCGATATGCGCTTGTATCAAATCGGTTGGTGCTTTTGGGTCGTTGGCACCGGCCTGATCGTGCTCAGTTGGATAAATGCCGTATCCCCGACAGCTGGCTGGGTCGGATTTGCCATCGCTGGAGTGGGTTTTGTGTTCACTTACGTGCCGCGCGACCGGCATTTCGAAGGTATCTACCCGACAACTCCCGAAGGGAATCCAGTCGAGCCGACCGGCATCTGGGTGACGCCCGAGACCCGTTTGGAGCCCGGCACACGCGTCCTGGCACATTCGCAAGGTCATTGGTGGCGGGCGCGCGTTATCGCCATTGAGTCAGACGACCGGGTCCGGGTGAACTATTTCGGTTGGGATCCAAACTGGGAAGAGAGCCATCGCCGCAGTCAGTTGCAACTGGATGTCGATGTTCAACGAGAGCCGCTGGGGCAAACGATGCCGGAAATGTCCATACAAGCGGTAAAGGACGGCTTCAAGAGCTAGCAAGATCCGATTGTCACCCGGCGTGCCACGAATCCGCCGCGATCAGTGTTGAATCTGGAGTTCCGGCAGGGCCGCCCTGAGGTCCCGTGCCCCCGCGTCCGTGACTTTGGTGTTGCGCACATCAAGCATCCGCAAGCTTTTGTGTTCCTTCCATTCCATGAGCCCTGAATCGGTAACTTGCGTATCGCTCGCGACCAACGTTCGCAAGCTCTTTAGTTGCGCGAGCTCTTTGAAGCCCAGGTCGGTGATCTTGGTGTCGCGCAGGAGAAGGGTCTGCAAGTTGGCGAGTTGCTTCAATTCCTTGAGGCCTGCGTCCGTGACCTTGGTGAAGCGGAGGTCCAATGTTTCCAATGTCTTGAGTGCGGTGAGATCCTTGAGCAGCGCATCCGTGACCTGGGTGTCGGCCAGGCCGAGCGAAAGAAGAGTTTTTAGTTCCCTGAGCGACTTCAAGCCGGCGTCGGTGACCTTGGCGCCGTCGAGGTCGAGTATTTGCAAGCTCTTAAGGTCGCGAAGTCCCTTCAGACCGGCGCCTGTGATCTTGGTGGCGCCAAGGTCCAAAAACTTCAAGGCGCTCAATTCTTTCAACTCTTTCAGGCCCGCGTCGGTGATCGGGGCGCCGCTCAGCCACAACTCCTCCAAGCTCCTAAGTTCCCTAAGTTCCTTCAGGCCCGCGTCCGTGACCCGAGTGCTGCCCAGGTACAGCGTCCGCAAGCTCTTGAATTGCTTCAATTCCTTGAACACCGCGTCCGTGGTGCGGGCATCAATGAGGCGGACGCCCACGACGGGTTTGCCGGGGCGCTCTTTGTCCACGATGACGCTGCCGCCGAGCTTCACGATGACGCTCACCGCCTTGGCCACGTCGGTCTGCGCTTCCCCTGCTTGCACTCCCCTCACCCCCGACCCCTCCCGGCAGGGCGAGGGGAGGCTTGGGCGATTCCGCCAACAACAACAACCCGAGCGCAACGCATCCACTGGCCCAACAGTTTCGCGCCATGACGCCCTCCCTTATCCGCCTTTGCGGCCGGCGGCGCGGAGAATCTGGCTGGCCTTGGCGGCGTCGGCCTCGTTGTCGAACGCGAGGATGACGACGAAGCGTTTGCCGATGACCGAGGCCGACAACCCGCGCAGATTGATGCCCGCCGCGCCGAGATGAGAAATCACCGCGTGACAGGAACCGGCTTTGTTCGGTCCCTCGACGCGCAAGACCGCGATATCGGCGCCTTTGGTCAGGCCCGATGCAGCCGCCGCCTTGGTTCCTTTGACGCCCTTGATCGGGCCGAGAAAGACAATCCCCTTGCCGGGCACATGCGGTTGGCGCCGGGCGACAACAAACGCCAAATCCACGCCGGCGTCTGCCAACGACTGCATCTTGGCCGCCAGCCCACCCACCTGGTCCTCGATTTCACCGGTCCAAACTTCCACCTTGCTAATGTCGTAAGCCATGTCCACCCTCCCGAAATAGAATTCACGTGCGGCAACATTCCTGTTTGCACGGACGAGGGCAAACAAGAATGTTCGCCCCACTTGAATTGGCCGCTGGGCGCTCATTTCGCACGGTACGTAATCCACATCGGCGACGCCCAGGCCAGGTTGCCGTCTACTTGTTCCACGCGCACGTAGTAATACGCGGTCTTGCCGGCTTCGGCGTCCAGATCGGTAAAGGTCAGCTGCACGTCGGATTTTTTTGGCTGCTCGACGTGGATGTACTTGCCGTCGCGCACGATCGAAATCTTGGATATCGGCGCGGTGCCGTGGACGAGGATTTCGAAGGACGGCCTTTGTGCGGT
>JAKEHV010000491.1 GCA_022614915.1 Gemmataceae bacterium | reverse complement strand
TTGTCATGAGCGGCTATCGCGGCTCGATCGCCGTCGCCGTCCCGCTCGACGCCCGCGGGTAGCCTACAAGATTACGCGCGGCTCGCCCCTGGTGCCGACGCCGCTGGTGAAGGATAATTTGTTGTTCCTGTGGGAGGACGAAGGCGTGATCACCTGCCTCGACGCCCATACCGGCAAGACGCACTGGCAAGAGCGCGTGGACGGCGACTACTACGCCTCCCCGATTTGCGCCGGCCGCCGGCTCATCAACATCACGCGCGGCGGCGAGCTCGTCGTTCTGGCGGCCGCCAAACAGTTCGACGAGGTGTCACGCTTTTCCTTGGGCGAAGGCAGCTTCAGCACGCCCGCCATTGCCGGCGACACCTTGTACGTTCGCACGTTTCATCACGTGCACGCCTATGCCGGAACGAATCGCGAAAACCCTTGATGCCTGGTCGAAGTGCTTAAGGAGGCGTGGCCGTTCGAATCAGCGGCCGCGGGCTTCAAATCCACTCCAACGGCCACGCCATCCCGGACAGAAATACATCTACTGCCTCGAATGCGAGGCGACCTTCGGCCCTCCTCAAGAAAAGTCACTTGTTAACGCGCTCCAGTTCAAGAGAAACCTGGCGTGTCTTGTTGCCCGGTGCAAGCTCAAACGACTCCGGGCGAAATTTGCCGTCAATCTTGCTCCAGCTCAGTTTCAGTCGATCGCCCTCAATGGCGTAAATACCGAGCAGCGGAACTTCTGGGTTCGACCCGGTGGGCAAATACAGGTTGATCTGTTTCGGCTTTGTCTTTGGATCAAGCTGGAAAGTCTGCTTGTCCAGGTTCTGCCCGTCAACAATCAATGTCATAGTATCGCCTTCAAATCGGAATGCCCACATTGCAACGATTTCCTGTTCTTGTACCGGTCTGCCGGTCTTCGCTGCAGTCACCTTCCACATGCCTTGCAGCATATCTTTGTCGCTCGGCTTTCCCAAGCGTCTTTGAAGGGAGTGCTGAGCCTCTTGTGTAACCCGCGATTCGACCGCTCCAGTGGCCATAGTTTCCAGAACCGGACTTCCGTCGTCGCCGATGGTCTCCAGCGCGTGAATGGCGCGAAGTGCTCGAATATGCACCTTGGATACGACAGGCCCTTCGGCCCGTTCCAGCAATTTCGCGGCCCGCTGCTTCGCTTCCAAGGACTTGCCTTTCGCCGCCAGGAATTCGCGAAGCTCTCCCGCCGCAAGATCGCCGAATTCCGCAATGTTCTTCACGGCCTTTTCACGCTTGTTGAAATCGGGATCATCCAAAACGGCGAGCAATTTCTGGAGGACTTCGCGGTCGATCGCTTGCACCGGCCTAAGACGCGCTTGCATGAAGTCAGCGGCCTGCTTCGGTGCTTGCAGAAACACTCCCATCGCCCGGTAGGCTCTATTCGCATCGTCGCTTGCCAAGTCCTCCCACAATTCAGTCAATTCCTTTTGATTCAACTGTCGCGGATTGTCATTAAGGCGCGGAAGATTCCAAACCACAACAGTTGTGTCGGCGCCGCCAGACGCCAGGAATCTGCCATCCTCGGTAAAGTAGATACACGTAACTTCGCCCAGGTGCCCCTGATGCTTGCCAAGCTCCCGACCAGAAACGACGTCCCAAAAGGAGACGCTCCCGTTTCGGTCCCCATACGCAAGAACTCTGCCTAGCGGCGAGAAGGCAAGGACGTTTGACATGGAAGTCGAAGGGAACGGGTTGGAAAAGCGGTGAATCACTTTTTCTGTGTGTATTTCAAAGATTTGTATCTCCTTGCCGCCGCGCGCCAGGAATCGGCCATCGGGTGAGAGAGCCAGTGGCACCGCCGCCTTGCCTGCAAAGTGGCGGACGATCCGCCCCGAGCGGAGGTCCCACAGGCCGATTTCCGCACTAGGATCGCTCAGAAGTGGCGCGGCGATCCACCGCCAATTCGGAGAAAGGACCCAGTTTCCCGCGTCGAGCGATTTCAATTGGATTAGTTTCTTCCCGCGATTCTGCTCCATATTGAAAGAAACGAACTGGTTGTCGACTTGTCTCATCACAAGCTCCCCAGTCGCGGCGAACTGGTGATCGACTACGTTTTTGAATACTCGCGCTGGTTTCTTGGAATCGGCCAAATCCGAAAGGGAAAGCAGTTGCTCAAACGGATGCACACGGGCTGCCCATTTGCCGCCTGGGGCCAGACTCGAGCCCGGCAGATCGACGACTTCTCGGTGTTTTCCGGTCACGCTGTCCCAGCTTCGCACCGTGCCGTCGAGGCTCGCGGTTCGCCACGTCTTTGCAGGCTTGTCCAATGCAATGCTCAAAATGCGCATGGAATGCTGGTTGCTGTCGGAATACTCCTTGCCGCTCGCGAGGTCCCAACATCGAACGGCGCCGTGGCCGGATTCGATGGCGTAGGTCCGCGCGTCGGCGGAAACAGCTGCGGGCTGTGATCTGTCGATCTTCGTTTTCCAGTCGATTTTGGAAGTGAGTTTTCGCGTTGCAACGTCGAAAACCTGCAACTCTCGATCACGGCGAAAAAGGAGCAATTTGCCATGCGCGGCGAACGTCACCATTCCGCCTGCCTTAAGCGAATAGGATAACGCGCCGGTTCGAAGGTCCCAAACTCTACATGAAACTTCCGGCATTGCGGCCAGAGCCAAGAATTCTTCGTCCGCGGCGGCAGCCAAGAATCTGCCGTCGGGAGAAAAGTCCAAGAAATGACCCAAAGGACAGCGCAGCACTTTGGCCAGCTTGCCAGTGCGAACATTCCAGAGTTGAATATCCTCTTTCTCGACAAAGGAAATGGCAAGCGTCTCGCCGTTGGGCGATAGCCGCATCGTGTGAATAGCGTTTTCAGGAAGGTTTCGGTCCTCAATTTGGATGGGGCGCGAGGTCTTCCCGGTCTTCGCGTCAATTATGGAAAGCGGATTCGCGGGCCCCTCAATGGCGAGAACTCGCTTGTTTGCCGAAATTACGGCACGGGCTATTCCTTCGTCTAACTGCGCACGAACTGTGCGGATATGGAGCCTCTTGCCATGATCCCAATAGCAGACTTGCCCAGTCTCATTCACGACAATTAGTTCGTTACCGTCCGCGGAAAAGTCGACGAGCACAAGACTCGATCCACTTCCGGTGGGCAACAGGCGGTGTAACTTGCCAGTCCGAACTTCCCATAACCCCACTCCCTCGAGGAAAGGCCCGGCCAACAACTCTCCATCTGGTGAAAGCGTTAGTGAACGAAGAAAAATGCGCGCAACTCGGAATCGCAGAGAGCCGAATCGTGCAATCGCTTGACTTGGCGGGCCCATTTCGGCGTCGTTGAAAAGCGACTCAATGGGAAGGTTTCGTTGCTCGCCGCGCGTCTCGCCAAATGCGGATTCAACTCGCAGAGAACCAACAAGAACCAGGCAAATCAAGGCCGAAACTCGCTTGTGCATCTGAATTCCTCTAAGGTAATTGGGGATCCCTCAATCAAGGAACACGAAGAATCCAGTTGTCTGCCGAGTTGCTCGGTAGAAAGTTCGTTCCCGGACACACTGCCCACCATCTGTGCGCACCAGTGCCGTCAATGGAATCAACAGGGATCCAGACGGTTATTCGTCGATTTGCTCCGCTGGTAATGGGATTCGCATTCTGCTGCCGCAGAGGGCCACCAGCCTCACCTTGCGCCGTCTCGTAGTATGGAACCACCTGCCCAGTCATATTGTCAACGCTGAGCGTCACTTGCCTATTTGGAGTCGGCGTGATGATTGTCACCATCATGAGAACCTGTGGATTCTGGTTCTTGTAGTAAATCCCCGCCGCGATAATGATTTGTGGCCGCATCCTGCTCACTGGAGCCTGCACAGCAACAGCACCCTCATCGGTAGCACCAGTCTGATCACTGATCGTGTACGTGAATTGCTCCGTAAAAATCTGCTCTCCCTGCAACGCCAGCGTGTCTGGATCGTTGGGATCGACCGTGTACGTGTAAGAACCGTTAGATTGCATCTGCAAGGTGCCGTACGTGCCTTGCACCGGAACGCCGACATTCGACGTGACACCGTTGACCTTCGTCACGCTGATGTAGTCGCCGTCGGGATCATTGTCATTGGTCAACGCGTATCCGGTGATCTGATGAGTATCAGCAAACGAATCGGTGTCACCGTCAGCCGTATCGTCGTTGGCTATTGG
>JAKEHV010000490.1 GCA_022614915.1 Gemmataceae bacterium | reverse complement strand
GCCATGCCGCCGTCGACGCGCAAATCCGCCAGCGGCTGTCCGGTGTCCTTGGCAGCCGCGTCCACGAGGTCGGCCACCTGCAGCGCGACGCCTTCGAGAGCGGCGCGGGCCAGGTCGGCAGCGGTGGTATTGCGCGTCAGGCCAAAGACGACGCCGCGCGCTTCCGGCACCCAGTGCGGCGCGCCCAGTCCGACGAAACCGGGCACGAAGATCACCGGTTGCTGCGGATCGGACTGAGCGGCGAGTTTTTCCACATCCGCCGAGGTCGGGATGAAGCGCAAGCCGTCGCGCAGCCACTGAACCGCGGCGCCGGCGACGAAGACGCTGCCTTCGATTACGTATTGCAACCCCTCACCCCCAACCCCTCTCCCCCCAGGGGCGAGGGGAGTCACTGAAGCGGCCAAGCTGGTGAGCAGCCGGTGCCTGGATCGAACCAGATGATTGCCGGTGTGTTGCAGAAAGAACGCGCCGGTGCCGTAAGTGCACTTGGCCTGACCCGCGGCGAAGCCGCCATTGCCGAACAGGGCCGACTGCTGATCACCCGCCACGCCGCGGATCGGCAAGCCGTCGGGCAGAAACGAGAGGCCGGTGGTCGCGCCAAAGTCGTCGGCGCTGGGACGCGCCCCAGGCACGAGAGCTTCGGGCACGCCGAAGTAGCGGCACAACTCCGAGTCCCAAGCAGCGTTTTGCAAATTGAGCAGCAATGTGCGCGACGCGTTCGAGTAATCCGTGGCGTGTACTTTGCCGCCGGTCAAATTCCAGATCAGCCAGGAGTCGATGGTGCCCACGGCCAGGTCGCCGCGCTCGGCCCGGCGGCGTACATCGGCGTCTTGCTCCAACAGCCAGCGGATTTTGGTCGCTGAGAAATAGGGATCGAGGACCAGACCGGTCCGCTCGGAAAGCCAGGCCTCGTCGGCACGGTGCAAGCGGCAATAGTCGGCCGTGCGCCGATCTTGCCAGACGATGGCCCGCGCCACGGGCTGTCCCGACTTGCGATCCCACAGGACAACGGTTTCGCGCTGGTTGGTGATGCCCAGGGCGGCGATTTGCTTCGCCTCGATACGCGCTGTCGCCAATGACTTGGGAACCACGTGCGCGACCGTCTGCCAGATCTCGGCGGCGTCGTGCTCCACCCATCCGGGCTGCGGATAATGCTGCTTGAACTCCAGACTGGCGCTGCCGCGGTCCTGTCCGTGCTCGTCAAATACCACGGCCCGAGTGCTGGTTGTGCCTTGATCGATGGCCAGAATGAAGCGGGTTTCCATGGCTAGCACTCCTAAGTTATTGGAGTCAAAATAGTTAGGTGATGGCGCCGGGGACAGTTTTTTCTATTGCTTTGCCGCACGGCGCTTGGAAATAACCTATATTTTGACAAATCTCGGTTTGGAAGGCGGCTAGAGCGGATGGTGTAGCGGAACTGGCAAGAGTTCCGACGCGAAAACGTCCGGAATTCTTGCGAATTCCGAAACGTTTACGTGAAATCCGCTGAAGGCAGAAAGAGGATGCACCATGTCGATGGTCTGTCCGCAGTGCAACAACACTTACGAGCAGAAGCTGAACTGCCCGACCTGCGGCGTGCGACTCATGTATTCCGCGCCGATCCGGACGACTTCGGACGATTCGCTGCCCGACGCCGGTCAATGGCAACAAACGCCCTGGGGGCGTATGTTTGTGGGCTTGGCGTTGGCGCAAGGGTTGTCCTATGGCATTCAACAGCTGGTGACCGCCGGCCTGCTGGCGACGACGGGCGCAGAAACCACGGTCTGGACCACGTTGTACGGCATCGTGCTGTTGCACGTTTTTCAAGGGTTTAGCCTGATCATCGGCGGGGCCGTCTGCGGCGCGGGCAAACAACGCGGCGCAGTCTACGGCGGCCTTGTTGGCCTGGTCAATGGTCTCATTTTTCTTCTTGTCCAAAACCAAAGCGGCGAAACATTGACCGAGATGGCCATGTTCGGCCAGCCGCTCATGCACATGGCCTTCGGCGCCTTGGGCGGCATTCTCGGCACGATCATATGGCGGCCCATACCCAGACTGAGTTTCCCGGAGCTGGAAAAAGCGCGCAAGCCGATGCGCATACCCGATCCGATGTTTCGCTTTTTGGCGGGGCCGATCTATCTGGGGCGCGTGTTGCTCGGCGTCTTCATCGTCGTTGTCGGCGTGACCTGGTCCACCGCGATCCTGCGCATGGTGCTCGACGCGGGCCAAGGTGTCTTGGAAGTGCGCAGCCATCTGCAAGCACAACTCGTCGGCTGGGAAATCTGCGGTCTGGCCACGCTGTTCGGCGCGGGCCTGGCCGGTTCCAACACCTGGAACGGCCTCAAGCAAGGACTGTGCGTCGGCGTCGGCGCCGGCTTCATTCTCGCCGGCATTCAAATGGGCAGCCCTAAAAGCACCCTCGAAACTACCATTTTCATGGTCGCCGGCATACTCGTCTTGTCCGTGGCCGGCGGCTGGTTCGGCGGTCAACTCTTTCCCCCCGTTTATGCACGCAAGCGCAGGAACCGGATTCTCATGGATTGACGCTACGTTGCGGGGTCGGGGGGTGAGGGGGACTCCGCCGTTTCCAAAGCCTGTTCGCACCATTCGGCCACTTGCAACAAGCGCGTCTCCGCTCCCCAACAACCTACCAATTGCAAGCCCAGCGGCATGCCGTCCACGAATTGACCCGTGGGAATCGACACGGTGGGGAGTCCGGTGTAGCTCCAGGGTGAATTGAAAGCGGGGTTGCCGGTGGAGTCCGCCGCGGGGGCGGGCCCGGTGGTAGCGGGAGTGATCAGGATGGTCCCGTCGGCGAGCCACGCCAGCATTTCGTCTTGCAAGCGTTTTTGGTGCTCTTTCGTGGCGGCATAGTCCGGCGCAGGGCAGGCCAGGCCTTCTTCCAAAAGAGAGCGAATCTTGGGTTGATAGTCGTCCGGATGCCGTTCGAGCCGTTCGCGATGAAACTGCGCGGCTTCGACCGCCATGACGATGCGATGCCGCGCGAGCACGTCGGCAAATCCAGGCGGCAGATTCCCCTCGCTCAAGCGCGCGCCCGCTTCGCGCAGTTGGATGCAGTTCTCATCCAGCGCCGAGCGCGTAGCCGGTTCCGCCAAGTCGTCAAACAAGCCGCGCACGCGCACGAGGATTGGATTTTCCCCCGAACCATTGGACCATTGCCACGGTCCCCCCATTGCCTGGAAAAGGATGCCCAGGTCGCGCGCGCCCCGCGCCATGGGCCCAGGGTGATCCATGGAAGGGGCCAGGGGAACGATGCCGTCCAAGGGCAGCTGGCCGTAGCTTGGCTTCAGGCCGGCGATGCCGCAGTACGAAGCGGGCCGCGTGATGGAGCCGCCGGTCTGCGAGCCCAGAGCGCCCAGACACATGCCGACGGCGACGGCGGCCGCCGAGCCGCTGGAGGAGCCGCCCGGAGTACGCTCGAGGTTCCAGGGGTTGCGCGTGAGGGGTGGATCGAAGCTGGCGAACTGCGTGGTCACCGTTTTGCCGAGGAAGAGCGCGCCCGCGAGCCGCAGCCGGCGCACGACTTCCGAGTCTTGCCGGGCAATGCTGTTGGCCCAGAGCTTCGACCCGGCAGCAGTCGGCCAATCGAAGACATCGTAGATGTCCTTAACCCCGATTGGAATGCCATGCAGCGGGCCGCGATAGGACCCCTTGTGCAGTTCCACGGTCAAGCGCTTGGCTTCGGCGCAAGCGTAGTCCCGATCGACAAACACCCAGGCGCGCACCTTGCTTTCCCAACGATCGAAGTTGCCCAGACACTGCTCGACGAGTTCGAGCGGCGTGACCGAGCCGGAGCGAATGGCCTGTGCCGCTTCGTGAATCGTCTTGGGGTTGCTGGTCATGGGGTCATTCGGCATGGGGTAGTTGGTCGCGGTTTGCACGCCTGTGTAGAGTAAGGTGAATCCGAGCGTTTCGCAAGCGCGCCGGTATCCAAGCGAAGTTGTGGGGCGAACATTCCTGTTTGCCCGCATGCCACCCAACCTAACCGGGCCACTAAAAGAAGGATCATTAATTAATGGCACAAGATAAAACGAAGGTGGCCATCTTGGGCGGCTCCGGCTACACGGCGCTGGAGCTGATTAAGATTCTCTTGCGGCACCCCGGCGTAGAGATCGTCGCCGTTACCTCGCGCCAGGAGGGCGCCCCGCTGGTCGCCGAGTTGCATCCCAGTCTGGGCGGCCGGTTTGACATGCGCATGACGCTGTTTGACCCGGACAAGCTCCGCGAACGCGGCGTACGGTGCGTGTTCGGCTGCCTGCCGCACGGCGTGAGCATGGAGGCCGTTCCGGCCCTTTTGGAGCGCGGCGTGCGCGTGATCGACTTGAGCGCCGATTATCGCTTGCGCGATCCTAATATCTACGCCCAATGGTACGGGGAAAGCCACCGCGACCTGGCGCACTTGCCGCAAGCAGTTTACGGCCTGCCCGAAATCTACGGCGACGACATCGCCTCCGCCCAGCTCGTCGCGAATCCCGGCTGCTATCCGCAGACAGGCATCCTCGGCTTGGCGCCGCTGGTGGCCGGCAAGTACATCGAGTTGGCTAACATCATCATTGACAGCAAGAGCGGCGTCTCCGGCGCGGGGCGGACGCCGAAGCTCCATACGCATTTTCCCGAGTGCAACGAAAGCGTTGCCGCCTACAACGTCGGCAAGCACCGGCACACGCCGGAGATCGAACAGACGCTGGGCGACGTGGCCGGCGAGCCCGTGGAAGTGATTTTCACGCCGCACCTCGTCCCGATGGACCGCGGCATTTTCACAACGATTTACGCGACGCCTAAACGCAACGTCACCGACGCCAAACTGCTCGACCTGTATGGCGCCTATTATGCCCAAGCGCCGTTCGTGCGCGTCGTCACGCACTTGCCGGGGACCAAGGACACCGCGCACACGAATTTCGTGGACGTGACGGTGCGTGTCGTGCGCGGACGGATCGTCGTCTTGGTTGCGGAAGACAACCTGGTGCGCGGGGCCAGCGGGGTGGCGGTGCAAAACTTCAACCGTATGTTCGGGTTCGACGAGAAGACGGGACTCTGGTAAGCGCCGGTTTACGTTTCGCGCTCGCAGTATCCCTTGCCGCCGCAGGGATGGCGCGAGCGCGAAACGTAAACGTTGTCAGGGATCGGGTTTTTGGGATGGGGTGAGGAACGGACTCCTTTTTTGCGGCGGCTCGATCGGCATCGTTCGGACGTCGTTCCAGACTTTCAACGTTTGCTCCGCCACTTTTCGAAGCGCTGCATCCGGATCGGCGTC
>JAKEHV010000489.1 GCA_022614915.1 Gemmataceae bacterium | reverse complement strand
TGTTTGGTCGCGCCAGTCGCAGCGGGCACGCTACCGTTGGGAAAATTCTTGATGTTGTAAACCTTATTGGCAGAACACTGGGATTTTGGTATCCCAGTACAGGCTCCCACACCACCGGTCGGGGTAACGCACAACACGGTGTTGATGTTCGGCTTTGCGCACGGATCAGCTGGATTGTCAGCAGCAATCCACGGCAGCCAGCCAGCCGATCACCATACGGGGCGAAAAGAGATGTGCCTTGCCCATGGTCGAACCCTTTCTTTGAAAAACGGCTGATCAAGACTCGGACCGTCCGAGAAATGCTTTGACCCGTATCGACGAAAACTTCGACTTTCAAATCCACGTATGAATCCAACCATCGATCCGGAGCCGGCTTCACGGCGACGATAAACGCGTGCGTGTGGTCCACGCGCGCGCCGTCGAATCGGACGGAGATGCGCTCCGGCACCGGGCAGGACGCCGCTTGAATTCGAGACGGGTGACTCGAAACCACTTTCACTTCACGGCTCACTTCTCCCACCTGGTCGGACTCAAGCACGATGGCGCTAGGCTCGACCTCTACAGCTGCGGCGTACTTGCCGCGAACAGCCACCAAGGCCTTGGAAAGCCGCTTGCTGTCGGTTGCGATGATCAGTGAGCCGTTGAAGGACTGGCTCTGCGCGAACCGGGAGACGTCAACCGTAACACGAACGTCAATGCCGGGATCGTCGCCTGAATCATCGGCCTTCGGCGGCACGATTTGCGCGCGGAGAAAATCATTGGGAGAGGAGACCTTCTGCACTTGGACATTCTCCGCCGCCGGGGTAATGCGAAGCGTGCGGCTCACCTGCTGGACGCGCAACCCATCGATGAACCCGAAATCCAACTCGCTCGGGGAAATGCGGTAGTCTGGCAGCACGTGCGCTTGCGCAAGCAACTTGACGTAACTTGGTGCGCCGGCCTTCGAGGAATCACCGGCTGGTCGATAGGCCACGATGGCGCGGCCCGAAGCCGTGTCCTGAACACCAGGTACAATGAAGGAGATCGACAGGGCAACTCTTTCTCCTGGCGCGATAGTTTTGACTCCAAGGTCCCGAGCATTGTCTACCCTTAAGCAACCGCAGTTGGTTGCCAGTTGTACGATCTGCACCGGCGTTTCCGCATCGTTGATCAAAGTAAACGTGTGCGTCAGCACATCGCCTTGACGGCACTCACCGAAGTAATGCTCTTCGGAACCAACGACCACGAGCCCCCGCGCGGACCCATCAACACTCGCCTTGGTAAGGAGTGCGGTAGAGTAAACGAGAGCCGCAATGGTAAGTAGTGCGGCAGAGTAGACAATGGCGACGCGAATCCAGCTCATGCGCTTGCTCATACCACTGGTGTCACTTATGTATGTGTTGCCAGAGAAATGTGGGCCAACGACGAGCCCCGCTCTGGGCGCGCATATCTGCGTCAGGATCACCGTTTGTAGGTAGTGCACTAATATAGGCGCAAAAACTCTACATTTGTGACAAGAAAACTACAAATACTTCGAGGTTTTTTTTGATTTTCTGGCACTTGTTTTGCTCTACATTAGTGCCCGCTTTACCTTAGTGCCACCGAATTTGGCCAATGAACCGCAGTTCAGGCTCATAGCCGAATGCCGTAGCCTCAGCCACACGTCATTTGGTCGCCCGGATTTCCCTTACTACAAAACGCCCTTCCGCGACCGTCAAACGCAGCGCCACGCGCATCCCCGGCTCTAGATCTGGCAGTTGCCCTTCGTCCCTTTTGTGGTTCAGGTAGATGTAGGCGTCCTTGGCCACGGGCACATCCCGTAGCAACACACCCTTTTCGCCCGCCAAGCTGATGCTGCGTTGGGCCGCGTTCACCGCAACTAGGACGTAAGCTAATTCCGGTGGCGACACAGCCTCAATCGCCGTGACGACTGTCTTGTCCTCGGCCAACCACAGCGTGAGTTGCATCCAAGCTCGGAGATCCTTAAGCGACGCCACCTTGCCATCGACTGTGATTTTGGCGTTTCTGGCGACTGGGAGACTCTCCAAACCTAGTTGGCCGACGTATTGCAGAGGGTCAAGTTTGATTCTCTTCCCCTGAGAATTGATTTCTGCGAACGTCAGCACGCTGTTTGGAGGAATGGGCGCGTCGCTGACCTGAATAGTGTTGTTGTCCGCGTCCATGCGAAGCAGATACCACCGAACCGCGTGGAGTTGCAAGCGTAGGGCGGCCTGGGCCGACTGTGGCCCAATTTCGGCCTTGATTGCGACTTCTGGGCTCGCGATTTGCGCTGCCGAAGTGTGCGTCAGTGTGCTGACACCCCAGCAGGCCAGCGCCGTCAAAAGAAACATTGCGATTGTGATCTTGAGTTTGGTCAGCAGCATGGTTTTCACCACTCCTTCTGTCAATGCGGCGACGTTGGCCGAGATTACGCGCATTGCCGCTGCTTGCCCTGTCGCAAACAGGCTTGCGGCTTTGATTGTGGAAGACACTACCAAGTTTGGCGTGGACGCCAACGCCGCATTCTGCGCCAGCACCACCGCCAACACCCCACCGGAAACGATCAGACCATGCCGCGCGAGTCGCTTCGCCAACAATACTCTGCCTCGCGCCAGCCGAGCCGCAAGTGTGCCATCCGGCACGCCAAGTTGTTGAGCCGCCTCCTTGCGAGTCTTCCCTTCCAGGTCGCAGAGGACGATGGCGACACGATAGTTGTCGGGCAGGCGGCTCAATTCTTGGTCGAGCAGCGGTTGCAGGTCGTTCCAGAGTTCTTGTTCGGTCACGGCTGTTTCTGGCATTTCCGTCACCTGCCTCTCTCTCGCCCACTTTTTGGCAGTTGTTGCTCTCGCCTTTAGTGCCGTCTGGTGCGCCACTCCGTAGAGCCAGTTGGCAAGCAACTCTGGTGAAGTAATCGACGCGGCCTTGCGGACGAGGACGAGGAACGTGGCTTGGAAAGCGTCCTCTGCATCGTGGTGGTTGTCCAAGACACGGCGGCACACGCCCCAGACCATCGGACCATGCCGCCGCACAAGGGCGGCAATAGCCGCTGAATCTCGTCGGTTGACAAAACCCTCCAGCAGTTGGCTATCGGTCAGCGCAGTGCCGGCCCGCACAAGCACCGCCCGGTAAACGTGCTGGATGATCTCACTTGTCCGGCTGGTCGCCATGTCATTTCCCTCACTGTGGCAAAACGCTCACCCTCTATCTTACTACTACCCGCACGTGGTGGTTTGATGCATGAATTCAACAGAATGTCGCGTCGACGGAATCACCATCATTATTCTGTGTCCATTCGACGGCCCTCAGACTACCGAAAGCCCAGGTTCGGAAACCTGGTCATGAATTGTGAAATGAACCACTTAGCTATCTGGCCCAGGACTGCAATCGCCTCTCCCGACCGCTATCGCCAGGTCACAACTGGCCGGCCTTAGTGGCGCTTTTCGTGCGCATAGGAATAACACAAGTTATCTTTTTGACAAGGACTTAAAGAAAAGTGGTCAATTAACGGCACAAAAAACAGGCCTTTCGGCTCCCTAAATTGAGGTAGTGAAAGGATCCGGAGGATAGCACCGGGCAGGCTTGGCTGACAATCTGCCCTGAGCGAGTTGCGGGAAGACATGAGCCGGCGTGAGAGCCTCTGCATTAGTCGATGCGAAACCGACGCCACACCTCGTCGTTCGACGGCAGACCCTTGGCAAAATCCGCTCGGGGAAAATCCTTCTGAATCAAAACCTCCAGGTGGTGAGGTCCCGGCAGCGTCGGCGGAATGGATCGGCGCAACAGCAGCCGGGCGAATTCGTTGATCCATTGCAGCGAGTCCTTGTGGTCGCGGTGCAGGTAGAACAGGTAGTTGGCCCTGTTGCGGTCGCCCAGGTTGGCCAGAATCGCCAAGGCATGAGGCCGGAAGGGAAAATCATCCGGGTAGAATTCTTTTGCATCCTGGTCATACCGTAACTCTGCGGTTTTTTCCAATTCGTCGGCGGCCAACGCCTCGGCTACACGGGCGCTGGAGATTTCGGGGATTTTCGTAGTCAGGTAGCATCGGGCGAGTGTGAAACGGAAGTAGGGCGTATACGAGGACATGGGGACATCCTGAATCAGCTTCTTGACTTTGGCATACGTGCCGTCCTTCGGCCGGTCCAGATTGCATTGCAACAATTCCGCCGCCAGCACGGCATCCTTCTTGAGAAGCTCGTAGACAAGTTTGTCCGCTCCTTCCGGTTCTTGGACCTTGACTTCGACGAGTTCGTCAATGTGTTTTTCTTTGTCTGTGTCCAGCAGCCAGCCGCATTTGAGCGAGTAGCTGCCCGGCACCGAGAAGGCAAACACGTGCTTGTAGTCGGCGTCCACCCATTGGCCGAAGGAAATCGCAAGCGAGGTCCTTTGCTTTGGATCAAGGAAAAGGGGGTACTGCGCGTTGAGGTTTTCGCTCGCCGTCGCGACGCTGATCTGCCGATGTTCAAAGCGCTCGTAGACGACGATCGGCCCGTTCTTGCGATGTTTTTCGTCCCTGGGGCCCTTGAGGCCGTAGACGGTTCCGCCAAGGGAAGAGAATGGACCGAGCTGCTTAGTGCCCGTATTCTGAAGTCGTATGCGAATGCGGACGGCCTGAAACGGCAGGGTTGGGCCGCCGAGCTGCCGCGCCTGCAATTCGGCATCTTTGACATTGACAGGCGCGGTTTTCTGTGCGTCGGCAGCCGTAGGCGCCAGCGCGCCTAGCGCAAGGGCGAAGGGCCACACCAGCACGCATTTCATGGTTCGTCCTCCGCTACGTGGCAGGCCGGCCAGGCGGTTGGACCCGAGTTCTAAGGTACACGATGTCCGCCGGATGGAAATAGAATTGCGCGGCGGGAACCTGCCCCGTCGCACTCGACATGATATTCGGCGGAGCGTCGCGGTGGGCGCCAGTCACCCCTGGTCCCGGCTGACAAAGGCCAAATTGATGGCCGATCTCATGGACGACCGAGCGTGCTCGTGCTTCCGCTTCGGTGAGGGTGCCACCGCTGGCGGCGATATCCCGAATCGTCTCGGTGAATACGACAGACACTTCGCCCTCGACGCCGTTTGGCACGCGCGAGTCGGTGGCGGCGAGGTGTGCGGTTTCCATTCCACCAAACTCACCATTGGTGCCGTCGTAATCGAAATTGTACATGTCCTCGTAGCCGGCCAGAACATAGGCAGACCAGAACAACGGCGTCTCATAGTCGGCGGGCCGCGCCGGCGTTCCCGGTGCAGTGCCGCGATAAGGATCGGCGATGCTAGCGAACTGCTCGTTGATGTTCGGCCAGTGACTGACCGGCGTCACATTGTTCGAGTTGTAGTCCGCGAGTTGATTGAACTCCGGTTCGATGTAGGCGTCGGCATAGCGATTGTTGGCACGCACCGTACCAACTTGCATGAAATCATAGTAGTTGTTCGTGGTGGGTTGGGTGATCCGCGACACCGGCGGCTGCTGGCCGAAATCTTGCGTCATGAAGTCATCCTGATAGACGGTGAAATCGCCCGGATTCACGTTATCGGCCGTTTCGATGATGATGTGTGCATTGGCCCCCTGTGTGTTGCTCATCACCGTATAATCCTGCCCATTGGTGCGCACGATGCCGCCGGCGTACTCGTTCCATTGCGTGATCCTCAGGTTGGTCGTCAGGTCCAATTGCCCGCCGGCCGGTATGAACGAGCCGGTAATCTGACCTGTTTGGAAATCCCCCTGGGTCAGTTCGACGGCACCCAAAACCGGATTAGCGATCGGAAATCCCGTTGCCGGGTCGAGTGGAATCTGAACAAGGCCTGTCGAGGGATTAGCCGTCGTGTGGGTGAGAATCGGATACTGGTTGCCGGCACTGTCGCGCATGTTGCCGCCGCGGAATCCATCCGCAACCGCGATTTGAAAGTTAAACGAGACCATTGCCGTGCCGGCAAACACAAAGGATCCCGTGAGGTTGCCGGTTTGCCGTAAGCCGAACGGAATGGTCGTCATCCGGTCGGTTTCGACGTGAACGCGCCGCCAGATGGAAAGCTGGTCGCCGGCGGCGCCGCGAAAATTGTTGATGGCGCCGGTCGTCGGTACGCTGGTTGTGTCGTTGAGACCGGCGACTTGCGCCTGGATCGTCGAAGCCGCCACCCGGAAATTGTCACCTGGATTGAAGGAAGTCGCCAATTCCACCTCGGCGACGGCGTTGCCTTGCGCATTAATGACCGTTGGCACGGTGACCACATCTCCTTCGGCAGAGAAGGCGCCGCCTACGGGGCGCAGGCGGCCGCGGTAGCCATTTTGGGCCAGAGGGCCGGGACTATCTAGGTTCACGCCGGCCACTGTGCCGCGATTGTCGCGTCCGTTGGCTCCATTGGGATCGATCGTGTTATCCGCAGACGGGTCGTCCACGTCAAAGGAGCGAAAGTGGACCGGAACCCCGGCGCGGGCCGGTGCAATGGTCGCCCGGACGCGAACGATATTTCGCGAGGTGTTACGCGTGGCATAGGTGGCGGCGTCCGGAAAGAAGCGGTCGCCTCCACCGAACGCCGGGGTCCCATTGGTTCCGTCCGGATTGCGTGTTCCGTTCGGATTGAGATCCCCTGTGGTTCCTTGACCAGTGGGCAGATAGATCACGGAGATGACCTGAGCCTCTTGCATGCCCGCGTCCATCGTGTTGCGGTTCTCCCCCGGTCCCACACTGAACGCCGACGTGTAGCCGAAATTGGCAAATTCGAATTCGACGTCGCTGTCGAAGGCATCATCTGTCTGGTTCGCCGGACTAAACACAAAGCCTTCGGGTTTGTAGAAGGTCAAAGAATAGGCGCCGGGTTCCACGGTAAACTGGTACAAGCCGGCCGCATCGGTCGTGGTCGAGTCAATGGGAATCCCGTTTTCATTCAGTTCTACCAAGACAGCGGGAATTCCGGGCTCACCTAAGTCTTGAATACCATTTCCGTCAAGATCGTCCCAAACAAAGTCGCCGATTGTGGCCAGTTGACCGCCGTGCATACCCGCATCGACGGTGTCCAGGAATTCGCCCTCAATGAGCGTGTACAAAGCCGTTTGGCCGAAACCGGCAAGTTCGATTTCGACGTCGCTGTCCACGGCATCGGCCCCTTGGTTCGCCGGACTAAACTCGAAGCCTTCGGGTAGATAGAAGGATAACGAATAAGTTCCAGGTTCCACGATAAACTCGTACGAACCGGCTGCATCGGTCGTCGTGGAGTCAATGGGTATTCCGTTTTCGTTCAGTTCCACTAGAACGTTCGCGATGCCAGGCTCGCCGATGTTTTGCATTCCGTTTCCATCAAGATCGTTCCAGACGAAATCGCCGACGGCAGCCATGCCAATGGGAATATCGTCCTTCGCGCCGGCCTGTCCGAAGCCGCCGCCGGCAGGCGGCGCCGCTGTCAGTGTCGCTCCCGAATCACTTGCGATTGCTGGAGCGCCCACATCGGGACCCGAAGCCGCGGGGCTTGCCGGTGCGCCGCCATCCACTCCGCCGCCTCCCGTGCCAACAGGCCCGCTGCCGTTAGCGAAACTGCCACCGACTTGCGGGACACTGGGCGACGCAGGCAATTGCAAACCGCCGGCCATTGCTCCGGCGACAACAGTAGAGGTTTTCGAATTCGCTAAGAACGGTGACCCGAGTGGATCGGCGAAATCGCCAAACCAATTCGGGGCTGCGTCGTCGCCGGCCGGCAGAGTGGGCACGTTAGTGGGGACGGCCGCGCTGTTTTCCTGATCGACTTTGCTCGGTGCAGTCTCAACGTACGGAGCAATGCCAATCGTCAACGCAGCAAAGGGAACAGTTGTCGGCGTCCTCGACGGCTGCGCTGCCCTGTCGGTCTCCTCGGTGGCGAGATCACCGGACAAACTGGTGTCTGCCAATAAACCGGTTCCGAGCAATCCCGCACCAAAGAACACGAGTAGGTTTCCCGCCGCTTCGCGCGTTTCCAGCGCATCAACGCGTGGCCTAAATCGCAAAAGGTCACCGGGCGAATTGAATCTGCGCCGTGATTGCCTACGCATACCTGCAATTTCACCGTGAGCGAAAAACTTGAGCCATCGACAGAAACGTTGGCACATCATGGGAGAACCTCCAGCTGATAGGAGGGCGAGAAGTGTGTGCTAAGCGATGGAGAAGGTATTCTAGCGCATATTGATCGTCAAGTACGTTTTCCACTTTTCAAGAATTGCATCGAACATCCATTGAATCGCCGTCGTGTCGTCCGTGGAGGCGTCGCCCTTCGCCCCCCAACCACTCCGGATACAGGGTCGTCTTTCCGGTGCCTCCGACCGTCGTGGTGAACTCAACCTTGCTCGTGTGGTCCGTGTAGTCGAAGATCTGGACGAGACCCGCCTGAAGGTCGCCTTGGATCTCCAGGGTCCGGCTCGCGCCGATCAAGATGCGGCCCCCTGTCGAGGAAGTGGAGCCGGACGTTCGGAGGGACGGGGAATATCGTCTCGCCAGACACTGCGAGCGCGATCGGGCGCGAGACGAGGATCGTCAAGTCGGCGGTTCCGATCGTCTTGAGGAGCGCCTGGAGAGTCGTGGTGCCGATCTGTGCCGATACGGCCCGCACCCAGAACTCGTTCTGGCGCATAAAGTATAGATCGGTGTCCCCAGCGTAGGCGATCGTACCATCGTCTCGGGTCGCGGCGAGTATGCGCCGTGGCTTGACGTTCCCGTTGCCCGCGACCACCTTTGGCTTTGAGCCGCTGACCGAGTTGCGATTACTGAGCTTGAGGGGTTCTATTGCTACAGGCCATTTATGTGTTGGCCACGAGAGCGGGTTTTCCTTGTGATGAAGGAGTCGGTCATCAGTCTGTCCTTTCGGGGCCGTTTCGCAGGAAGGATTTGCTCGATGCCCTCCAAAAAGAAACCCCGGACTTGAACAGGCCCTGGCCAACATCGACGTGTCGCCGCTGGTGGACGAGGAGGGCTGGCCGCAGCTCCGCAACTGGCTGGCGGAAGAAGGAAAGCCATGAAGACCGTGGCCAAGATCATCGAGCTGCTCGGCGGCTTGGACGTGCTGCGCCAAAAGCACATCCGCCTGGAAACCCGCCCTACATGCGCCTGGTCATCGAGTATGTCGGCGAGGGGCCGCGCGGCATGCCGTGCATCTCCGTCGCCCACTACTACGAGCTGAACGGCGACCTCATGCGCGACCCGGAGATTGTCTTCGAGGTCAACCCGGACGAGGACCCGCTCTCTTGGAAGACCGGCAACTGGGGGCCGGTGTCGTATCGGCAGGACAACATGGGCCTATTCCAGGAGACAGTCTTCGAGGACAAGGGCCGGGTGATGGTCCGCCCGAAGCTGGTGTTGGACCTGAAAGCCTTCGCTCGCGAGTGGGACAAGAACATCGAGCAGCAGGGGTTCTTGAAAGTCGCGCAAGGAGGTGCCCAATGACACGGAGCCAAGCGCGCCTGATCGTGGACGCATTGGCCGAGGGCGTGCGGACATATGTCTTTCAGGCCCTCGACAACGAAATCGACCAAATACCCATCACAAACAGGCGCTTCACGTATTCGTAGGGGCGGCTTGCGCTCATGCTCGTAGCAGGCGTGCTCGAAAAGCTTCGCATGCGCGATCCACGGCTTGCAAGTTGTCGATGCCGCGGGCAAAGTAGTCTATCGATGTACTTCCAATGACAATCCGGTTAAGATGGGACGCGACGAACCCGAAACCCAAAAAGTGGCGCTGGAAGTTGCTTTTGTGCATTGCAGCATTGCTGCTTTGATCTTGCGTTACGTTGGCTTGCTTCCCTGGACCGTGAGGAAACACGGCCAACCCGCTTGGAAATTTGGACCGCGAACGTTTTGAAATTCTTCGGCTTTGAAGCAAACGAGAATGACTTCAGCATAAAACGGGGACGAAGGCTTCAAGGTTTCAAAATCACTCGCATTGAGACACGATGAACACCCGACCAAAAAAGTGGCGCCGGTTACGGCTTTCTGTGGCTCACTGCCGGGCCGCGACATCGCATCAAGGAAGAGTGTTTCGCGCTAATCCGGGAGGGGATGACCGAAGAGGAAGTGGAAGAAATCGTTGGAGTACCGGCTGGCGATTACAGGGCCGTGCCGGGCGACCCACCTTAATCCCGCCCCGGCCTTGCGAAAAGTCATTGGTGAAGTCCAACAAGCAACCGGGCCAAACTGCAAGCGTTCGGCGGTGATTCATCGACAAGGTAGACGAATTTCTTTGGCGCTTCGGTGGGTGGCCCACCTGTTCCGCCCTTTAAGCTGCCGCTCGACTTCTTGGGCAAGGGCTTCCGTACCGTAATCGAACACGTCGATGATTGTCCCGCCTTGCTCAAAAAGGGCGTTGAAATTCGTCGCTAGTGATGCCTGCCCGGAAGTCGGCATAGGCGCCGCCACGAAGGGACATTAATTGAAGGAACCGCCTGACTATAGGCGACGCGCTGAGTAATGCAGCCAACATGGAGGAAGCCTCCTTCTCTGTCCTCCCTGTGTGTTCCGCGCTCATGATACTACGCTTTTCAAACTTCACAAGGCGAGCCGAAACGAAAAAGCCCGGCGGCAACGCTCATGCCTAGGCGCGGAACTTCAAAATCCCCTCTCCCTCTTCGTTCGCCGGCGCTTTGCCGAACAGCCAACCGCGCACGTGGTTAACGACGGCCTGCAAGCGCTCGTCGTCAACGTCCTCGCGATACTCACCGCTCATCAAGTCGCCGCGGCCGAAGATAAACCGCATCGCCACGGAGTCTCTCGCCAGATCGCCGAGGGTCTGACACCCGTTGACACCCGCGAACAGGGTTTTCCAGGGGCAACTGATTTCACAGAAATTGCAAAAAACCCGGAAAATCCGGGGTTTTCTTCCTTTCGATGCTTTATGAAGCCGCTGCTCTAACCAGGCTGAGCTACGCCGCCAAGTTTCGGCAATGACGCTATGAATTCTACCGCGCTCGCGATTCCCGCCAAGTAGCAACCCAACCCACTGCGACGACGACACTCGCTTGTTGCGAACAAGGCGCGGAGTGCATAGCAGGAGATTGAATTGCACGCGGCGCATGGTACATTGTTGTCCTGTTCCTCATTTGACCGCGGAGACGCCGATGATATCCATTGACGAGGGATACGTGGATTCGGCAGCGCCCAATCCCGAAGCGATCAAGAACGGCCGTGGCCTCGTCCTAAAGAACAAGTTCACCGTTCTCAACATTTCCGAAGATGAGTCCATTCTTTTCGGTGAATGCCAGGGCAGCGGCAAGGAACCGTATCGCTGCTCCAGCGATTTTGCGCGGCCGGACAAGCCGACGCATCGGTGTAGTTGCCCGAGCCGTCAGTTTCCCTGCAAGCACTGCCTGGGGCTCATGTACGCCTACGCGCAGAAAAAGAAGTTTACCACTGCTGCCGTGCCCGAGGATTTGCAGGCGAAGCGTGAGAAGGTACAAGCTCGTGCCGAGAAAAAAGAGGCTGACGTCGACAAACCCAAGCAAGTCAACCTGCCCGCGCTGGCTAAGAAGATCAAAGCTCAGCTCGACGGCATCGACGTTTTGGAACGGCTGGCCAATGACCTCGTGCGCTTGGGCATCGGCAACATGAACGCCAAGCT
>JAKEHV010000488.1 GCA_022614915.1 Gemmataceae bacterium | reverse complement strand
CAGGGTTGTTGCGCCAGATGAGATTGGCGCCGCCCGCGCCGGCGAACTTCTCTTTGTCCGTCAACAGCTTCTCAAACAGCTTGTTGGACTCGTCGGGCTGATCGCGAAAGGCCAATGCCATGGCGCGCCCGAGCTTGCCCAATTGCCGCATCGGCGCCGAGTGCTTGTCCGCCTCCAGGTCCTTGAAAAGCGAGTCGGCGTCGTCGAGTCGGCGCTGGTTGAGATACAAAAGGGCAAGCTTGGTCGCGAAATTGAGGCCCGTGGTGATGTCAAGGAAATCGGGCTTTTCCAATCGCGCATATTGCTGGAGCTGCTTGACGTAATCTTTCTCTCTTTCCTCGGCCGCGCCGATCTCCGGTCCGGGATCGCCGTTGGAGTGTTGCCCGTTGCCGTTTGGGAAAGCGCCGCCTTTTAGGAGCCAGCCAACGAACACGCCGGCCAGAAGTGCGGCGGGCAGCGCCAACCACAGCCAACGCCAGGTGCGCCCGGCCCGCTGGGGCGTGCTGGGCGGCGGCGCGGTCTGGGTTTCCAGGACGCCGGATAGGGCAAACGACACGGGCGCTAAGGGTTGCGTGCCGCTCACAAGGGCGTCGCGCAAGTTGCCGACGTCGCGCACAATTTCCCGCCCCGACTGGTAGCGCTGCTCGGGCGCCTTCGCCATCATCTTGTGAATGATCGCGCACAGCTCGGCGGGCAAGTCCGGACGGACTTCAGTGAGGGGCGGCGGCTCTTTGTTAATGTGCTGATTCGCCACATCATACGGAGAGGTGCCGCGAAAGGGCGGCTGGCCGGCGAACATGTGGTAACAGGTCGCGCCGAGCGAGTAAATGTCCGTGCGATGATCGAGATCGCGCTTGCCCTGCACTTGCTCCGGGCTCATATAAAGCGGCGTGCCCATGGCGACGTCGGTCTGCGTGAGGCTCAGCGACTGGAAGTTATCGCGCGACAGGCCGAAGTCGGCGACCTTGACGTCGCCTTTGCGGGTAAGCAGGATGTTCTCGGGCTTGATGTCGCGGTGGATGATGCCGAGCTCGCTGGCCCGCTGCAGGGCTGACGCCACTTGCCGCATGATGTTGAGGCCGACCTGTATTTCCGGAGGGCCTTTCTTTTCCAGATACTCGCGCAGATTGCGGCCCTCGACGTATTCCAGGGCCATGAAATGATTGCCGTCCGCCTCGTCGACGACGTAGACCTGCACGATGTTGGCGTGCGTGGCCTTGGCGACCGACAGCGCCTCGGTCTTGAAGCGCTGCAAGGAGACATGGTTGCTCGCCAACTCGGGTTTAAGGAGCTTGAGGGCGACCTTGCGCTTGAGGGAAACCTGTTCCGCGAGATAGACTTGCCCCATGCCGCCTTGGCCAAGCCGGCGCAATAGCTGAAAATCGCCCAGCGTCTTGCCGGTCAAATCGACGTCGGGACCGGGCGCGGATGCCTGCGCGCCTGCAGCCGAATCGCCCGCTTTGATCCCCGGATCCATGCGTGGAGTTCCCTGCAAGGGGCCAGGCAGCGCGTCGAGTCGCCCCATAGGAAATGCCGTTTGCAGCCTAACACGGCAGACATTCTCAAACATTTTAACCACGGATGGCACGGAAAGCACGGATAGAAGTGTTGGCACTGCTCATCCGCATCGATCCGTGTCCTCCGTGATTACTACGTAATTTCGAACTTCAGTCGCACCGCCCCTCCCAGGATGATGCGCCGGCCCGTTACCAGCGGGTAGTCGCCCAGCGCGGGCACCATGTCGGCGTCGATTTGCGTGCCGGTGTTGCCCGCCAGCGGCCTGAGCACAAAGACATTGCTCGAGCGCGAACGCAGGACGACGGCGTGTTTGCGCGAGATCTTACGGGCGATGGTCGGTTCGAGCCACTCGGTCACGTCGATATCGGGGAAGTCGCCGGCCATGGCATCGAGCCGGCCGATGACCGTCGCGTCTTTGTCGAGCGGAAAATAATGCAGCGGCTGCTTGTCGGCGCCGAAGAGCACCAGGCAGGAGGTTCCCGGCGGCGGTTTCTCGATCACCCTGGGCTGCGGTGCGGGGGGTAGGTCCGGCGACTGTTGCGCCGGCATGTCAGGTACGACCGGTGCCTGTCGCGGCGCCGGCAGATCGGAGGCCTGTCCCACGGTTGGACGCCGCAATTCGACGCCGCAGACGCAAAACGAATCGGCATAGTCCGCCTCGTACACGATGCCGCAGGATGGGCAGAGCCTTTGGCTGGGGGTCAGCGTTTGCAGCTTAGCCGCCGCCGCCTTCGGCTCAAACGTGGTCTTGGGGAGGTTCATCACCGTCGCAAGCGGCACATCGGGCGCAGTCGTGCCGCAAACCGAACAGGTGCGCGACCCTTCGGGCAACGGTTCGCCACAGATGATGCAAGCGCGCGCCATTGGCTCTCATTGAGAACCGCAGATGCACGCAGATAAACGCAGATTGCACATTGAATCAAGCACTCATTTGCGTCCATCCGCGTTCATCCGCGGTTCAAATTCTTCTAGAAATCAATATCCTGCGCCACGATCACGTCCTCGGCCCGGCTGGACGCCGCCAGCGAGCGATTGAGCATTTCCTGCGAGATCACGCCGCTGCGCTGGAACTCGTCCTGCATGCCGCGATACTGATTGGCCAGCGCCTGGTCGCCAAACTCATCGAACTTGGCGATCAAGGCAGCCAGCAACTTGGCCACGATTCCCCGATCGCGGTCAACGCCTGTGCCTTCTTTTAGGACGTCGATCTTGCCCTGCAGGAAGAGCACCTGACGCTGCACTTCGGCGCGCGACAGGGCTCGCCGCACATGGCCGCTGCGTTCGGCGACTTTGCTCGGATCGGCGCTGTACTCGACGACGATATTGGTTTCCAGCGTTTGCTGATACAGGCCCAGGCCGGGCAGGTCGTAGCTCAACGTGGCCTTGGCGATGCGCAGTCGTTGGTTCGGCCCGCGCCGCGGCAGCGTGCAACGAAACAGGAACTCATAGGCTTTGCCCCGTTCCATTTGTTCCAAAGCCAGATGCACTTGATTCTCGGCGTCGGGCTGCAAGTCGCCGACATAAAGGATTTCCGGCTTGGTGCGATACAACTCGCGGACGTGCACTTCTGGAGACAACCACAGGCGCAGCTGCACGGCGGTCGCTTGCACGTTTTTCTGGCCGGTGAGCACCTGGTGAAAAAGCTGCTCCGCGTCTGATTCCGCGCGAATGTGATTGAAAGCGCCGGCGAGCGTGGTCTTGGCGACATCGGTGAGGAAGGCGACTTTGCACTCGCCCATGCCGAAGGCAACAATGGGGAGCCGGAAATCGCGGGCCAGCGATTTGGCTTGCCCAAGGGCCTGCTCAGGCTCCTGATCCTCGCCGTCGGTCAGGAGCACGAGCTTACGGGTGCGCGGTCCGTCCGGGCTGCCGACGAGGATGGCGCGCACGGCGTCGAGTCCTTTGCCCAATGCAGTGTCGCCGCCGCCTACTTCGCCTAATTGTGCGATGGCGGAAGTGAGCTGGTCCAAAGCGTTAGCGCTGATCGCTTGGGCCAGCACATAAACCTGATCGTCAAATGCCACCAACGTCAACAGATCGTCCGCCGACAGCCGTTCCGCCATTTTCTTGACCAGGTCGCAGGCCATTTCGCGGCGGCTGGGCACGCTCGATACCACCTTTTGGGCCCGCCGTCCCTCGGTCACCTGCTCGCCCAGTTTTTGCGCCTTGGGATCGTGCCGCACCAGAATGTCCATGGAGCCGCTTACGTCCACGAGCAACAACAAGTGTGTCGGCACCGGCGCCCCGCCCGCCAACACCGTCGGGTTGGGCTCGATGCCCAAAAGCGCGTAGACATCCTCCGGCTTGTCCGGCTCGACATAAGGCCGATCGAGCTTCCAGCGGAGGTAAAAGGCGTCGGACATGTTCAGGAATCAGGGGTCAGGAGTCAGGGGTCAGGGGTCAGAAGTCAGGATTTGCCGGCGTTTGGACCCTGATTCCTGACCGCTGACTCCTGTATTTTAACAACGATGCACGAGATGTTATCGCCAAATCCGTCGGGTTCTTCGGCGGACGGCAAGCGCTGCAGAGCGTCGGCGCTATCGGCAAGGAGCATGGCCAGGTCGTTGGCCGACAGACGGCGATTTTTGCGGACCAGGTCGGCAAGCATCTGGGGTTCCAAGAAAGCGCCTTCTTCCACAAGCCCGTCGCTGCACAGAACCAGGATGTCGCCGGGCACAAGCGGCATGTTCAAGATGGTGGGGTGACAGCTTTCTTCGAGAATGGCGATGCCGAAGCCCGGGACGAGGGAGCAACCGCCAATGCATTCGCGCAGAGATTTCGCAGCGATGCCCATGGCGTGCACCTCCTCGGGGGGCGCACCAGTGGCCAGCATGCCCGAGCCGAGATCGCCGTCCACTGTGAGCTGTTCCGCGCCCAGGTCGTCGATCAAGTAGGCCCTGCTATCCCCCAAGTTAGCCAGCACGACTTGACTGCCTTCGAGCCAGCCCGCGGTCAAAGTGGTGCCCATGAGGTCCGCCCCCTCGGCTAACTGCTCCTTGTAGCCTTTCTCCATCGCCCAATCGAGCAGCGTGCGGGCGCCGTGCTGACACGCGGCGGTGATCTGCAGGGGAAACATCTCTGCCGTACACTGACTGTCGAACGCGGTTTCCAAGATGATCGTCGTGATGAGGCTGGCCAAGGCGCCGCTGCCGACGTCGCAAGTCGTGATGCCGTCGGCGACCGCCACCAGCGCGCGCGGCGGCGCGTCGAAGCGCCGGACCAACACGTGGTCCTCGTTGTCGCGCCGGCTAGCGCTTTTGGTCCGGCCGGCGCGCGTGTGCATGCCGATTTCCCAAGCCAATGCGCCGGTGAAATCACGGCGTTTGCGGCAGCGCGCCGCCGCCTCCGCGAGCGCGGACGCAAATGCTTGCGGCGTGGCCATGCGCCGCGCCGGCTCCACCGCCAATCCTTGTTCCAAAACGCGTGCGATTCCTGGCGGGCCCAGCGGCGCGTACACGCGCAGCGGCGGAAACTGATACCAAAACGCTTCCAAGCCTTCGCCGGGAAAGCCGTCGGGCAACAAGCCCGCCAGCCAGTAATAGGAGAACAGCGCCAAGTGAAACACATCCGCGCGCGGGCCGATGTCGCCGCTCTGAAAGCGGGCCACCTCCGGGGCCGCGAACGTCGGACGCAGCGGCAGCCGATCGGGAATGCCGTCGCGTGCGTACACGCGCAGATCCATGTTCGCGAAGCGCACTTTGCCGTCCAGCGTCCATTCAATCCGCTCGGGATCAAACGTCAGGCACACCAATCCCGCGCCGTGCAACTCTTCGAGCGCGGCGGCCAAGGGCAATATGGCTTTCTGAAGCCGCTCCAGGTTTTCGCAAGGATCGCTCGACGGCGCCGTCCAAGGCGCGGCGGCCACGCCTGCCTCGCCGGCAATCACCCACGCGCCGCCTTGGTCGTCGATCCAGCGGCAACTCGGCAAACAAGTTAGGTGTTGGTGCTTTTCGCGCTTGCGAAATTCTTTGCGGCGTCTTTCGACTGCGGCAGGCGCTATCCAATGCACGCGCACCGGTCCGTCCGGCCCCTGCAGGTGCAAGAAGGCCTCGGGCCGGTCCAGTTGCTGGCGCTGCTCCGGGTGAAGCCGCACTCCGTCGCTGCCCAGGGGGCAACGCTCCGGCGGGGGCGCATGCCCGCCCGGACCGCGCAAGTCGGCATTGCAGTGATCGCAGAACTCCGCGTCGCGCGAAACGCTCCCGCAGGCCGGACAATCAACGCCCATCATTCTCGTTCCAGTGACGGTCCTCACCCATAAAAAACATATAATCCGAATCTTACGTTTTTCGGCAACTTCCCGCAATCGAAGGTCCCGCCATGGCCCCGCGCCCCGTCATCGTGATTCCCGGCGACGAACCGCCCCAGGTCCAGGGTTCGCCGCATTTGGAACGGCTGCGCGCTTACGGCGAAGTCATGCTGCATACCAATCGGCCCGCCGACGACGAGGAAAAAATCCGCCGCTGTCAGGCCGCGGTGTGCCTCATCAACTCGCGCAGCGCCGTCAAATGGCCGGGGCATCTACTCGAGAAACTCCCGAACTTGCGCATGATCACCGTGTGCGGCATCGGCACTGACGCCGTGGACTTGGAAGCCGCCCGGCGCTTGGGCATTGTGGTTTGCAACGTGCCCGCACGCACCGCGCCTATCGTCGCCGAGCACGCCCTGGCCCTGTTGCTCGCCGTTGCCCGGCAGGCCTGGTTTCAGACCGATCATTTGAAGCGCGGCGGCTGGGCCGTGTCCAACAACTGTTACCTGCGCGGCAAGACCTTGGGCATCATCGGCATGGGCAATATCGGCCGCGAAATGGCGCGACTCGGTTTGGCCATCGGCATGAAGGTGCAGGCTTGGACCATGAACCCGTCGCCCCAGCGCGCACAAGAAGCCGGCGTCCCGTTCGTATCTCTTGAAGACTTGTTGCGCACGTCGGACGCCGTCAGCGTGCATCTAAAACTGACCGAACAATCGCGCGGCTTGCTGGGCCGGCGCGAGCTGCAGATGATGAAAGCCGGCGCGTTGCTGGTAAACACGGCGCGCGGTCCCATCGTGGACATGGCCGCTTTAGTGGCAGCGCTTAACTCGGGGCTCTTGGGCGGCGCGGGACTGGACGTGTTCGATATCGAGCCGCTGCCCCGCGATCATCCCATCCTCAGGTGCCAGCAAGTCGTCTTGACTCCGCACGTCGCCGATCAGAACGAAGAAGGCTTTGAATTCCTCAACTGCGGCGTGGTGGACAACGTGACCGCCTTTCTCGAAGGCAAACCGATCAACCGCGTGGTATGAGGCTGCGGGTGACACCCGAACTAATCTATGATCAGATACTTCTTGATGCACAATGTGCTGCGAGAAGCTAGATTTGATTTACGGTAAACTCGACCCCCCCCTCCATTTCAGATTGTGTGTCAATCGGGAAAGTGAAATGGCGACCCAGACGTTCTAAACAAAAGCAGGCGTAGTTTTTTCTTCGAAGGATTCTGCCGCCCGGCGACAATACATCTTTGTGGTCCGGGACCAGCGAATGCACGCCGACGAGCGCGGGCACGAACAGGTATTGCGGCGCGCGGCCATCGCGGGGGACGAACAGGCTTGGCGGGCGTGGTATGACGCCTCGCTCGACGGCCTGTACGCCTACGTGCTGTGGCGCTGTGCGGGCCTGCGCGACGTGGCCGACGACATTGTGCAAGACACCTGGCTCACTGCCGTGCGCCGCATTCGCGACTTCGAGCCCGAGCGTGCTTCGTTTTTGACTTGGCTGCGCTCGATCGCGGCGAATCTTTTGCGCAATCACTTTCGCAAAAAAAGCCGTCGTGGAGCAGACATGCGTGTCTGCCGGCAGACAGGAATGTCTGCCCCACCAGACGAGGCCGAGCACATCGCGTTGGCGTTGGCGGCGCTGCCGGATCATTATGAGGCGGTGCTGCGGGCCAAGTACGTTGAGCGCCACAGCGTGGCCGAGATAGCCGCCGCGCGCGGGGACAGCGTCAAGGCCGTCGAGTCGCTGCTGGGCCGGGCCCGGCAAGCGTTCAAGGAGATGTATCTGAGTCTGGGCACGCCGCCGGACGAGCCGGCGAGCCGGCCCGAGGAGGTGTCTCATCCATGAGCGATCCTAGAGATCCCTTGGACTTTCTCGATACCCAGCCCGCAGCGCCGCCGGACCTGCGTGAAGCGCTCTGGCAAAACACCGCGCGGCTCTTGCGGCGGAAACTGTGGCGTCGCCGACTGCAAACCGCCGCGGCCTTGGCCGCTTGCGTCCTCGCCGGTATGGGCATCATGTGGCTTTTGCAACCGCGTCCAAAGCCCGAAATCATCGTGCAACGCATCGAAGTCCCGCAAAAGCCTTTCGCCGAAGAAAAACCGCAACCCACCCGCGAAACTGCGGTCGCTCTGGAATGGCGCGCCTTTGACAGTTCGGAAAACCGCGGCGCCTTGTATTTTCAAGCCGGGCACCGCTATTTGGACGATCACGGCGACATGCAATCGGCGCTGCGCTGCTATCGGCTCGCCTTTGAGACCGACCCGGAACTGGCACAAATCACCGACCCCGGCGACAACTGGCTTGTTGTTGCTCTAAAGAATGCTCGACGAAAGGAGATTTCTCATGCGTCCCCTTTGCACTAAAGCCGCCGTTCTTTTCTTGCTGCTCGGCGCTGCATGGACGATGGCACAGGACAGTAGTCAGAAGCCGGCGCCAAAAGTTGCCGACCCGAAGGCGGAGCAGAAAAAGTCCGGATCCATCGAAGATTTGCTGAGCCAGGCCTTGAAGAACAACCCGGACATCAAAGTCGCCGAGGCCAAGGTGCGCGAAGCCGAAGCGGCACTGAACAAAGCGCGACATGAGGTTGTCGCCAAAGTGATGTTGAAGAACGCGGAGATTAAGGCGGTGAAGATTTCGTTAGACGAAGCCTCAAGACGCTTCGAACGGGCGATGACACTTTTCCGAGCAAAGTCAATTTCTACTGAAGAGCTCGGCATCGCTGAGGTTACCAAGCTGAAGTTGCAGGCAGAACTGGGCAAGGTCGAAGCGGAATTGCCGCCTTTGCTCGGCAAGCAGCCTCCCGGCCTTGTCATCAACGAGATCTTACTTTTCGAAGAGAGCATCGCCAATCTAGATACGGTAGTGAGGCTGCACGGCGCCGCGCGTGCCAAAGTCGTGGAGGTGCAAATCGTGCCCGCCACTCAGGCGGAAAAACTCCGCAAAGCGCTCGACACGCCCGTGGAAGTGCGGATCAGCAACGCGAGCCTCAACGACGCGCTTACCTATCTCCAAGATAAGATGCAGGGCATTAACCTGCACATCGGCAGTAACAATCTCGTTGAGGCCCAGGTACAATTCCAATTGCAGAAACCTGTTCCCGTAGGCGCCGTCTTCCAATGGCTCGAGGATCAGCTCGATTGCCGGTTCGTGATCCGCGACTACGGCATCGTGGCGACCGAGCGCGAACGCATTCCGCCGGGCGCGGTGCTGGTCCACGATTTCTGGAAGAACAAAGTCAAAACAGAAGCCCCGCCGAAGTAGTCGCCGTCCACGAAAGAACACGAAATCACACGAAATGCGCACTGCCGTTTTCGTGTTTTTTCGTGTTCTTTCGTGGATAATGAACCTCCATGGCGAAGAAGAAGAAAACTCGGGTCGAGCTGCGCAAAAACCGCTCCAAGCCGGCGCGGCAAAAGGACTGGACGCGCGGCTTCCAGGAGCACGGTTTCGAGGAGGAAGCAACCCGTTCGCAAGAGCGGGTCCGGGCCAGAGGCGACCTGTCGCGCAAACGCACGATCATCCAAGAAGATACCGACGCCCTTTCACCCCTGACTACACTTCCCAAAGGGGCGCGGGATATCATGCCCGCCGTTGATGCTTCGGT
>JAKEHV010000487.1 GCA_022614915.1 Gemmataceae bacterium | reverse complement strand
GGCGGGCCCGAGTCGCAATTCCGACCGGGGTTTCTTGCACGCTACAATTACTTGCTCAATGAACTCGGCGTCGCCTTGATCTTCCCCAACATCCGCGGCTCGTCGGGCTACGGCAAAACCTTCCTCACGCTCGACAACGGTTTCTTGCGCGAAGATTCCTACAAGGACATCGAAGCCCTGCTCGATTGGATCGCGACGCGGCCCGATCTCGACGCCGACCGCGTGCTCGTGACCGGCGGCAGCTACGGCGGCCACATGACGCTCGCCGTCGCCACGTATTATCCGGAGCGCATGCGCTGCGCTATTGACGTCGTCGGCATGTCGAACCTGGTCTCGTTCCTGGAAAACACAGAGAGTTATCGCCGCGACCTGCGCCGGGCGGAGTACGGCGACGAGCGCGACCCGAAGATGCGCAAGTTCATGGAAACGATCGCGCCCTTGAACAACGCCCACAAGATCAAGAAGCCGCTCTTCATCGTGCAAGGCAAAAACGACCCGCGCGTGCCCCTCATTGAATCCGAGCAAATGGTCGCCACGCTCAAGAAGCAAGGCACGCCGGTCTGGTATCTCATGGCCGAGGATGAAGGGCACGGCTTCGCGAAAAAGAAGAACGCGGACTTTCAGTTTTACGCGTCGGTGATGTTTGTGCGCGAGTTTTTGCTGAAGTGAGCGAGGCAGGCGCCCGGCGCTTGTCGAGACTTACCTGGTGCATTACGCTGGGTGAATGGAATTTGAATGGGATCCGCAGAAAGCCGAAAAGAACCTGGACAAACACAGCGTGTCATTTCCTGAAGCCGCCACGGTTTTTGGCGACCCGCGGAGGGAACGAAAACAGTATGAAGAGTGCAAAGCACAACGGAAGAATGACGATTTACGGGCCGAGTATGATCTCACAAAGCTAAAGGACGGCGTCCGCGGCAAGTACTTGCGGCGTTATCGAGCTGGGACGAATCTGGCCCTCTTAGCGCCCGATGTGCGCGCCGCATTCCCGACTGACGAAGCTGTCGACAGGGCGCTGCGGAAGTTGATGGGGGATCGCGAAAGAACGCAGACTTCAACAAAACCGCAACGGAACGCGACGGCTTCGCAAAGAAGAACGCGGACTTTTAGTTCTTCACGTCGATGATGTTTGTGCGGGAATTTTTGTTGAAGTGAGTATTTGACGACATGTCAAGAACCACAAAACTGAAAATCGGCTATGTTGTGGCTCTGGCCATCGTGGGCCTTACAGTCGGAACTGCGATTTGGGCGTTTCGAGGCTCCGCGGTCGCCGTCGTAGTGATCGTCTTGCTTTTGCTTTTGCCCGGTAGATTACAAGGCTTGTTTTTCCGGGACTTGTTTCGAGGTCGTCGGCTTCTCGCGATGGGCAAGCCCGAGCAATCGAAAATCTACAGTGTTCAATTTCTGGAACAAATCCGCAAACGGCCTTGGCAGAAGCGGTTGCTGTGGTTGAACTGGGGCATTTACACTACTGATGTCGAAGTCATGGCGCTGAACAACACCGCGGCCGCACATCTTGAATGCGGGAGATTGGACCGCGCCGAGTCTTTGTTTTTCGATGCAATCGAATTGGATCCAAAATGCCCTCTCCCCTATTTCAATTTGGCGATCATCGCCGAAATCCGAGGGGATCGAGAAAAAGCAGAAGCGTACGTCAAAGAGGCATCGGTACGTGGGTATACAATGTCGGTCACGGACAAGATGGTCGCCATGGCAGGAGAACTTCTTGCACGCTATGAAGGACGAGGCATACAGTTGCGCCCGTAAGCAGTAGCAACGGAAGCAATCCGTGGAGAATATCGATCCTGCGGCTTTACAGCGAAAATGAAATGGCATGAAAGCAGAAATCAGCTACGACCTCATCATGGAAGACGACATGAGTTTCGTTGAAGGCACCTACCGGCTTCCGGGACAAAACTGGCAGGTGTTTATCTTCGCGAAAGAGCACGTCGCACAACCAGAAGTCACTCCGGGTATCTGGGAAAGCGGCGTTTCGGGAGTGTTCGTTCGTATCCCGTGGTCGACGCGACTCAATCAGTCGGAAGTTGAGCGCGTACTAGCGGAGAATCTGGACATCGTCGCCTGGACTGTAGTCCGTGGGCCTGATTCAATGCAGCTACGTTAACCAGCATGACAAGTTGCCTTGGTCCCAAAGTCACCCACGGCGCTTTCGCAAATCGAGTCCTCTCGCATACGGATCGAGGCGGATAATCCGTCAGCGATGCTATTGCCAAGCGGAGCGAATCTCGATTCCTACGGATAGCCAATGATGGTATAAAGAGAGCAGATAATTGTGCTGTTTGGAGATTTGCGAATGCCTGCGGATCTATTGGATGAGTTGGAAGCCATGTCTTCTTCAGTGGGCGCTTTGGAGGGTATAGAGGGCATTGCGCGCGAGGCCTTGCGTCGTGAGGCTGAAGTTTGCTCGGCCGTGGAGGGCTTGCAGGGGTCGGCTCGCCTGTTCGAGCGTGCTTGGCAGCGCGTAGTAATGGACGTGGCCAAAGGACGAACATGTGACATGCAGGCGGTTCGCACTCGATTCGTAAACACTTTTGACAAGCGACTCAGCCAAGTCAAGCAAACACACGCGAGTGCAAACCTGCTTCGCCAGCTAGGAAGCCAGCGTGTGCCAGACCCGGGTGTTCTCCTACCGGAAATCGCAGGCATGGAACGACTCAAGGCGCGCGTTTTTGACCTTTGGCAAACCGCAGAAGACCTTGAGGACCTGGCTGCCAGAGATTATCCGCTGTCGACCGCTGACCTGGACAAGATCGGCCCGCAACATCGGCCGCCTGCGTCGTTCTACGCAGACGAAAGTAAGCCGTTCTAACGGAGGCGGTCTTGTCCAAGCTTTGCCGCGGCCGGATCGTTTGGGCGGAAATGGTTGATCCACAGGGGCGCAATCGCAAGTCCCGCCCCGCTATCATCGTCACTTCTGATGAGGAAATTCGAGCTGACGGCGAAGTTTGGGTCGTTGCCATCTCAACGCAGCTCGACGCGGCCGAGCCCGCGGAGCAAGGCGAACTTGCCTGGGAGCGCGGCGGACATCCCCGAACTGGATTGAAGGAACGGTGCGCTGCCGTCTGCACCTGGATGGAAAAGGTGAGCGTGGCCGACATCAAGGGAAGCGCTACTCGCCACCTACCTGTGGCGGGTTGCTCGTCGCTTCGCCGTCGGCGGCGTCCATATGAAAATGCGACCAGATCATGGGGCGAGCCAGGGGAGGAATGTGCAATACGACTTCTCCGTTCTGGAAAATGCGGACGATGCCTGACGATTGGCTGACGGCGACAGCGATGGCCTTGGTCTTCTTGGTGACGGCGGCGGCGGCCCAGTG
>JAKEHV010000486.1 GCA_022614915.1 Gemmataceae bacterium | reverse complement strand
GTTTCGCTGCGGATTTTCTTGCCGTCGTCGGTGGTGACCGTCACATTCGGGAACAATCCCCTGGTCGCGTATTGCGCGTGCGGGATGACGCTAAGGTCGAACGTCGGCGCGCCCGGCAGCGCCAGCGGCAAGAAGCTGTTGCTGAGCGACAGTGCGGTTGGCGCCAGCGACAGGAAGAATTGCACGGCCGGCCGCGGGTCGGAGATCGAGATGGCCGTGAACTCCTTGGGGAAAGCGGCGAGCGCCGTTTGCACTTCGGGACTGGCTTTCCAGGTGGGCAGCTCGCCCTTCGAGCGCAACAGGAATCCGTACACCGATTGCGGCAAGCCGCCGAGCATGAACCAGCCCTTTTGGATGGTCATGGCGCCGACGGAATAGTCTCCCTGATCGGTCCTAAGGACCAGCTCCATCAGTTTGCCGCCGTGAAAGTCGCGCTTCTTCAAGTTGACCTCCAAGCCGGGCAGCTGTGGAATGGCCGCGAACAACGAGTCGATGGCGCCGGCCAGCTTCTTCTCGTCGTTCACTTTGAAAAGATACACGCCGCTCAGCAAGCCTTCGCTGCCCGAGCTGTACGACACTGACATGTCGCCGAACGAGCCGAAGAGATCGTCGCCGAGCTTAACGCCGAGGATGCCCTCCACCTGTTTGATGCCTTCGCGTAAGTCGAAGCCGGGCGCAAAGACTCCAACGGCTGTCTCGGCGATCGTGATGATGCCTTCAAATAGGTTTTTCGGGTTGAAGTTGCTCGCCGAGATGCTGGTCAAGTCGTTAGGCAGCGGCGGCAGATCGGCCAGCGTGAAAGTCTTGCGGTTCAGAAGCGCCAACAGGCCCTTGCGCGGGCCGGGAGTTTCGATCTCGAGGATGGAGCGCTCGGCGGGGCCGTCGAAGCCCGATTGAAAAGTGACGCCGCCCAATCCCTTGAGCCCAAGGTCGCCGATGATCTGTTCGGCTTGCGGGGCCAGGCCGCCGATTGTCTTGAGAAGGCTCGGGATATCGACATAGGCGCGGCCCCAGGTTTCGAATTCCTTGAAGCCGGCGAGCTTCTTATAGGTGGCGCTAGTCGCGAAGCCGCCCTTGCCGATCGATTCGGCGTAAGCCGGGGCGGCGTCGGTGCCGATGTAGAAGACCGCGTCGTCGTCCGGCTCAGTCCAAAAGCCGACGTGGACCGGCGCCTTGCTCATATGGTGGACGACGCGATTGCCGACTTTGGTCTCCTGAATCGGCAAGTTGCCCATGGCGCTTGCTTTTTTCACAAGCGCGATGACGCCCTTGTCGCCGCCGTAATGCGGGAACACGAGCACGGCCCGCGCCTTGGGCGGATTGAGCGACTCGACTTCCAGACCGATCAAGAAGCCGTGCTTCGAGACACCGAAGATGGTGTCAGGAACCTCCTTGAGGAGAAGAGAGGCGTTGGCGTCCACGCCGAGATTGGGCAGCTGGCTTTCCAAGAGGCCCATGCCGTATTTCCAGACCTCGGCAAGGAACTTGCCGGCGTCGCCGCTGAGGAATTGGCCCAGAGCGGACTTGTTGTAGGCGGCGCGGTGCGGCTCGACGCCGTCCCAGCGCAGGAAAATCTGGCTGCCGGCGGGCAACAAGCGTTCGGGGACGTTCTGCGCCTGCGCGATCGCGGGCGCACACAAGAGGATCAGTGACAACCATGTTCGACGGGCCATGACCAACTCCTTCCCGGCAGCGGGACTCAAAGATGCAAATGGGACAGCGAAGGTGAGTATCGCAGGGAAAAGATGGTTCGGCAAGGGGGGGCGGATGTGCAGCGACCGGCAGCGCGGAAGCTCGGAGTTGTTCAGCCGGTGTTTTTCGGGTACGATCTTAGGAAAGGGCAAGACTATGACGACAATTACCATCCTTCCCGAAAGCCCAGGTGCGGCGAACGGAGGCTATCGCGCCGTCGCCGGTAAATATCAATCGGCCGGCGGAACAGTCGGCCAGGCTCTGGACGCATTGTCGGCCAAACTCAACGATGCCACGGGCACTACTTTGGTAGTCGTACAGCACGATCGGCCCGACGCATTTTTCACGGGAGAGCAACGAAAGCGGCTTGAGGAGTTGATGACCCGGTGGCGCTCGGCGCGCGATACGCAGCAAACTTTTCCGGCCCAGGAGCAGGCGGAATTGGACGCCTTGGTGGAATTGGAAGTGCAAGCTGCCGCGCAGCGAACAACGGCACTCCTGCGTGAATGAAGTGACGGCGGTCATTGAAGGCATCTCGCCGATAGGCCGAGCAACCGTTGCGTGCCTGCAAATGAACAGCTCTTCGCAATTGGAGGCACGCAAGCTTTGGATTCGGCTCGGACTAATGCCGTTGGCTGAATGACCGCCGTGCGTGACTACAACTGCCGCAGGAACGCCGTCAAATCGGCTTTCTCCTCCTGTGTCAACCGCAGCTCTAGCACCAGGTTGAAGAATTCCACCGTGTCTTCCAGCGTCAAGAGCCGGCCGTCGTGCAAATAAGGCGGCGAATCCTTGATGCCGCGCAGGGTAAACGTCTTGATCGGGCCGTCCGCGGCGGCCATCCGGCCATTGATCATTTGCGGCTCGAAGAAGCGTTCGGTCCTCAAGTTGTGCATCATGTTGTCGGTATAGAACGGCGCGGGGTGGCACGTCGCGCATTGTGCCTTGCCAAAGAACAACTCCTGGCCGCGCATCTCTTGAGCCGTCGCTTTCTTGGGATCGAGCTTGCCGAGCACAGTTAGTTTCGGGGCCGGCGGGAAATCCAACAGCGATTGGAATTCGCCCATGAAATGCACCTGGCTGCCGCGCTCGAGGATAGTGACGCCTTTGGCCTGGGCCGCCACCGGGTCGCCGTCGAAATAGGCGGCGCGTTGCTCGAACTCAGTGAAGTCCTCAATCGAGCGCAGGGCGCGCTGCGAGCCGAACAGGCGCTGCACGTTGACGCCGCGCAAAGACGGCGTGTCGATGCGGTGCCGGAACTTTTGCGGCCGAATGTCGCCGACCAGGTGCGTGGCGGCGTTGGTGTGGCCGTTCGCGTGGCAGTCGAAACAGGTCACGCCGCGATGGGGCCGCTCGGCGCGGCGGTCGTCGGTGGCGTTGAACTGCTGCTGCGCCATCGGCGTCAGGAGCAGGCGCAGGCCTTCGAGCTGCTTGGGATTCAAGATGTCTTTGAAGAGTTCATAGTAATTGTCCACGGTCACGAGCTTGCCCTTGGACACGTCGCCCAGATCCGAGCGCGTGGTCAAGAACATGGGCGGCGGGAATTCAGGCAGGAAATGGTCCGGCAGATCGAAGTCCAGATCGAATCTCTCCAGGTTGCGGTTTTCTTGCTTCACAATCTCCTTGATGTGGAAATGCGGAAAGAGCATGCCGCCTTCGGGATGGTTGGGATGGGGCAACGGCAAGAAGCCGGGTGGGAACAGGCCTTGCGCCCGAATTTCCTCGGGCGACATGGCGCCCAGCTTGTCCCAAGTCGCGCCTTTAGGCAGGGCGACGCGGACGCCAGCCTGAACCAGTTTGCCGCGCGCCATGGTGACGTCTTTGGTTGGCCGATCCGCGAGGTCATAGCGCTGGTTCAAAAGATCCAGGTGCGCTTTCATGACGCCGGGTTTGGCGGCCTTCATGCGCTGCATTACTTCGGCAAAGGACTTCTTTTCGGGCTCTTGCGCGGGAACGAGGGCTGCCAGGCCGAGGGCGCATACCCCCAGCGCAGCCCCCACGACGACGTGGGTACGGCGAAACATGTTCGATCCTCCTCTAGACGGAACTTTGCAGTTCCTGGGTTGGATGCGCGGATTCGAATAACGATTCGTGAATGGAGATGTTGTATCAACCGCGTTTCAAAAAAGCGCCGTCACCGGTTGGCCGTCGCAAATCCGAATGGGCCGGCCGTCGCGGTGGTGGATTTCGGTGTCCGGCGCGATGCCGAGCGCATGATAGATGGTGGCGAGCATGTCTTCAGGAGACACGGGATTGTCGCGCGGGTACGCGCCTTGCGCGTCGCTTGAGCCATAGACTTGTCCGCCGCGGACGCCGCCGCCCGCCAAGAGCGCCGTGTAGCACGGCCCCCAGTGTTCGCGGCCTTGCGTCGGATTGATGCGCGGCGTGCGGCCGAATTCGCCCATGGTCACGACCAGCGTTTCGTCGAGCAGGCCGCGCACGTGCAAGTCCTCGAGCAGGGCGCTATAGGCGCGGTCCAACGGCGGAATGCAGTACTTGGCCTTCAGCATTTCGTAGCCGGTAGCGTTGTCCAACCCGGCCGTGCCGCCGTGCGTGTCCCACACGTTGGCGATCCGGCCGTTCGGCATGAAGTACATCCAGATGACCGACACCAAGCGCACCCCTGATTCGACAAGGCGGCGGGCCAGGAGAAAGCTTTCGCCGTATTCGTTTCGGCCATAGCGGTCGCGCAATGCCGCGGGCTCTTGTTCCAGACTAAACGCGCGCCGCGCTGCTGGGGAGCTGATCATTCGATAGGCCTGTTCGTGAAAACCGCTCAAGCCTTCGGTAGCCCTGCTCTGCTGCAAAAAGCGATCTTGTTCCTCCAGCATCGACAAGAGCCCACGGCGTGCGGCCAAGCGCGACGTGCTCAGCTCCGGCGCTAGATCGAGCGAATGCGTCGGCCGGTCGTTGGAGTTGGGGGCTTCTTTGAGTTCCAAGGGGTCGTGGCGCGGGCCCAACCAACCGGCATAAGTCCCCGCGTAGGTGACGCCGTCGTGGCCGATGGGCCGAGGAATCGTCACACATGCCGGCATGGGTTGCGGCGGACTTAATGCCGAAACCACCGATCCAACAAACGGGAATTCACTGCGTCGCCGCATGTTGCGCGGCGAAATCAGCGTCGGGTTCTGTTTGCCCGTGAGCGTGTGATAGACGGACGGCTCGTGCACATTGCTGATATGGCTCATCGAGCGGATAAACGCAACTTTGTCCGTGCACTGCGCAAGGAGCGGCATTTGATCGCAGATGTCAATGCCCGGAACGACGGTGCGCATCGGTGCGAAATGGCTGCGGATGCCTTCGGGCGTATGGGGCTTCATGTCCCACATGTCCTGCTGGGGCGGCCCGCCCCACAGGTACAAGAGGATGCATGCCTTGGCCCGCCCACGCCGCTGCGGCGCGAGCTGCGTGCTTTCTGCTGCAAGGATGCTTGGCAATGTCACCGCGCCCAGGCCGGCTTGCCCGAGCCGCACCATTGCGTCGCGGCGGTTCAGCATGATCGCCCCCCAAGTCAGAGTCCCGCTTCCTAACAGGCGCGGCTCTGAGAATATGCGATGGATAAAGTGTAAAACCAATCACGAAGAATTACAAGCACGATAAATCGATCGATGAGCGGCTAGCTGCATCCTGAGGTGGCGCCGCAGGTGTCGCACTTGAGGCACGCGCCGTTGCGGACCATGGTCAGTTGCCCGCAATCGGAGCAGGGATCGCCTTCGTAGCCCTTGAGCTTGGCGATGCGGACTTTCTCCGCGACGGAGACGGCCGGACCTCCGGAAAGGTTCGACGCGGTGTTCTTGCCGTGCGCGCCGTTGCCGCCGTAATCGGACATTGGATTCAAATGGCTGGAGCGCGGCGCCCGCAGCATTTGCTCGGACGCCTTGGGGTCGATCATGCGCTCGGCGACCAATTCCTCTTCTTCAAATTCCGGCTCGATGCCGGGTCTGCCCATGGCGTCGCCGCGCAGGTCTTCCGGTGAAACGTGAGCCAGGTCGTGCCGGCTCAAATAGGTGATGGCCAATTCGCGGAAAATGTAGTCGATGATCGACGTCGTCATCTTGATGTGCGGATTGCCGACTACCATGCCGTTCGGCTCGAAGCGCGTAAAGAGGAAGGCTTCGACAAACTCATCCAAGGGCACGCCGTGCTGCAATCCAAGCGAGACGGCAATGGCGAAACAATTGGTCATGCTGCGGAAAGCGGCCCCCTCTTTGTGCATGTCGATGAAAATCTCACCCAGGCTGCCGTCGTTGTAGTCGCCGGTGCGCAGGTAGATTTTGTGGTTGCCAATGCGGCATTTCTGAGTGTAGCCGGCGCGGCGGTCGGGCAGCCGGCGGCGCTTGGCGATATAGCGATGCACGATTTTTTCCGCGATTCGAACCGGTTCTGGCTTGGCCTCTTCGATAGCCTGAGCGCCGTGCGTGTCGTCGTCTGTCACGGTGTTCAACGGCTGGCTCAATTTCGAGCCGTCGCGATAGAGGGCGTTGGCCTTCAGCATCAGTTGCCAGCTTAGCTTATAGGCGTGCTTCACGTCCTCGACCGTAGCCGAGTGCGGCATGTTGATGGTTTTTGAGATGGCGCCGGAGATGAACGGCTGGGCGGCGGCCATCATGCGGATATGCGCCTCGGTGGAGAGATAGCGCTGGCCGAGCTTGCCGCACTTGTTGGCGCAATCGAAGACCGCGTAGTCGTCGCCCTTCAGATGCGGCGCTCCTTCGATCGTCATCGTGCCGCACACATAGTCGTTGGCTTCGCGAATTTGCTCCTTCGTGAAGCCCAATTCCGACAGGAGATCGAAAGTCGGCGCGGTGAATTGCTCTTCCTTGTAGCCGAGGGCCTTGAGCTGCGAATCGCCCACGGTCCAGCGGTTGAAGACAAAGGTAATGTCGAAGGCGCCGGCGACCTGGGCTTCCACCTTCTTGATCGAATCTTCGAGGAAGCCCTTGGCCTTCAGGCTGGCCTTGTTGATGTGCGGGCAGCCTTCGAGTGAACCCGAACCACGACAATAGTGGACGATTTCGTCGATCTGGTTCTTGCGGTAGCCCAAGCGTTCGAGGGCGGGCGGGATGGATGCGTTGATGATCTTGAAGTAGCCGCCGCCGGCGAGCTTCTTGAATTTCACAAGTGCGAAATCCGGCTCAACGCCCGTGGTGTCGCAATCCATGACCAGGGCAATGGTGCCGGTCGGCGCGATGCACGTCACCTGGGCATTGCGGTAGCCGAACTTTTCGCCCAGGGCGACCATGAGATCGGATTCTTTGCGCGCGGCTTGCAGCAAATAGTCGGGGCAATAGCTTTCATCGAGGCCGACCGGCGGAATCGTGAGCCGTTCGTAGTCGTGCGGCTTGGTGTCATAGGCGGCCCGGCGATGGTTGCGGACGACGCGCAGCATGGCCTCTTTGTTCGGCTGGTAGCGCGGGAACGGTCCTTGTTCGGCGGCAATCTCGGCGGACATGGCGTATGACGCCGCATGCATGAGCGACGTGACCGCCCCACATTGGGCCCGGCCCTCGGGCGAGTCGTAAGGGATGCCCTGCACCATGAGAAGCGTGCCCATGTTGGCGTAACCCAAGCCGAGCGTGCGGAAATCGAACGACTTCTGCGCGACGACCGGGCTCGGGAACTGGGCCATGTAGACGGAGATCTCGAGGATCAGCGTCCAGATGCGCGTGGCGTGCCGGAACGCGTCCACGTCGAAGCGGTGCTTGTCAAATTCGTAGAAGCGGAGCAAGTTGATCGACGCCAGGTTGCAAGCGGTGTCGTCAAGGAACATATACTCGGAGCACGGATTTGACGCGTTGATCCGACCGTCCGCGGGACACGTGTGCCATTCGTTCACGGTCGTGTCGAACTGCAATCCCGGATCGGCGCACGACCAGGCGGCGAAGGAGATTTGCTCCCACAGGTCGCGAGCTTTGAGTGTCTTGCACGGCTTGGGATCGCGGCCTTGTTTCTTCGCCCTTTCGCGCTCGGTGCGCCAGTAGAGCGGCCAAGGGCCGTCGTCCTGCACGGCTTGCATGAAGCTGCTGGTGACACGCACCGAATTATTGCTGTTTTGCCCGGAGACAGTGAAGTAGGCCTTCGAATTCCAATCGGTGTCATACTCTTCGATGCGGAGCGATGTATAGCCCTGGCGCGCGAGCTGCAAAGTGCGCTGGATATAATTCGCCGGCACCAGATCGGACTGGGCCTCGGCGATGGCTCTGCGCAAGTCGGTGTTCTTCGATTTGTCGAATCGGCCTTCCTGGTTCCAGCCCCGATCGTCGGGAAAGAGCGGCGTGGCGGGCGGCGGCGCGTTACAGGCCTTCAGGATCGCGTTTAGATGGCGATTGAGCAACTTGGAGCCGGAAACCAGGGCGGCGACCTTTTGCTCCTCGACGACTTTCCAGGTGATGAAATCCTCGACGTCGGGATGGTCGAGGTCGAGAACGACCATCTTGGCGGCGCGGCGCGTGGTTCCCCCGGACTTGATGGCGCCGGCGGCGCGGTCGCCGATCTTGAGGAAGCTCATAAGCCCGCTGGACTTGCCGCCGCCGGAGAGCGGTTCGCCTTCGCCGCGCAGGTTCGAGAAATTGGTCCCGGTGCCGGACCCGTACTTGAAGATGCGCGCCTCGCGCACCCACAAATCCATGATGCCGCCATCGTTCACCAGATCATCGCTAATGGATTGAATGAAGCAGGCGTGTGGTGCAGGCCGCTCATAGGCGCTCGTCGAGCGCGTCATCGCCCCGTTACTTGGCTCGACGTAATAGTGGCCTTGCGGAGGCCCCTCGATGCCGTACGCCCAACAAAGTCCGGTGTTGAACCACTGCGGGCTATTCGGGGCGGCCATTTGCATGGCCAGCATGTAACAGGTTTCATCGTAGAAGGCGCGGGCGTCGGCCTCGGAGGAGAAGTAGCCCCCTTTCCAACCCCAGTAGGTCCAGCAGCCGGCGAGGCGCCGAAACACCTGGCGTGCATCCGTTTCCCCTCCAAAACCGGAATTTGAGCTGGGGCGGCCTTTTTGCAGCCAAGCCGGCACTTTCTCCTCGTTGACGCGCTCGATGTCGTGCGGCACCCCGGCCTTGCGGAAGTACTTTTGGGCCAACACGTCCACCGCGACCTGCGACCAACTTTCGGGCGCCATGAGGTCCTTCATCTCGAAGACCACGGCGCCATCAGGGTTTACGATGCGCGACAGGCGCGGCACGAACGGAATCGATGCGAAGGGATCGGCCCCTTCGACCGTAAAGCGACGCGGTAATTGCATGGGGGACACGTCCTGCTACTTGAACATATTTCTACTGGTCATCCTAACAGAGGATTCGGCAATTGCAAACCGAAAGTCCAGCTGTTTCCCGCTAACCAGCAGTGCATCCTGTTAGATATGCGGGCCCTCTTGGCATTGAATTCAACCGCGGAAACACAGCATAAAACGGACCAAATCCTTGCCGTTGTTGTGCGGCTCTCTGCGCCTCTGCGGTTCTCTGCATTCAATTCAAGAGGATGCGAGCAAT
>JAKEHV010000485.1 GCA_022614915.1 Gemmataceae bacterium | reverse complement strand
CGTGGGACCTTGAACGTCGCGATCTTGTCTTTGCAAAATGCGCACAGGTCCGCTTCCGCAAGCGCCGCACCGGGTTTGACCTTGATCCAGGCCATCACTTCTTCGCCGAACTTCACGCTGGGGATGCCGATGACCTGCGCCTCGCTGACGGCGGGGTGCGTATGAAGAAACTCCTCGATTTCGCGCGGGTAAATGTTTTCGCCGCCGCGGATGATCATGTCTTTGATCCGGCCGACGATGTTGACATAGCCTTCGTCGTCCATGGTCGCCAGGTCGCCGGAGTGCATCCAGCCGGCGGCGTCGATGGCGGCGCGCGTGGCTTCGGGGTTGTTCCAATAGCCGAGCATCACGCTGTAACCGCGCGTGCACAACTCGCCGGGCGTCCCGCGTGGCACGACGTGCCCGGCGGCGTCGACGATCTTGATCTCCAGATGCGGCTGCACTCGGCCCACGGTGCCCACGCGGCGATGAATCGGATCGTCGTGGGCGCTCATGGTCGAAACCGGCGAAGTTTCCGTCATGCCATAGGCGATCGCGATTTCGCTGATATGCATCTTGTGGACAACGTTGTTCATCAGCTCCACCGGACAGGGTGCGCCGGCCATGATGCCGGTGCGAAGCGACGACAGGTCGAACTCGCCGAAGCGCGGCTGGTCCAGCGCCGCGATGAACATGGTCGGCACGCCGTAGAGCGACGTGCAGCGTTCGGCCGCGACCGCTTCGAGCACCTTCAAGGGATCGAAGGCCTCGGCGGGAATGACCATACATGCGCCATGAATCGTGCAGGCCAGGTTTCCCATGACCATTCCGAAGCAGTGATAGAACGGCACGGGGATGCACACGCGATCGCGCTCGGTGTAGCGCAAGGCCTGGCCTACAAAGTAGGCGTTGTTAAGGATGTTGTGGTGGGACAGCGTGGCCCCTTTGGGGAATCCGGTCGTGCCCGAAGTGTATTGGATGTTGATGGCGTCATCGAATTGCAATTCCGCTTCGCGTTTCGCAATTTCGTCCTCGGTAATTGCATCGCCCATTTCGTTGAGCCGTTGCCAGTCATCGTCGATCACGAAAGCATGGCGCAAGGCCGGCAACTTGGGCCGTACTTCATCGAGCATGGGCACATAGGCCGACTGGCGAAAGCCGCGCGCCAGGAGCAACACGCTGACGCCGGACTGGTTGAGGGCGTATTCCAACTCGGAGGTTTTGTAAGCTGGGTTGATGGTGACGAGAATCGCGCCCAGCCGCGCGGTGGCGTACTGCGTTATGACCCATTCGAAACGGTTGGGAGACCAGATGCCGACACGGTCGCCTTTTTGCACGCCCAGAGCGAACAGGCCGCGCGCCAATCGGCTGACTTCTTCCCAAAGCTGCCGATACGTCGCCCGGTAGTTTTGTTGCCGCACGACTAGTGCTTCACGGTCGCCGAAGCGCTCGACGGCGCGGCGAAGGTTCGCGCCGATGGTTTCACCCAAAAGCGAGACTGAGGAGGCGCCGGACGCGTAGGAGAGGTGAGGCATGAGACTATGGAAGCAAAACTCGTTTACGTTTCGCGCTGTTCTGTTTACGTTTCGCGCTCACAGCATCGCCCGCCGCGGCAGGGCATTCAGTGAGCGCGAAACGTAAACCAAGGAAACGTAAACGGCTGGTCAGAGAGGCTTAAGGAAGATATTCCGGAATTCGACGCGGAAGTTGTAGCTCTGGAAGCCGATGTGGCCCTTTTCGCGCGTCAGGCCGGGATGCTTCTTGTAGTGCCCCTTTAACTCGTCGAGATTGGCTTCCACCAGTATCTCGCGGTTCTGCTCAATGAGCACGTGCCGGCCCTTGGCGACGATGCGCATCGAGTTCCATTCGCCGATTTCGCGGTTGTTCACCTTTTTTGCCGGGACCACGTTATAGATCGATCCGGTGTGCTGCCAGGTCTGGAGACCAGGCCAGTTCTTGTCGTCAATGAGCTGGATTTCCATGCCGACGTAAGCGGGGTCGCCTTGGGGCGGCGTGCGCAGCGCCACGCCGCTGTTGCCCTTCATGGGCATCTTGTACTCCAGGCGCAACTCGAAGTCGCCGTACTCCGCCTCGGTCAGGAGCCAGCCGCCGCCGCCCCCTTCGACGAAGAGTACCCCTTGCTTTTCGTCGGCGCCCCAGACGTGTTTTTTGCCGGTCGCCTTCCAACCGGAAAGGTCTTTGCCGTTGAACAGAGCTTTGAACCCTTCGGGCGGAGTTTGGCCCAAGGCATTGGTAGAGAGAGCAAGGCACAAACCAAAAACCAAAGCGGCGCGACGCATGAACAATCTCCTTGATGTCTGGATTCGGCTTCTAGGTTAATGCGCCGCGCCGGCAAACCCAAGCAGTTTTTCCCTCGTAGGTTAGGATTCCGTTCCTGACTAAACGCCTGGACGGTCAGGAACGGAATCCTAACCTACGGCGAGTTTTTCGTGGGAATCACGGACTTCTGCCAGTAAGCTGAGTCTGTATCAAACCATGTTTCCCGGTCGTAGCTTGGAGTCTCTCACCGTGACCCGCTCCCGCCTTTTCTTCTCGTGCGCGTTGCTCCTTTGCGGACTCGCCGTGTACCACCACCTAGGCGCTCAGGGAACGAAGTCGCAGACACAATGGATCTGGTTCGGCGTCGACGCCAAGGAAGACCAGACCGTCTACTTCCGCAAAGAGATCGTCCTCAAGCAGCGGATCACGTCGGCCCGCCTGTACGGCACGTGCGACAATAAGATGACCGTCTACATCAACGACAAGCCCATCTTGTCGAGCGACAACTGGGAGTCGCCCATCTTCCGCGAAGTGACCAGCCACTTTTCCACCAAGGGCAAATTGGCCAGCGAACAGCGCTGCGTCGTGGCGGTCAAAGCGCAAAACTCCGATGGGCCGGCGGGTTTGCTTTTGCGCCTGGAATTGCAGTCGCCCAAAGGCGGCAAGGTCATCGTCAGTACGGATGACACCTGGCGCGCCACCGAGCAAGCGGCCAAGGGCTGGACGGAGCCGGGCTTTGACGACTCCGCTTGGGCCAAAGCCACCGTGCTCGCGCCATTGGGCGGCGGCCCCTGGGCGCGCATCAACGAGGGCACGCTCACCGGCGCGGCCAAATTCAAGAAACCCACCGCCACGCCCATCGAGCTCATCAAAGTCAAGAAAGACTTCAAGGTCGAGCACTTGTACAGCGTGCCCAAAGAAACGCAAGGCTCCTGGGTCAGCCTGTGCGCCGATGACAAGGGCCGGCTCATCGCCTCGGACCAATACGGCAAGATATTCCGCATCACTCCCCCGCCTATCGGCGGCAGTGCGGAGGATACCAAGGTCGAAGCACTTCCCGTCGATCTCGGCGAAGCGCATGGACTTTGCTGGGCCTTCGACAGCCTCTACGTTGTCGTCAACGAAGGCCGCAATGTCAAGCCGCGCGGCCTGTGGCGGGTACGCTCCTCCAAAGGCGACGATGTGCTCGACACCAAGGAACACCTGCGCACCCTTGACGGCAGCGGCGAACACGGGCCGCACGCCGTCATCCTCGGCCCCGACCGCAATTCACTTTATGTTTGCTGCGGCAACCACACAAAGATGACCAAGCTCGCCAGCACCACCGTGCCACTACACTTCAAGGAGGACTACCTCGTCCCGCGCATGTGGGACGCCAGCGGCCATGCTGTCGGCATCCTTGCCCCTGGCGGCTGTACCTACAAAACCGATCGCGACGGCAAGAACTGGGAACTGATCTCGATGGGCTATCGCAACCATTATGACATCGCTTTCAACAAGTACGGCGACATGTTCACCTACGACAGCGACATGGAATGGTTCATGAACCTGCCTTTCTACCGGCCGACACGCGTCATGCACGCCGTCCCCGGCAGCGATTTCGGTTGGCGCAGCGGCACGGCCACCATGACCGTCGGCTATCCGGACAACTTGCCGTCCACCGTCGATATCGGACCCGGCAGCCCCACCGGGGTCACGTTCGGCTACGGCGCCAAGTTCCCCGTCAAATATCAAGAAGCCTTTTTCATCTGCGATTGGAGCTACGGAAAACTATATGCGGTGCATCTTAAGGCCGAGGGCGCGAGCTACGTGGGCGAAGCGGAGGAGTTCATGAACGGCTCGCCGCTGCCGCTGACGGATATCGCCGTCAACCCGGTGGACGGCGCAATGTATTTCGCGATTGGCGGCCGCAACACCATGTCCGGTCTGTATCGCATTACTTATGTCGGCAAGGAACCGACGCAATCGCCAGCGGGCACCGAAGCGATGCCCTCGGCGGTCGGCACGCGTCAAAAGCTCGAGTCGTATTACAACAAGAAAGATCCGCAAGCGATCGACGTCGCCTGGCCGCATTTGGCGAACAAAGATCGGTTTGTGCGCTACGCGGCACGGCTCGCGCTCGAGTTTCAGGATCCCGCGACCTGGCAAGAGAAAGCGCTCAAGGAGTCGAACCCAATCGCCTTGACGCACGCCCTTCTCGGCCTGACCCGCGCCGGCGACAAGAGCCTGCAGCCCCGCATCCTGGAAGCGCTCGAACGGATCGATTGGTCGAAACTGACACCGGCGCAGAAAGTCGATGTCTTGCGCGTTTACGAATTGGCATTCATCCGCATGGGCGCGCCGGACGCCACCTGGAAAGAACGCGTCGGCAAACGGCTCGACGCTTTTTATCCGTCGCCAGTCCGTGAAGTGAATGTCGAATTGTCCAGGGTGCTGGCATATTTGGAAACGCCAGGCGTGGTCGCCAAGAGCCTCGCGCTGCAGGCGAAAGCGCCGACCCAGGAAGAACAAATCGACTACGCACTGTCGCTGCGCATCGTCAAATCCGGCTGGACCAAAGAGGAGCGCGAAAAGTACTTCAACTGGTTCCACAAGGCGGCCACCTATCGCGGCCACAACAGCTTCCACGGCTTCATGCGCAATATCCGCGCCGATGCCGTCAAGTCGCTTTCCGAGGAGGAGAGAACGGCGCTCAAGGAGGTCCTCGCCAACGTGCCGCAGCCGCAATCACCCAAATTCACTTTCAAGGAACGCGCGTTCGTCAAGAAGTGGGAAGTGGATGAGCTAGCGCCCGTTGTGGAGAAGGGCCTAGTGGGCCGCGACTTTGACAAAGGCCGCAACTTGTTCGGCGAGACCAAGTGCTTTGCCTGCCATCGCTTCAACAACGAGGGCGGCGGCACCGGGCCCGACCTTACCGGCGTCATTGGCCGATTCAACGCCCGCGACTTGCTCGAATCGCTGATCGATCCCAACAAGACCATCAGCGATCAATACGCGGCCATCGTCGTGACCACGACAGACGACCGCTTGATCACCGGCCGCATCGTCAACCTCGCCGGCGACGGCATCCACATTAACACCGACATGCTCGATCCCAACAAGATCGTCACCGTCAACCGCAACCTGATCGCGTCCATCGGGCCGTCGAAGGTGTCGCTGATGCCGAGCGGCCTCTTGGATACGCTGAACCGGGACGAGATCCTCGACCTGGTTGCCTATTTGTATTCGCGCGGGGATCGGAATCACAGGATGTTCGCGCGACCGTGACGCGCCAGTCGACTACTTGTTCGGAAAATGTTTCCGAAGCGCCTCCATGACTTGCGGGGGTACGAAACTGGTAAGGTCGCCCCCCAAGGCCGCGATTTGCCTTAGGAGCGTGCCGCTGATGTGCGAGTACGTTTCCTTGGCCATCAGGAAGATCGTTTCGATTTCCGAGTCGAGGGCGAGATTGGTGAGCGACATGCTAAACTCGTATTCCATGTCGCTGGTGGTGCGCAGGCCGCGCAGCATGATGCGGGCGCCCAGGCCGCGGACAAAACGGACCGCCAAACCGGTGATCGGCAGGACTTCGACATTGGCGAGGTCCTTGACGACGGTTTTCACCAGCTGGACGCGCTCTTCGATCGAAAACAGAGACGACTTCTCCGGGTTTTCGCCCACCCCGACGACAAGCTTGTCCACGAGGCGCGCGCCGCGGCGGATGACGTCGAGATGTCCCAGATGCACCGGATCGAAGACACCGGTATAGACGGCCAGCTTGAGATCGGGAAGAGAGGAAGCCATAACGGCATTTTGGCCTTGCCGCCGCTCGATTGCCATTCGAAAATCACCAAACCACTAACTCGCGGAGATGCGGCGTGCTTCTGGAACCCACCCCCAGCCCGTTCGACCTGCGTTGGCGAATGTTCGGCATTCCCGTGCGGGTGCATCCGACGTTTTGGCTTTTTGGCGCCATCCTGGGCTGGAATTACGTGCAACTAGGCTTCACCTACGTGCTGCTGTGGGTCGCATGTATGTTCGTATCCATTCTCGTTCACGAGCTTGGCCATGTCTTCATGGGTCGGGCGTGCGGTCATGAGGGCTACATTGTCTTGTATTCTTTCGGCGGTCTTGCGATCGGCAACTGGCATCACACGCAGCGCTGGCAACGCATCGCGATTTCGTTCGCAGGGCCGGCCGCGGGCTTTGCCCTTCTTGGATTGGTGTTTCTGTTTCAGCGCCAGTTCTTGCCGCAGATCGATCCGGACTTCAACATGCCGATGTTGCGCCGGGCAGTTATGATGCTCATCTTCATGAACCTGTTCTGGAATCTTCTGAATCTGCTGCCTGTGTTTCCCCTGGACGGGGGTCAGATCATGCGTGAGATTTGCACCGGAATCGCGCCGCGCTCCGGCCTGCGTTTATCGCTTGGACTGTCCTTTGTTATCGCCGGATTGATCGCGGTTTATTCAGGCATTGTCCGCGCCAAGCCGGAGCTGCCGTATCCCCCCCTCGACCCGACGTTCAACATCATCCTATTCGCGTTGCTGGCGTTTGAGAGTTTGCAGCTCATGATGGCCGTCGAGCGGGAGCGGCGACACTGGGATTGGAACGACGATCGATAATCTCGTTAATCTCGTTCCCAGGCTCCGCCTGGGAACGCTATCCTGGAGGCTCCGCCTCCACGCTATCAGACGGGGATTAAGTCGAAGTCGATGCAAGCATAAGCACAGAGGCAGAGCCTCTAGGAAGGCGTTCCCAGGCGGAGCCTGGGAACGAGGAACGAGGAATTGATTGCTTGGGGAGAGTTCCATGAGTCGCTCACGCTATCGCTTCCACGAAAAGCACTACCCCTACTTCATAACCTGCACGATCGTCGGCTGGCTGCCGGTCTTCACTCGCCCGGAATCCGCACAGATCATTTTCGACTCCTGGAATTTCTTGCAGCAACACGAGCGACTTCGATAGTTCGGCTACGTCATTTTGGAAAACCACTTGCACCTTGTCGCCACGTCGCCGGACCCAAGCAAGGAAATCGGCGACTTCAAGTCTTTCACCGCGCGCAAGATCGTCGATCTCTTGGTGGATTGCCACGCGCACGTCCTCTTGAATCAATTGGCATTCTTCAAGAAGCGGAGCAAGAAAGACCAAGAGTATCAGGTTTGGCAAGAGGGCAGCCATCCCCAGCAGATACAAGGCCAAGAGATGATGCGGCAAAAGCTGGAATACATGCACTTGAATCCGGTCAAGCGCGGCTATGTCGATGATCCCGTGCATTGGCGGTATTCCAGTGCACGAAATTACGCGGGCTTGCCTGGGCTGATCGATGTGCAGACGGATTGGCTGTTTTGAATAGCACCCCTCGTTCCCAGGCTCCGCTTGGGAACGCTATCCTGGAGGCTCCGCCTCTACGCCAACAGACGGAAGCCGTGTCTGCCGCAAGCACAGAGGCAGAGCCTCTAGGAAGTCGTTCCCAGGCGGAGCCTGGGAACGAGAGGTTCGCGCTGTTACGCCTTCGCCGCGGCGTAGCGGTGCGTCGGCTGCGGCCGGCCGGGGCGAAAACTTTGCGTCTGGTGTTCCTTGACTTGCGCGCCCACGTTCTTGCAGGTCGCGCCGACCACGCGCTGGACGCGTTCCTTCAACTCCTGGGGGTCCATCGCGACGCGGGCGTTGACGATCACATCTGCCTCGCCGACCTGGCAGCGCGAGGGCAGCGACAATTCCGCCTTCCCCTGACTGCTCACCAGGTTGGCCACGCCGAAGAATCCTTCCCAAAGGCCGATCGCCTTCAAGTGGGCGACTTCCGCGCCCGCGCCGTGCAGGTCCTGCTTCAACCCTTGGACGACATCCATGAGCAACGCATCGAGCGCGAACGTCTTGTCAGCCTTCACGCGCACGCTGCTGTTGAGCCAGCCCAGCTCCGCTTCGCCCTCGGCGTAGATGTCGTAGTCGATGTCGAGAATTTTCTTGCCGAAGTTGCCTTCTTGATCCAAAAGCTGGGTCAGGCCGTCGAAGCCGTTGCCGTTCAGCGCCGACACACGCAACACGGGCACGCCGGGGTATTGGGCTTCGACCAGGCGGTACAGCTCCTCGACCTCCAGAGCGGACAATTCGTCAATGCGGTTAATGAGAATGGCGTCGGCTTCTTCGAGCTGCTTGCGGAAGATGTACTCCGCCTTAGGCGAGAAGCCTCCTTTTTCATTGCGCAGGATTTTGAGGCCGTGGCTCGGCTTGAACAAGACGGCGTAAGGAGCGACGGAAAAGCGCGCGCCGTAGAGGTCTTTCAAAGGCTGCACCACTGTGGCGACGAGGTCGGTGCAACTGCCCACCGGCTCGGCGAGAATGACGTGCGGCCGCTCGTCTACTTCGAGCTTGCCGACCTTTTCCAACAGGTCGTCGAACTTGCAGCAAAAGCATGCGCCGGCGACTTCCTCAACGGGGAAGCCCTGTTCGCGCAAAGAGTGCGTATCGACGAGGTCTTGGGCCTGGTCGTTGGTGACCAGGCCGACCTTTTGGCCACGGTTCATATAGAAGCGGGCCAGGCGTGCCAGTGTGGTGGTTTTGCCTGCGCCCAAGAAGCCGCCGACCATGATAAAACGAATCGTCTCCATCGAGCACCTCAAATTGCAAATCCGAAACTCGAAATCCTAAATCCGAAACAAATCCAAAATTCAAACGACAAGATTCTCGTTCCCAGGCTCCGCCTGGGAACGCGGGTGGGTTACTTTTCCAGCGAGCGCCAGTCTTGAAACGGGTTCGTGACCTGGCGATCCGCGGAGTAGTGATGCACGGTCATCCAGGAAAAAGCGGATTGCTTGAGGTTGGCCGGGTCGGGCTCGGCGTAGGCGACGCCGTCGGCCTCGGCATAGATAGTGCGGACGACGGCGACTTTTTCCTTGGCGGGCGGCTCGAGGTCGTAGCCGCTGCCGCGCGTTTGTAGAAACCAGGTGTTGTCGCGGAAACCCTTGACCAGGCGGTCGCGCGCCGTGGCGACCAGGCGGATTCTCCTGACGTCGTCGAGCTTGTCGTCCTTCCTGATTTTGGCGATCAAATTCTGCGTATCGGACACGTCGAAAGCCACCCAGCCATAGGGCGGCAAATAAGCTTCCAGCTTGCAGTGCGACGGCGAGTTCTTGGGATACGGATTGATCCCGTAAACGATGCGCGTCGGATAACCGAGGTTGCGGCCAAGCGCGGTGCAGAGGCCGTGGTAGTCGCTGCAGTGGCCAGTCCTCTTTTCGAGCGCGTGTATGGCGCTGCCTTGCAGGGAACACTCTTGGTGCGAAAAAACGAGCGTGTCATTTACCCAATCCATCACCTTGGCCATGTCCTGGGCGGCGTTGGACTTCTTGGGCACTATGGCCATGGCGAGCTGGCCGAAGCGCTCGTCCACTGGCACGAGCCGTTCGCCGCGCAGATAGGGGTCAAACGCGCTGGGCCAACGCTCGACCTTTTGCACCTTGGCGAAATCGACGTTCCAGTCGATCTGCCAGGTCTTGACTTGGAATTGATGGCGCACGATCTGGGCGCCCTGCGGATGGTGAAATTCGAAATAGGCGAAGCGGTTGCCGTAGGTTTTTTCCGCGCCGATCTTGGGCTCGACCTTCATCGGAAACGATGAAAACGCGCTCTTCGAGACTTCCTGGGCCGCGTCGGTGGGCGGGATCGGCATCCAGACTTTGAGCACTTTGCACTTGTAAGGCGGCGTGACTACCGCAGACAGATCGACCTGGAAGGTCACGGCGTCGGTCTTTGCTCCTTGATACGGCAAGTCCGGATCAAGCGCCTGCGCTTGCGCGAATGCGGCTGAGGCCGAGTGTGCGATACAAGTCGTCACAAGGAATAGGACGGTGTTCAAAACCGTCCCGCGACAGTAGTAGGTCATTATGCAACCTCTGTTGAAGGCAAATTCTCGTTCCCAGGCTCCGCCTGGGAACGCATTCCTAGAGGCTCTGCCCCTGTGCTCACAGCCGCAGCGACGCGTCGAGGCTCCGCAGAGACGCGTCGAGGCGGAGCCTCGAGGACGGCGTTCCCAGGCGGAGCCTGGGAACGAGGTCATAGCTGTGGGCGAATGACCTTTTCGTACAAGCCGCCGCCGGCCAGCGCGCCCACGCACGGGGCGAGGATATAGACGGTAAAGAAGCCTCGGCCATTGGGTCCGGGCAAGGCGATTTCGCCCCAACCGGCGAAGAACGCGACGACGCGCGGGCCGAAATCGCGGGCGGGGTTGAAGCAGGCTTGGGTCAACGGCGCGATCACCGAGATCAGGATGGCCACGGTAAGGCCGATGAACACGGGGGCGAGATTGGCGGCCGGCGCGCCCTGGTTGCGCTCATCGATCAGTGCAAACACCGCCAGCGCGAGGATGAGCGTGCCCACAATCTCCGCGAGGAAAGCAACGGGCTCGCTGACCAAAGCGTAGTGGTCTTCGCGAATCCGTGGGGGCGAGGTTTCGATCCAGCCTTCGTTACGCGCCGCCTCGAAATAACTTTTCCAGGCGTCGGCCATGCGCCCCGGGTTGGGATAGTATTCGCCATAACACATGGCGGTCATTTCGCTGCCGGGAGCGCCGCGGGTCACGCCCAGGCTTTTTTCTTTCTGTTCGATGAGCGGGCCGAAGAAGAGAAATAGCGTGGCCGCCGCCAGCATCGCGCCGGCGACCTGGCTGACGATGTACGGGACGACCAGATGGCCCGGAAAGCCACGCCACGCCCACAGCGCCACCGTGATCGCCGGATTGATGTGGGCGCCGCTCACCGCGCCCGTGACGTAAACGGCAATCATGATCGCCACGCCCCAAACCACCGCGACTTGCCACAGACCGCTTTGGGCGCCGGTGATGACCGCGGCATGGACCACGCCGCAGCCGAAGAAGACCAGCAGAAACGTGCCGATCAACTCGGCAATACAGCGGGCGGGTAGGGTTGGGGCGCGCTTGTCCACAGGATGCCTGTCTCCCCTCGCCCTGAAGGAGAGGGTTGGGGTGAGGGGTTCACCCAAGCCGACCGCTTGGCAGTCGGCGTCGGG
>JAKEHV010000484.1 GCA_022614915.1 Gemmataceae bacterium | reverse complement strand
TATACGCCTTGTTGCCGCCGGGCCGGGGTTTCGCGAAGGACATGTAGCAAACCCGGCCCGCGGTTTCCACCAGATGCTCTCCGGCAATCTCCGTGTCGGTTTCCCAGGTGACGCCGTGATCGGCGAGGAACTTATCCAGCGCGGCATCATCGACGACCTGCCGGCCCAAAAGATACACCGTCGGCTCCAGAATCACACGGATGTCTTTGGCTGGATCGAAGCTCATGCTGTGATGGTATGGGTTGAGAAATGGATCAGCCACCGTTTACGTTTCGCGCTCGCTACCTACCTCGTCGCGGCTACGCGCGCTGCGAGCGCAAAACGTAAACGGTTTATCGTTGGATTTCTTCCCTCCGGATGATTTCCTTCAGAATCTTTTCCACCTGTTCAATGTCTTCATCCTCCACTCCTTCGCGTCGGCGATAGCGGCGCTGCAGGCTGTCCAGTACATGCTCCCACATCGCGCGGGTCGGTTCCAATCCCTTCGTCCAATCGCCGCGGCGCACGAGCTTCCACTTGAAGCGCCATTCGCCCGCGAAGCGCCACGCGCACAGGTAGCGCCGCTTACCCGACTGGGGATCGACATCGTGCCATTTGATTTCCACGTACGTCTCTTGCCAAGGTGATGAAACCAAGCCACAATCTCAACGGAAACTGCACCAGCCGCCACGCGATTAGGACTATCTTATGAAGCCAAGATTCCTGTCTCTGGCCTTACTCTTCCTTTGGACCGCTGCCGTCGCGGGCCAGGAATACCAGAACGGCGTTGTCGTTTCCGTGTCCGCGCCGGGGTCCGAGGCAGGAATTTCCATCCTGAAGCAAGGAGGCAATGCCGTCGATGCCGCCGTCGCCACCGCGTTCGCGCTGGCGGTCACGCACCCGCAAGCCGGCAACATTGGCGGCGGCGGCTTCATGCTCGTCTATTCTCCCAAGGGCGAACCGGTAGTCATTGACTACCGAGAAACGGCGCCCGCCGCCGCGACCAAAACCATGTTCAAGAAGGGCGATAGCCGCTTCGGCTGCCGCGTGGTCGGCGTGCCCGGCACGGTCCGTGGCTTGGGGCTGGCGCACGCGAAGTTCGGCAAACTCCCTTGGAAAACGCTGGTCCTGCCGGCGGTCGAACTCGCGGAAAAGGGCTTCGTCCTCGACAACTATCATGCCAACTCGCTCAACAAAATCCTCGCCGAGAGTAAAGACTGGTTGGAAATGCAGCGCGTCTATGGCCATCCCGAGAAACAAAAATGGCGCGCAGGCGACCGCCTAGTGCAGCCCGATCTGGCCAAGACGCTGCGGCTCATTGCCGAGGATGGACCGGACGCGTTTTACAAAGGGTGGATCGCGGAACAAATCGTGGCGGAAATGCACGCAGGCGACGGACTCATCACAAGGGAAGATTTGCAAAACTATCAAGCGATTGCGCGCCGGCCGATCCATACGACCTATCGCGGCTACGACGTCTACGGCCCGCCGCCACCCAGCTCGGGCGGCGTCGCACTTTGCCAAATGCTCAATACGTTGGAGAATTTCGACCTCAAAGCCAAAGGCCGCGCTTCTCCCGATGCGCTACATCTCATGATCGAAGCCATGCGCCGCGCCTACCTCGACCGGGCCCGCTTTCTCGGCGATCCAGCGTTCGTCAAGTTCCCCGACTTCTTGACGAGCAAGGAATACGCCAAAAAACTCGCGCAAAGTATCGATCTCATCAAGGCGACCCCGAGCGCGGAACTGGCCAAGGACATCGCGCTGGCCGACGAGGGCGACAGCACCACACATTACTCGGTGATCGACAAAGACGGCCTGGCCGTGGCGAACACCTACACCTTGGAGCACAGCTACGGCAGCAAGGTCGTGGTGAAAGGCGCCGGCTTTCTGCTCAACAACGAGATGATGGACTTCAACTGGCGGCCCGGCGTCACGACCAAAACCGGCGTCATCGGCACCGACCCCAACCTCATCGCCCCCGGCAAGCGCATGCTCAGCTCGCAAACGCCGGCAGTCGTGGCCAAGGACGACAAACTAGTGCTCGTCACCGGCAGCCCCGGCGGCCGCACCATCATTAACACCGTGCTTCAGGTGATCGTCAACGTCGTCGATTACGACTTGAGCGTGGAAGAAGCGGTACAAGCGCCCCGGCTGCATCACCAGTGGCTTCCGGACGAAGTGAAGCTGGAAGACGCGAAGAAGCATCCGCAAACGGTCGAGGCTCTGCGCGCGTTGGGCCACAAGGTGATTCCGCAAGCCAAGCAGGGCGACGCGCACACCATCTGGATCAATCCGCGCACCGGCGGCTACGTCGGGGCCGCGGACAGGAGATTGAGCGGCAAAGCGGCGGGGTATTGAGGCTGGCTTGACCCGCCCGGATGGAAGCGATGTAATCGAGGAAGAGGCGAATTATGCTGACGTACGAACAAAAACTCGACCGCGACATTTCCTGGGCGCTTTTGGAGGGAAGCATGCATTTCGAAAAGGAAAGCGCCGTTCACAAAGCGCTGCGCGCAATCACGAAACGGCTCGACGAACTGGACATTCCTTATGCTGTAGTGGGCGCCATGGCGCTTTTCTTTCACGGTTACCGCAGATTCACTGAGGATGTGGATCTGCTCGTGGACAAACAAAGCTTGCAGGAGGTGCACCGGCAATTGGAAGGACTCGGATACCTGCCGCCATTCACCGGCAGCAAGCAGCTCCGAGACGTGGAACACGGCGTGCGCGTCGAATTCCTGGTCGCCGGTGAATATCCAGGCGATGGGAAACCCAAGCCCATTGCCTTTCCAGATCCACAAGAAGTTGTAAGTGTCGTGGACGGAATTCGCGTAATAAACCTCAAAAACCTCATCGAATTGAAACTGGCATCCGGTATGACGAATCCAAAGCGCGCCAAAGACTTAGTCGACGTTCAAGAATTGATCGAAGTCTTAGAGCTTCCAGAAGACTACGCCAACGAACTTCATCCGTATGTTCAAGCAAAGTTCAAAGAACTCTGGCAAATCGTACATTCCAATCCTTGACCGAAGCGTCACACCTATTGTCCGCGCGACCTCGTCCCCTTGCGCGAGCCCGCGATGTCCGCCCCATAAGGCAACGGCCGGCCCGCCACTTCGATGTCACGCTCGTACAGGAAATCGCGCAGCCGGCGAAACAACTCGAAACTGTCCGGATAAACCCAAATCGTCGCCACGGATTGATTGGGGTCAAGCGCGTCGGCGATGCGGCGGAATTGCGAGTGTTGCCTAAGCGCGGTTTCCCAATCCTCGCCGCGCAGACTCGTCACCGGCTCGATGGTCCAACCGGACAGCCCATAGCGAAAGCCGCCGCCGGGCGCGTTCAGGATGTTTTGCTCACGTTCGAAAGTATAGCGCAGCCGAAACGGCCCGACCGCCGCCGAAGTGCGCGTTATTTTGGGTTCCTTTTGCAGCGCCTCGCCGATGACCTCAAAGTCGCGGCGAACCTCGTGCAAAAACGCGGGCATGTCGATGAAAGTCACCTTGCCGCCGCGGCACTCGAAAAAGACTTCCTCGGCTTGCACGACCCGGCTGACCGGCGTGTGATAACGCAGCTCTTTGCGTTTGAGCGGCGTTTTTTCCAAGTCCTTCATTTCCTTCAAGAGAGCCTGGCTGCGCTCTTCCAGTTTTTTCATCGACAGCGACACGGATTGCGCGACCGATTCCTTGGTCGACAAGCCTTCTTCCAATGTCTTGCGCTCGTCGTCGAGCTTCTTTCTTTCCGTAATGAACTTGGTAACAGACGCCTCGGTTTTGGCGGTAGTTGTCTTGGCCAATTCGAGCCGGCGCAACTGTTCCAGAAGCCGGGCGCGGATTGCCTCTGTTTGCGACTTGGTGGTTTCCACTTGGGAATGCAGAGGATCGTCGCTTAGCTTGGGTTCCGACCAGGTCGCGGCGGGATTCGATTTTTCCGATTGCGGCTCTACCCACTCCATGGCGGCGTGGTATGAGCGGGCGCCGACCCAAGTCACGAGGATCAAGCGAATGATGATGCCGATGACGTTGGCCACGACGTCCAGGAAGGAGTCGAAGCCAAAGACGATCGGCTCGCGTTGTGGCCGGCGACGGCGATACATG
>JAKEHV010000483.1 GCA_022614915.1 Gemmataceae bacterium | reverse complement strand
CGCCTCGCGCACGACGTCGGCTTTGTCGCGCTTGAGCGCCTCACCCAGCGCCTCTGCTGCGCCCTTGGCGTCCGCTCCCATGCGCCCGAGCGTCAACGCCGCCTCGCGTCGAACTTCCGGATCGGCGTCCTGATCTAAGGCTTCGAATAGCCCCTCAAGCACGCCGCGGCTACGCGGCCCGATCACTTCCAGCGCTATGATGGCTGCGCGCCGAAACTTGACTTCCTTGTGCTCCTTCAGAATCGCCAACCATTCCGATCGTTTCTTGCCCAAGACTTCTTCGTCCTGCGCGAACGTGAATCCGGACGATCCAAGCAAGAGGCCCAAAGCACACATTAGAAAGACGCCGCGCGGCATGCGTTATTCCAGTCACCAAATCGCTTTCCGCCACTTTGCGCATCATAAATCGACAGCGCAAGTCTGGTCAATCACCAAAAGTGGAAATCTTGGGTAGCCAGGTGGGGGAACATTCTTGTTTGCCCAAATTACCGAAGCTCCAAGGTAATCAAGCGTGCTCGACTGAATCGATTCCAATCATCAAGAGCGGCCACTAGCCCTTGACGATTTCCACGGCTCGCCGCTACCTTAAATCCTGGACAACTTTGCGTTGCACCCTGTTAGCCCGGAGCCGGCGGTTGGCTCGGGCGTTTTTTTTGATCGGAATCGTACACATGGCCTGCACCTGCGTGGTTGGCTTGCAATGGGGGGACGAGGCCAAAGGAAAAATCGTCGATCTCTTATCGGCGGAACATCAGTTCGTTGTCCGCTACAACGGCGGTCCCAACGCCGGGCACACCGTTGTAAAAAACGGCAAAACCTACAAGCTTTCGCTACTGCCCACCGGCGTTCTCAATCCAAATCTGCGCGCGGTCATCGGCAACGGCCTGGTCATCAATCCCGTGCGCTTCTTGGAAGAAGTCAACACTCTGCAAACTGCAGGCGTGCACATCGGCGACAACCTCGTTCTTTCCGACCACGCTCATCTCATCTTCCCCTATCACGTGGAGGAGGAACGGCTGGTTGAATTAGCGAGCGAAGGCGCCATCGGCACCACTGGCCGCGGCATCGGCCCTTGCTATCAGGACAAGGTCGGCCGCTCCAACGGCATCCGCGTCGGCGAATTCCTTTACCCGAAACATTTCCGCCAACGCCTGCAGGCCGTGGTCGCGCGCAAGAATCTTATGCTCCACGCTCTGTCCGCCGACGCGAAGCAGTTCGACGCCGATCAGCTGTGTGACGAGTATCTGGGCTACGCGCAACAGCTGCGGCCTTACATCGCCGACACAACCGTTTTGCTGCAGCGCGCCTTGGACGAGGGCAAGGGCATTCTTTTTGAGGCGGCGCAAGGCAGCTTGCTCGACATCGATCATGGGACCTATCCGTTTGTCACCAGTTCCAATAGCTCAACGACCGGCATTTGGTCCGGCTCAGGCGTCCCCGCCCGCCGGCTGACGCGCGTCGTCGGCGTGGTGAAGGCCTACACCACACGCGTCGGCAAAGGGCCGTTTCCAACCGAGCTGGACGATGGTCCCAGCGGTTTGGGCGAACGCATTCGTCAAAAAGGCCGCGAGTTCGGCACGGTCACGGGACGGCCGCGCCGCTGCGGCTGGTTCGACGCCGTCGCCGTTCGCTATAGTGCGCGTCTGGGCGGCGTCGATGAGTTGGCGCTCATGCTGCTCGACGTGCTAAGCGTCATAGACGAAGTGAAGATTTGTACGGGCTACGAGCTGGAGGGAAAACGCATCGACAATTTCCCCGGCGACAGCTTCCTTTTGGAGAAATGCAAACCGACTTACGAATCGATGCCGGGCTGGAAGAATGAGGACCTAACCAAGGCGCGAAAGCTCGCCGATCTACCGGCGGCGGCGCGAAAGTACATCGACCGGCTCAGCGCGATTCTCGGCCTGCCGGTTAGCATCGTTTCGGTGGGCCCGGATCGCGACCAGACCATCATGAGGTAAAGTAGTAGGCACACTCCGTGTGCCGTCTGCTGTGGCCTGACTGAACGGCACACGGAGTGTGCCTGCTACGTTGTGAAGGTGCCACACTTGCCCGCCATCGCCTTGAAACCTGACACACTGCAACGCTTGGCCGCCGCCGGCTTGGACCCGGCGCGGCTGCCACGGCATATCGCCGTCATCATGGACGGCAACGGCCGCTGGGCGCAGCAGCGGGGTCTGGCGCGCATCGAAGGACATCGACTGGGAGTGCAATCGGTACGGTCGACCATCGAGGAATGCTGCCGCTTGGGCATTGAACAACTCACCCTCTACTGTTTGAGCACCGAGAACTGGAAACGGCCCCAGCAGGAACTCGATTTCCTGATGGATCTGTTGCACATGTATCTCATTGCCGAGCGCGAAGAGATCATGGAGCAAAACATCCGTTTCACCACCATCGGCCGGCGTGAGGGATTGCCGGACCAGGTGCTCCGGGAGATCGACGAGAACATTCGCCTCAGCTCGAAGAACTCCGGCATGACATTGGCATTGGCGATCAATTACAGCGGCCGCGCCGAGCTGGCCGACGCGGTCAAGGGCATTGCCGAAGAGGTGCGCGCCGGCAAATTGGCGCCGGCTAATATCGACGAAACCACGCTCGCAGACGCGCTCTATACCGCCGGCATGCCCGATCCCGATTTGCTCATTCGCACCGCCGGCGAAATGCGCGTCAGCAATTTCTTGCTTTGGCAGATTTCCTACGCCGAGTTGTGGGTGACCGAGAAATGCTGGCCGGACTTCGACCCGGCCGCGCTGCACGAGGCGCTGCGCGACTATGCCCGTCGCGAGCGCCGTTTTGGAGGACTGAACCTTGCCTGATTCATCGCTTCGCGCTCGTAGCTTGCCGCGCTAAGGCATGCAACAAGCGCGAAACGATGATTCGTATCTGGGAATCTATGCTGATCACTCGCCTCATCACCGGGGCCGCCCTCATCGCCCTCGCCGCGGGCATGCTGCTTTTCGACAAGCCGCCCTGGTTTCCGTTTCTGGCGGCGTTTGTCTTTCTCCTGTCCATAATGGCGTGCCGCGAGCTGGTCGCACTGCTTGGACCGTACCGGCGGCCACAGGTGTTTCTGTGTTATCTCGGCGTGCTCTGGATGGGCGCCAGCAACTGGCTCGCGCATCAAAAGGTGTTCCTCGAGATTCCGTTTCAATCATGGCAGTTCATACTTTTTTGCTACGCACTGGTCGTGCTGGCGACGTTCCTTCAAGAAATGACGACATTTGAACAATCCGGGCGATCGCTGGAGCGCATCGCATTGACTCAGTGGATTGTCGCCTATCTGGGTCTGTTGCCGTGCTTTTTGGCGCAACTGCGCTGGTTTTACATATCCGAATCAAATTTCGAGGTGCACATCTCCCTGGAACGCAGTTCGGCGGCGCTAGCCCTGCTCATCTTCAGCGCCAAAGGCTGCGACATCGGCGCCTATACCGTCGGCAGGCTGATCGGCCGATTCCAGATGACGCCGGTGCTGAGTCCGAAGAAGACCTGGGAAGGCGCACTGGGCGGATTACTGCTCGCCGCGGCTATTGCGGTCGGCATCGATCGTTGGATGGCAGTCGACATGGCGCCATTGAAACACAACTGGTTGTTCGAAATCGGCTTTGGCCTGAGCATCGGCATGGCGAGCATGGTCGGCGACCTGGCCGAATCGGTGATCAAGCGCGACTGCGAACAGAAGGACGCCTCGCAGGTCGTGCCCGGCTTCGGCGGCGTGCTCGATGTCATCGATTCGCTCCTGTTCGCAGCGCCGGTCGCCTACGTCTGGTTCATGATCGTGGAATGGCGCGCGGCTATGCCGACAGCGCCGTAGCGGAATTCGCAAGATTCCGGCCGCCCGCGCTAACCCGCATTCTTGCGAATGCGGCTACAGTAGGAATGATGAACGGCGAAACTTCCGTATCTCTGACTCTCGAAGATCGTGACGAGGCGCTGCTCCTCTTTGGCAGCCGGGACCAATTCCTGCGCCAAATCCGCGATGCCCTCGGCGTGCGCATCATCGCCCGCGGCGACGTCGTTCACATCGAAGGCGGCGAAACTCAGGTCGATCAGGCCGACCGTGTCTTCGCGCAGCTTCGGCAAATGCTGAAAAAACAGGGGAGCCTGACGGGCGAAAATGTCCGCACCGTGCTCGCCGTCGTTCAGCAGAACGAAGATCGACAGGCGGCGCCGAACCTGGCGGTGGCAGGCGTCGGCCGCAGCGTGCGCCCGCGCACTGACGGCCAAGGTCGCTACGTCCATGCGATGCAGAAGAACGAGTTGGTCTTTGTCATTGGACCGGCGGGCACGGGCAAGACCTATCTTGCCGTCGGCATGGCGGTCAACCTGCTTCGCCAAGGCGTGGTCAAAAAGATTTGTTTGGTGCGTCCGGCGGTGGAAGCCGGCGAAAGGCTTGGTTTTCTGCCCGGCGACATCGTGGCCAAGATCAATCCGTATCTGCGGCCTTTGTTTGATTCCTTGAACGACATGATGGAGCCGGAGCAGCTCAAGCGCTATATGGAGAACGACATCATCGAGATCTGTCCTTTGGCGTATATGCGCGGCCGCACGCTCAACAATGCGGTGATCATTCTCGACGAGGGGCAAAACACGACCATCCCGCAGATGAAGATGTTTCTGACGCGCATGGGCAACGGCTCGAAGATCATCGTCACCGGCGACATAACACAGGTCGATTTGCCGCGGCAGACGCGCAGCGGCCTGGTGGACGCCGCCCACCGCTTGCGCGAGGTAGAAGGCATCGGCATCATTTATCTCAGCGAAGAAGACATCGTGCGGCACCCGCTCGTTCAGAAGATTGTCCAGGCTTATGAGGATGACAAGCCCCGCAGGAGGAAAAGCGATGGATAGGCTGGGCCAATGGAATGGCCGGCGCCGGTCGACACGTCTGGACGAGCCGTTATTGCAACTGTTGACGCAACCGGCGGCGCTGGTCCGTCTCGGCGTTGCCTGGTTCACGACACTGGTGGCGACGGTGCTCGCCATTTGGTGGGGGCCGCCGTTTGCCTATCGCCTGGGTGAAATCCATCCGCACGACGTACGCGCCCGCGTGGACTTCGAAATCGTCAACCAGGTCGAATTGGACAATTCGCTCGACCAACTGAAAAAAGACCCTGCTCAAGATCCGTCAGCGGAGCGCCGTATCGTGGAAAAGTACACGCGCGGCATGGTGCTGGCCCCCATCGGCCAGCCGATACAGGATCGCCATTTGGAAGTGCTGGAAGAAGAGCACCGGGCATACCTGGCCAGCCTCGGTCCGTCGTCCCAGTGGAGCCGGGGCATCGCGCTGTTCTTGATCTTCACGTTGCTGACCACGCTCGTCGTGCTCTATGTCATTCGTTTTCAGCCGAGCCTGGCCGAAAGTCTGCCGCGCATCGGCGGCGTGTGCGTGCTCGCGCTCGTTACTATGGTGCTCAGCCTGCTCCTGAGCCAGCCGCCTTGGCACGCCGTCTTTTTGCCGATGACCGCGACCGCCATGGTCCTGACGCTGGCCTACAATCCGCAATTCGCTCTCCTCATGTCGTTCAGCCTGTCGTTCGGCATGGCGATTGTCCTGGGCTCTCATGTCGAGCAACTGCTCGTGCAAATGGGGGGTCTGGCGGCAGCGGTCCTTTTGTTGCGCCACGTCCGCACGCGCACGCAGCTCGTGCGCGTCGCCGTCTGCGCCGGTTCGGCTTATGCCGCCATGACCGTCGCCACCGGCCTTTTGACCGGCCAAACTTGGCAACTCATTCTCTCAGACACGGTGCGGCACTTCGTCTGCGGCGCCGCAGCGGGTTTCTTGCTCACCGGTTTGCTGCCTCTTGTCGAGCGCTGCTTCAACATCATCACCGACATCAGCTTGTTGGAACTGGCCGACGGCGCCCATCCCCTCTTGCAGGAATTGGTCAAACGCGCGCCGGGAACTTATACGCACAGCATCACGGTGGCTACGCTTGCCGAAGCCGCCGCGGAATCCATCGGCGCCAATCCGCTGCTCGTGCGCGTCGGCAGTTACTTTCACGACGTCGGCAAGATGCTCAAGCCGCAGTACTTCATCGAAAACCAGGCCGGCGAAAACCGGCACGACGAGCTCGAGCCCGCCCTCAGCACCTTGGTCATCATCGGCCATGT
>JAKEHV010000482.1 GCA_022614915.1 Gemmataceae bacterium | reverse complement strand
ACCAGGGGGAAGAAATCGCGGGTATCGTCTTCAGGGCCTTCGACGGCGGTGACCAGGGTCATGGTGTCGCCCAGGCGGACGACGACGGCGCCGTGCGCCTGTTTGGCGATTTTGCCGGTTTCGAGCACGAGACGATGAGCGCCGAGCGGAAGTTCAACACGAGATGCCTGCACGAGAGTACCTCACTTGCTGAGGCAAGAAGTCGGGGCCGAGGAGAATGGGAAGCGCCAAGATAAGGAAGTAGGATTGAATCCGTCCTACTATTTGCGCAGGCCCAACCGACCAATGACGGCGAGATAGCGTGTCCGATCCTTGTGGCGCAAGTAGTTCAACAGGCCCGAGCGCTTGCTCACCATCATGAGGAGTCCGCGCCGGCTGGCGTGGTCCTTCTTGTGGGTGCGCAGGTGCTCGGTCAACTCGTTGATCCGGGCCGTGAGGAGAGCGATCTGCACTTCGGGAGAGCCGGTGTCTTGCGGGTCGCGCCGATACTGATCGATGATTTCCGTCTTGCGGTCCTTGGTGATCGACATCTCTGGCCTCGCCCCTCCGCCTACTTCGACTTTCTGCCATTTACCTTTGGAATCTTCAATTTCATTGTTGTAGTGAGTCTAGCGACGCCCGGCGAGATGACAAGTTGGAAACTCCGTTCCCCTTGCATGCCACGGGTTGGCAACGAGGTCAAGACGGGCAATTGGGGCGAATGCGGCCCAGTCTTCCTTCTTCAAATACTCATCCAGGATTGCTCACCTTGCATTGACTCTTTGGCGCTCGGGCTTTAGAACGCCCGCTCTTCTCGCTGTCCGCGTCGTAAACTCACATGGCCGACACGCCTTGCGCCGAAAAAGTCCGGCTGCTGCGATGGGCCGCGTTCGCGTTGATCGCGGGGACGGCCTGTTTCCGCCTCGTATATCTCGCCACGGCCTGTCCGCTCGATCTGGCCCCCGACGAGGCGCATTATTGGGATTGGTCGCGCAACCTCGACTGGAGCTATTACAGCAAAGGGCCCCTGGTTGCGTATCTCATCCGGCTAAGCTGTTGGCTCTTAGGCGACCTTTCGCGCGCGCTGACCGGCCACGAAGCGCTGGCGGTGCGTGTGCCGGCCGTCCTGTCCGGCGCTCTGTTTCTCACCAGCCTGTATGTGCTTACGGCCCAGGTTTTTCGCCGGGAGAGACTAGCGCTGGCGGTAGTCGCGCTGGCGCTGACGCTGCCGATCTTGTCGGCGGGCGCCTTGCTCATGACCATCGACTCTCCGTTCATTTGCTTGTGGAGTTGGGCGTTGGTGTTCGGCTATCGGGCGGTCTTTCGCGAGTCGTCTTGGAGTTGGGCGGCAGCTGGAGTTTGCGTAGGGCTAGGCATTTTGGCGAAGTACACCATGGTGCTCTGGGCGCCTTGTCTTGGCTTGTTTCTTTTGTGCACGCCAACGAGGCGCCGACTCTTATTGCGGCCGGGATTTTGGTTGCTGGTCGCGCTCGGGGCGTTGGCCGCCGCGCCGATCTTGTGGTGGAACAGCGCGCACGATTGGGCCACGCTCCGGCACACGCAGGGGCACGCCGGCATCCAGGACGGCGGCGTGCGCTGGCTGGGCCCGTTCAACTTCGTGGGACAACAGTTCGCCCTTTTGCTTGGGTATTGGTTTGTGGTCTGGGCCGCGGCGCTTTGGCTCTACCACCCAGGCCGTGAGCGCCGTCCGGAGTTGCGCTATCTGTGGTTTTTCTCGGTGCCGGTGTTCTTGGTGTTCGGCTTGTTCAGTTGGAAAAACGGCGGCGGCGAACCGAATTGGCCGGTGGCCGCCTATGTGTCGGGTTTGGTGTTGGCGAGCGGCCTTTTGGCGCGACAATGGTCGTCGCCGTCCGGGCGCGAGCGCCGCTGGACGCGGGTGAGCGTGGCGTGCTGCGCGGCGCTGGGCCTGGCGCTCACCGTCGCCGGCCACGACAGCCGGTTGGTGCGGCCCTTGTTGGCGGCGCTGGCGGGTCCGGCCTCCGATGCCAATCCGACGCCGCTGCGGCGTTTCGATCCGACGTGCCGGCTGCGCGGTTGGCGCACTCTCGCCGGCGCGGTAGACGAAGTGCGTGAGACACTGCGCGGCGAGGGCAAGGCGCCGCTCTTAGCCGGCGCGATTTGGAACCTGCCCGGAGAACTCGGCTTTTATTGTCAGGGTCAACCCAAGGCGTACTCGTTTGGTCCGGCATTGGGCGATCGCAGGAGTCAATACGACATATGGCGGCCCAACCCGGTCGCGGACGCGCGGCAGTTTCTCGGCGCGGATTTCATCATCGTCGGCGGCGACCCCGCGCTTTTGCGAGCGGCTTTTGAAAGTGTGGAAAACGCCGCCCTGGTGGTGCACCGCGAAGAAGGCATGCCGGTCGCACGGTGGCACGTGTACGTGGGCAAAGGCTTTCAGGGGTTCGCGCCGACTGGGGACCAACGAGATTATTAGGAAGGTTGACATGGTTCTTTGGCGGCGGATGGTCGGGGTGTTTTTCTTGTCCCTGTCTTGGGCAATTGGTCTGCACGCGGCCTACATCTTCTTGGGTCCAAATCTGCAAGCGGTTGTGCCGGGACGGTGCTACCGCTCGGCGCAGCCGACGCCGGAAATCCTTGCATTGTGGGCGCGTGAGTTTGGACTGCGCACGCTCATTAATCTCCGCGGCGAAAACCCAGAACTTGATTGGTATCGGGACGAAGCGAACGCCGTCAAACGGCTGGGATTGACGCATCTGGACATCGTTGTTTCCGGCAAATATCAACCGCAGCCCCAAATGCTGCGCATACTTGTCGATGCGCTCGACCGGTCGGCTGAGCCTATCCTCATTCATTGCGGCTCCGGCATCGACCGCACCGGGCTGGCGGCGGCGTGTTATCTTCTGCTCAAGACCGAGGCGACGTTGGATGATGCGCTCGGGCAGCTGCATTGGCGGTACGGCTATTTTCCGGTTGGGAAAGCCGACCGCCCACTCAGTGTCCTTTTGCAGTATCGCGCTTGGCTGATGCAGGAAGAGCGAGCTCATACACCGGACGAGTTTCGTCGTTGGGTCCGTGAGGGTTACACAAAAGAAGACTGATTGCGCTTGTACTTGCGTAGGGCAGAAATCTGATTTTTTGCTTGACAAGCGCCGTCTTGCTTGATCAAATTGAAAGCTTGAATTGGCGTGTCCCTCCATCGAAGTCGCTCTTGGCAGCTGGAGGATCGCATGAGAGCACGCCGAACACTTTACGTTCTGGTTCCTTGCGTCGTCCTGGTCGTCATCGCGGGCCGGCCATTTTTTCTCTCGCCGCCGAAGTCAGGCGAGAACGGAACGAGCCAGAAAGCCGTTTCGCCGGCTGAGTTTGGCTTGTTTGTGGCGCCGGAATGCCTGGATATTGGCACGGTCTGGGAAACGAGCCAGTTCAAATGGGTCCTCCCGATCGACAATCGCAGCACGAAAGACGTGCAAATCAAGGGTTTCTGGTCTTCCTGCGTTTGTGCCGACATAACGCAGCGTTCGTTGCAAATCCCAGCCCACGAAAAGCGCGATCTCGAACTCTTAATCGATCTCACGCCAAAGCTCGCGACTGAGGCCCAAGGGGACATCCACGAACTTCGCGTCTCCATTCATCCAGAGATCGAAACTGCAAGCGGCCGGAGAATCGTCCTCAAAGACTGGCAAGTGTTTGGCAAAGTCCGCCCTGTGCTGCGTCTGAGCGCGCGGGTCTGGACCTAGGCAAACACTCCGAACTATCGCAATCCATTCCGCCGAAGGATGTCAAGGTGACCAGCTTTGTTGGCCTGCGCAACCTTCTTGCAAGTTCCAAGTCGCCCTTTTTCCAGGCGACCGCGAAGAATCTCGACGATACTTGCTATGCCGTCAGTGTTTCATCCAAGGCCGGCATACACATTGGCTCGTATCGCTTTGGCATTGAGATCGTCGCCGAACTCGCTACAGGGGAAACGGTCGTTGCCAAAGAGTTGCAGGTAATGGCGGAAATCGTGTCCGACATTCAGGCGTCGCCGCCGATGCTGCATTTTGGCGCTCGGAGCCTGGGTGAGACTTGTGAGGAGACGATTTCGCTGTATTCATTGACGGGCGTGCCAGTGCACGTGATCGATCAGCGTCCCGAATGTGAAGGGCTAACTGTCGAGCCAATGGTACAGCCAAGGAGTGAAAAAAGTGCGAGCTTCCTCGTGCGTCAGCGAATTTGTGGCGCCGGAAACCAAACCGGCAAGCTCGTCTTTTCAGTGCAGTCGGATACTGGAACAAAGTCGGAAGTCCCCATCATCATCAATTACCACGGGTCCAACTTGGCGGAAACGCAGCGACTGAGCGGAGACAATCATGAGCGCTAATCGCCGGCGAATTATCAGAATCTTTGCACTCGCACCTTTGTTGCTTGTCACTTTAGTTGCGACTCCAGCCGGTGGCCAATCGAAGTACTCCAAAGAATCCATCGTGAAGGCTTGGAAGGAACGGCAAGATAAGACGCGCTCGGCTCGCTTCAACTGGACGGAGAAACAAACAGATACTCGTGGTGTGATTTCCACCTTTTGGAAACTGTTTAATCCTGCCTTGCAAGAGACAATTCCACCCAACGACACAACCTATACTAATATGTGCTCTCTCGCCTTTGAGGGCGATAAGCTACGTTATGAAAACAGTTCCTTCACGTGGTCCACCAAGACTAATCGTTACGAGCCAATGTCGTATCTGGCAGTCTTTGACGGTGAAACGTGCAAGGTTCTTAGGAAGTACGACAAGAACGCCGCCAAACCGTGGCCGCAAGCCGTCATCAGGGAGGAAAAACAACATGTCGATGCCACGGTCGCCGAGTTGCAGCCGATTCTTATGACCTGTCGGAGCATGACGGCGGGCATGCGCGCTTGGGATCCTGAGGACTTCATACTAAGCCAACAGACAGGAGTCATCAACAAGAAGGTCTGCCTCGAATTGAACCGGCGCCTTGCGTTTGCAAACTTGGAAACGAAGCTGTGGGTCGATCCGGCGCGTGACTTTGTCATCGTGCGGGTTCTGACTCTAAATAACAACGTAATATGGTATAAGATCGATGTGGAATATGACCAGAGTGCCGAAATGGTTTGGGTTCCGAAAGAGTGGGAAGTCACCTTCAACAATCCGAAGGGCAACGTGGAACGAACCCATAAGTCGCGCGTTACGGAATACTCGATCAATCCTACGGGCGCCAGTCCGCACTTTGACATTGACTTTCCACTCGGTACGGCAGTAATCAACGCCAAGGACAATAGCCAGTATATCATCAGGCCAGATGGCTCGGGAAAGCGGATGATTCCAACCTCCGACATCGGGGCGACCTATGAACAAGCACTGGCAACTGACCCTGGAAAGGCTTTCCATTCCCACGATTCAAACGCCCAATCAAGCTCGTGGCCCACGATCGGATTCACTGTTACGGCCGTGGCCGTTCTATACTTCTTCTGGAAATTCGCTTGGAACCGAAAAAAAGGAGACAACCATGAAAGCGCCAAGAGCTGACCCGGCCCTGATAACCGGCGTGCTGCCTGCGCTGTCTGCGCTGTTCGTTGTCCTGGTAGGTGGGCAGAGCGCGTTCGCTCCCGAAACATGTGACAAACTATGCCGACTCAGGTATACGTTCAAGTGGAATCTCGCTGGGGTAACTGCCTGCGCCAATTTCGAGATTAAGGATTGCCTTTATTGCTCTGGCGCCGGTAGCCTTTGCGCGGACTATGAGGGAAGCGGTGCCGGCAAATGCGTAGAGGAACCCAAGTTTGAGCAGCAGGGCAAAATCCCAACGTGCACTGAGATCTGCACCTTACAAAAGGACGGGTCGGCCGAAGCTATTTGTATTGACTGTACTCCAAAATATCAACCAACGGGAAATGGTCCCTATTT
>JAKEHV010000481.1 GCA_022614915.1 Gemmataceae bacterium | reverse complement strand
TGGAACGGCTTGCGAGCGACGAGCACCTCGCCGGTGCCGACGATGGTCCGCCGCGATTGATCGACTACTTCGGCGGTGATGGCGTAACGGTGATCCTGGTTGCCGTGCAGCTCTTTGGCGAGTGCCGTGTCGATGACGACTTTCACCGTGCCGTCCGGGTTGATCTGCATCTCGTTTTCGAGGACGACTTCCGGCGGCTCGTGACGGCCGCCCCACCACCATGGGAAGGGCCGCCGGCAGCCGCACCACTCGAGCCAGCCGGGATACCACGGATAGTCGGCAGCGAACCACCAATAGCCGGAGCCGTAGAACCAATCCCAATCGCCGCGCGGGTACCAGTTGCTGGTGTGGGTATAGCGCAGCACTTTGTACTTGACCTTGGCGTTCGTCACCGGCGAGCCGAAGTAGTACTTGGCCTGGATGGTGGCTTCAATCTTGTCGCCCAGGCGCACGGGCTCCTTGGGCGCTTCGACCTTCACTTCGAACTCGGGCTTCTTGTATTCCTCGACGCGGAAGTGCCCGCCGCCGCCGTTCGACACGATGTGCAAGTGGTACATGCCGAGCGTGGTCGACTTGGGCAGCGCGAACTCGCCCGCGATGCCGCCGTACCCGTCCGTGGTGTAGCTCTTTTGGAAGACCTTTTCGCCTTTGGGGTCGTTGATCTGGACTGTGAACTGCGTGTTGGCGAATGACGACGTGTCGGCCTGGTCGTACTTGGCGTGCCGCACCCAGAGCTTGAACTGCACCGTCTGGTCGGGGCGATACACCGGCCGGTCGGTGATCAGGATGGTGCGCGTTTCGTTGTATTCCGGATCGTGAATGCGGTTGAACCAGACGCCGGTGAAGCCGAGGTAGGCGAAGCGGTCATGCTCTTCCTGTCCCGCCTTCTTCTTCCGAGCCGTGATGAGCCATTGAAACTGATCGGGATGGACGTTTGGGCCGAGGATAATCTGGCCGTCTTGATTGGTCTGTTCGGTGAAGACCTTGGTGATGACGCGGAACTGGTTCTTATTGGGAACGACTTGCTCCTGCTTCCAACCAAAGAACTCGACGTTGGCTTTGGGCACGGGCTGACCGCTGACCGCGTCGGCGACATAGTAGAACACCTTGCCGTCGAGCTGTTTCTTCAGGATGACCGTGTCGTTCACCCAGACGATGATGCGGCTGGTGTTGCCGTCGGCCATCTGCGCCTTGACGAGATAGACGCCGGGCTTCGAAAGCGGCGTCTTGACAGTCACCCGCTCATCGACGTTTTTAGGCCGCGGCTTCAGGTCCATGTCCCAGCCGGCGACCTTTTCGCCCAGGTATTGCTGCTCGTTGCGCTCGACGAGGCGGTGACCGATATTGTCGATCTGCATGCGGTTCCAGTCGAGTTGGCCGCCGATTTGGGCGGGATTCTGGCTGAGGTATGTCTTCACATCGTCCAGCAGCTTGGTCATGTGGACCGCGTGGGCCTCGAAGCTGACCTTGGTGCCGTTGCGGAAACGGAAATCAGCCGTCGCTTTCGTGCCAGCCGGCTGCACCGCGCCCGGCTCGAAGCGGCCCCAGTTGCCGGTGATTTGCTCGAAACGGATCTTGCGGTAGTCGTTCGGGCCGGGACCGTACTCAGTGATGGCCCGTTTCCACACTTGCGCGGCCATGGGATACTGGCGGCGATTCTCGAAGATCTGCGCGAGGTTCTCCAAAGCCCGTTGGCCCTGCTCGGTCTTGGCGCGGTCGGCGACGCGCTCGTAAATCTTGATCCAATTGAACTCATCCGGTACCTTGAAGCGCTTGATGCCGGTGGCCAGGCGGGCGATGGTCTCATCCTTGCCCAGGGTGTGAAGGGCGAAGGTGCCGGTTTTCTCCTGATTCTGCTCGTCGCCGCCGAAGCGCCAGCCGAAATGCGCCATCGTCTGCACGCCGAACTGGCCTTGCAAGAAGCCGGCGAAAATCATTTCGACTTCGCTCAAACGATGGGCCTGATACTCGGCGACCTGCGCCAGATGCCAGCGCCAGCGTTCGCCGTCCGACTGGGCTTTGTCGTAGCCCTTGGGCATGTGGTGATAGATCGGGTTGCCCTCGGCATCGACCGGCGCCGCCTGCCCGCCGTGGCCGTGGAAGGCGTGCGGGCCTTCGTCGTAGTCGGGCAGCTTGGTCAAGTCGGTAAGGTATTGGAGTCGCCAGGGTTCGTAAAACCCGGCACCTTGCCGGAATAGATTGGCGAAGCGGAGGTGGAAATCGGCCAGTGCGACCTTGTCCTGTTCGTTCTTGGTGAGGTCCTGGGCCTGGGTCATGAGTTGCAGGGCGCGGACGCGGTCGCGCTGTGCCGTGCCGACATAGCGCGTGCCGCCGCGCTTGTTGCCGCGGTAAAACTTGCCGGCGACGATGAAACCGTGATGCTCGCCGCGTACGAGGGTGTGGGCGGCGGTGTCGAGCAAGCGCCAGTTCTTCTGGTGTGTTTCGATGACGGCTTCGCGGAAGTCGTCGACCTCGTCGGTGCGGCCCAAGCGCTGTAGACTTTGGAGGGCCAGCTCCAGATCGTTGCCGACCTTCATGGCGTCGCACTTGGGATCGAGGGCAAGCTGGCGCAGGCCCTTGTAGGCGTCGTTGAAGTTGCCGTCGCGGAACGCTTTCTCGGCGCTCTTGCGTAGCTCCTCGTGCGACGGGGCTTGGGCGGATAGTTTCCAAACGAGCCCGACCGCGACGAGGGCGGCGAGGGCCAAAAAAACGCACTTTTTCCACTTGCCTGCCATGATGTTCTTTCCTTCCCGCGAAAGACGTGATTCAAGAGACAATCGCCCGACTGTGGGCGTTTTCATGACAACCCCGCGCGACAAAAAACTTTCCCTAAATCATTTCCGACAAACAAGATGCAGGATAGGTCGCGCGACACACACAGACACCCCCCTCCCTGCATGAATTCTCTGGTTTCAGAATCGAGTGAAAGTTTCGAGAGTAGCTTCGGCATAACGCATTGTAGTGATTGCAGTTGGGGATGGCGTCCGCAACCGGTCGCTTACGCGACTCGGCTCGCCGGACTCATCTCCGTAAACGAAAAAAGGACGCTTTCGTATCCCGCGATACCGACGAGGAAGCGGGCGCTTTGGATTGGAGATCCCTCTGCAACATGACTTTCATTGACGGCGAGCCGGAGCAATTCCCAAGTGCGCGCGGCATACGCTGCGGACGCGGCCTGCCCAGCGAAATGCGGATGCAGCTTGGCGCTTCGTTGCGTTCTTTCCTGGATAGCGCACGCCAACCGCGAAATCGCTCAGAAAAATCAGGCCGCGGCGTTGCAAGCGTAACGACAATTGATGTAGCAGGCTGAAAAGGTCATCTAAATTATGCGACTTCGGCACCGCCAAGCCATGTTCCGTCATGATCGCCTTCAAGTACTTTTCGGCTGATTGCTGGCAATGGAAGCAACGTTCATCGTGGAAGGGCTCGCTCTTTGCGCGACCGAGCTTTGCGGCCAGGCTGTAGTCGGATTCGGCCTTTCGCACCCACTGCCGGGTCGCTTTTTTCATACAAGACATTTCCTTTCATCACGATCTCCATGGTGAAGGACTCACCTTCCTCCAGCCGCCACTGCATTTCTTTGGGCGTGCGCACGATGATGTCCAGGGGAAAAGGCGGCAGTAAGGTCGAGTGGATCTTGAACGCCTGATCCAGCTCGTTTCTCGCCGGCATGATGACGAGGATGTCCACGTCGCTGTCGGCGTGCGGCCGGCCATGGGCGTGGGAGCCGAACAAGATGATTTTGTCCGGGCGGAAATGTTTGACGACGTCGCGCGCGAACCGGCGGATGACCGCCATGGGCACGTTCGCGCCGCGATACCAGCGCAGCGGCTTATGTTGTGCAGTTGTTCGGCGCTTGTTGTTCATGCCCGTATCATACCATGATAACGATGAATGGGCGGGCGCGCAGGACCCTTGAAGTGCAAATGTCGAAGGTCAATCGAGACCGTCGACTACTCCGGCTGGCGAACAACGATCCCCATCATCGTTCCATGATTGTCCTTGCCACTTTGATCCAGTGCGACCTCTTTCGCGACATGCTCGGGCTGGAGCAACAGCATCGTCACATCATCCGGCGTCAGCATTCGCCGCGGGGTGAACGTGTCGCTGTAACGCTCGCCATGGCTGATGCGAATGTCGCGCATAAGGCCGACAAAATAGGCCGATTTGCTCGGATTGTCGGGACCAGCATGGCCGATTACGAAGCACTTGCCGCGATTATTTTCCGTGCCTTCGTCTTTGCACCCCTGTTTCCCGTTTAAGTAAAGGCGAGTTTCGTGTTCGCCAAAAACCGCCGCGACGTGCGACCATTGATTCAACGGCACACTTTCGGTTGTCTCAACATTTCGCCCGCGCGGCGGCAATATTTGGCCAATCAATAGTGCTTTGGTCCCGCGGTCTCGGTATTCCAGTCCCACGCCAATGCCGCTTTTGCCGGGATGATCACTTCCAATGATGAACTTAACTCGATCTTCTAGACTCGCGTCTTCTGTCGCCCCCGGATTCACCCACGCCTCCAACGTCACCAGTCCGGAACGCTCCAGGCGCGTCACGATTCGGCTCTTCCCATTGAACACGAAGTAACTGCGCTCTTTCTCAGGCGCCGTCTGATTGTCGTCATTGCCCTTTGATTGATTGGTGCCGCGTTCATCGACAGGCCAAAACCGAAACAGCGTCGCTGCAACGAGCGACAGTACCAAACTCGCCGCTATGAAAGTGCGTCGCCGCCAGTGTCGCGGCATTGTCCCGCCGCCACGCTCCAACTCCTCCACGAAAGCGCGGCAGGTCGGCCAGCGCTCGCCCGGCTTCTTCGCCAAGGCCCGCGCCGCCGCCGGTTGCTCGTATGCCGGCAGCATCGATAGGTCCGGTGCTTTCCGCAGGTGTCCCGCCATGATCTGGGCGAAATTGCCGCCAAACGGCAAGCGCCCGCCGCGCAACAAGCAATACGTCACCGCCAAGCAATACTGGTCCGATTGGCGGGTCGTGGCGCCTTCAAAAAACTCAGGGGCGGCGTACGCTATCGTCATCGCCCCCGAATGCGCCGAAGCGCTGTGCTCCAAGAGCCGGGCCAGGCCGAAGTCCGCGACCTTGAGCGTTCGGCCCACCAGCAACAAGTTTTGCGGCTTGATGTCGCGATGGTGGATGTCGTGCTCATGCAGGAAATCAAGTGCCTCGGCCGCCTGCCGCATGTAGCCGAACAACTCCTCCCTGGGAACGCCGGCAAGGCCTTTGCGCCGCGCGTCCTGCCAGCGGTCGAACAGCGTTTGGTCCGCCAGCTCCATGACTAAGACAAGCGCGTCCTCGATGACGATGCTTTCGTGGGTGACGACGAGGTGCGGATGACGGGTGGCCCGGATGCGCTCGAGCACACGCAGCTCGTCGGCCACGAGCTTCGCGCCTAACGGTATGAACTTGAGCGCGAAGGCTTTCCCCTCTTTGGTCGTCGCCTGCCAAACGTCGCCGAACCCGCCGCGGCCGAGCGGCATCTCCAGGCGGAATCCGGGCACCGGTTCCGCTCCGGGCGCAAGATGACGCTGCACGCCGAGCCGCGACCCGAGGCCGAAATCGTTGAGCCAGGCCAGCCGGCCGAGCGTGTCGATCCGCCGCTGTAACTCGGGAACCAGCTCGGGACAATCGCGGCACAATTGCTCAACGGAAACCGCCACTCCGGCTTCCTGCGTTTCCTCCCAGAGGAGCAACAGTTCATCGAGGCGGTCGTCGGGCATTCGGTAGCTCCGGTTTCGCAATGAACCACAGAGACACAGAGGCACAGAGAAGAAAAAGACAAAGAGAAAGAAGAATCAAGAAGGAGGCAAGGCGGTCTACACTCTTCAATTGTTATTCCCTCTATTGTCTTCTCTGTGCCTCTGTGTCTCTGTGGTTAGTTCCTGACCCTCACCCCAAGCTCGGCCACAGTCCGCGCAGCGCGTCGTGTAAGAGCAGCCGTGCCCGTTGCCAGCGCCGTTTCAGCGTGCGCAGCGATGTCCCCAGAACGTCCGCTGCCTCCGGTTGGCTCAATCCCTGGTAGAACAAGAGGTCGAATGCTTCGCGCTCCTCGTCCGGCAACTTCTCGATGGCCTCGTGCAACTCGGTCCACTCCGCCAAGTCCGCGGGCGCACCGTCTCTGTCCACCGGTTCCAGCACGGCTTGATCGAGGTCGGGGCCAAGTTTCTCGGAAAAAGTCGCCTCAGCATTCGCGCGCAATTCCTGGGCCATGTCGCGCAGCACCCAGCGGATTTGCCGGGCCGCCAAGCCGAAGAACGCGCGCGCGTCCGCTGGCTTGACCGACACCAGCGCGCGATGCAGGCGCACAAGTGCGCGCTGCACGACGTCATCAGTCTCGTGCAAGCGGCGCAAATCACGCTGCGGCCGGAAGATCCACGCCGCTAGCTGTCGCAGCCGGTCGATGCAGTATTCGAGCAAATGAGCGCGGGCCGAATCCGAGCCGGCTTCGTGACGTTTCAGGAAATGCAAGAGGGCGGTGTCGGCCACGGCTGGGCTGCTCTGCTGAAAGAGGCCGCGGGAAGCGGAAACGTCCGCATTGTAACGCCGAGGAAAAAAAGTGCAAATTCTTGGCCCGGATTGCTGCCGGCAACTGCTTTGGAAGAAGACCACCGCTGAAGGAGATATCCCGTGCTTCGCCCTTTGTCATTCAGGACCGCGGCTTTACTCGTTGCCATAGAGATGGCATTTGTATCCGAGACAAGAGCCGATTTCATTCAGTGGAAACAGAGCGACGGCGGCAACGATCATTATTACGGTCTCGTATTGCCGACCTCGCCGGCCGGCAACTACAACTGGTTCGCGGCACGTGACGCCGCAGCCAACACAATTCACTTGGGTTCAACCGGCCATCTCGTCACGATCACCTCTGCTCCCGAAGACAACTTCTTGAAATCGACTTTCGAGTCGATGATCGGCCGCGACGTTTTGTCGCCGAGAGTTTTCGGGGACTATGCCTGGCTGGGCCTGACGGATCAGATTGCCGAAGGCCAGTTTCAATGGATTACGGGAGAATCCTTCGGCTACTCCAACTGGTCGCCGTTTGAGCCCAATAATTTGGGCAATGAGGATTTCGTCTGGCTGTGGCGTCGCGACTTTGGATCGGGTCCGCTCTGGAGTTGGAACGACGCTGGCGCCTTTCCGAGCACCAACATTCCGGGTGCGCGAATCGGGTACATCGTCGAATTTGATGGCCCGTTTCAGGCTGTTCCGGAGCCATCCAGCTTCGCCCTGTTCGCAGTGGGCACGATTGGACTGCTGGCCCTCATGCGCAGGGAAAGATATCGGTAGTTGCAGTCCTGACACTATGGTCACGTGCGAGTGCTCCAATGCCCGACAAAGTTTGCATATTTTGGGACAACTCAAACATCTTTATTCCCGCAAAGTTTGTTGCTACGAAGCGAGAGGGTGGGTTTTCGGACAAGGACATCCGCATCGAATTTGACAACATGCTCAAACTTGCTAGAGCTGGCCGCGAGATCGACCGCGCATTGTGCGTTGGTTCCGTTCCTCCTGAACTTGAACACGTGTGGGAACGGCTTCGATCGACGGGCGTAGAGGTCGAACTATACGAAAGGGGCGAAGGATCAGGAAAGGAACAGGGAGTGGATCAGTGTTTACAGGTGCACATGCTGCGTGCGCTGGCAGACGTGCGTCCGCCGGCTGTGGCAGTACTGCTGACAGGTGATGGTGCGGGTTACGATACCGGCGTTGGTTATCACGCTGATTTGGAAAGGATGTCAAAAACGGGTTGGGGCATTGAGGTCATCTCTTGGGACTGCGCTTGTAACAAGAAACTGAAAGCATGGGCACAAACTGCCGGAGTGTATATCCCTCTCGAAAACTTCTATGATTCCTGCACGTTTCGAGAAGGCGGCAGACGAATCAAGCCTCTTAATCTGAAGAGTCGTGGGTTGTCCGTGCCAAAGCGTCCCCATGGAGAAGCCGAATAGGGCGGCTTCGCAGACGAAGCGTTTCAGCGCTGCGTCGCGAGGCTAAGGATTGCTCGAGGCCAATGGACGAACAGTGGTACGTGAAACTTGGCCACAATGTCTACGGTCCGATGTCGGAGGCGAAACTCCGACAATTCGCGACCGATGGAATCATTAATGAAAAATCGTTAATCAAAGGATCCGACGGGCGTTGGATTCACGCCACTGAAATGCACGGCTTGTTTCGTCGCGAGCAGGCGACAGGAACAACTTGCCCGTTATGCAAGGAATCAATCAAGATCGATGCATTGTTTTGCAAACACTGTGGACAGCAATTGAAGTTTGCGTGCCATGACTGCGGGGGAATTGTCCCAATTGAAAAAGCAAAGATTCGCAGAGAGAGCGCAGCAATCGGCACGTTTTCCAGTTTTGACGCCGATGGGACTCCCGAATTCGGAGCAATTCGTGAAACAAAACAAATAATCGTTTGCGAAAAATGTGATCTCGAACGCCACAGAAAACACGAAGCAGAGGCGACGATAGTCGGCGTGAGCGTTGTGGCTGTCGTCGTCGCAGTGATCATTATTCTGATTGTTCTTGCGGTTCAAAACTAAACAGTCCATTGGAAAACGCGGCAGCTAGGTCGCGTGAATCTTGACGCCTGCTCCAGCTTGTTTTTTTCACCGGCTTGCCAGGAGTTTCAACCGCCATCCACGATTTGCAAAAGCCGTTTTCGATAGTGCTCGGGGTCCTTCCGAATCTCGTCCATGAACCGGCGTGCCATGCGATTGGGAGGATTGACTCCTTGCTCCCAGGCGCTGATGGTCTTCACGGAAACGCCCAGGAAAAGGGCAAAAACCGATTGGCTGGCGCCCAGCGACTGGCGCACTTTCTTGACCGCGCGCGGCTCGTACGGCTTCGGCTCGACGCGTCGAACAACTCGGCGAATCGTGAACTTGTCGGAGATTTTCTCGCCGCGCTCGAGCGCCTCGGTAAACTCCTGCAAGCGATCGACAATTCTCTTTTCTACAGAGCCTTTCATCGCCTTCTCCGTTCAAGAAGGTTACGTCCACGGCCGACCTCAGTGACTCGGCGCATCCGCCGCTAGTAGAGACTATACCATGGCCTGGTATAGTTCAAGTCCATTGCAGAAACCCTTGCAACGCCAAATAGACAGGCGCATAGTGACGACACTGCCGCACGGATCGTCCACGAAAGCGACGACCAAGTCGCGCCGCAATTCGCTGCTTGACTTCCTCCCCTTTTTCCGTCACCATAATATCTCCTGCCTAGTTTTCGCCCCCCGGGCGATTGCGCCGACCCGCCTCCCCTCTTCTTGAGGATTCCGATATGATCGCGCGCCGCGCACTTTGTTGGGCCGCTGTTCTTTCCTCCCTCTTTGCCTTTGTGAACGGCGCCCGCGCTCAGGAAAAGCATACGCCCGTCGCCCAAGCGCCCATGGCGGCCTTGAAAGGACTGCGCGTCTATCCCGAAGCCGTCACCCTCGATGGTCCACGCGACGAGCAGCGCCTCGGCGTAGTCGGCGATTACGCGGACGGACGTTCGTGGGACCTCGCGCGCTCGGCAAAGTTCACGTCCAGCGATGCGACTGTTGCCGCCGTGGATGCGCACGGCGTCATTCGGCCGCTCAAGGATGGGCAAACGTTGGTGACCGTGGCGGCTGCAGGATTGAGCAAGACGATAGCTGTGAAAGTTACGAAGACGAGCCTGGACATTCCCGTTAGCTTCACGCGCGAAGTCCAGCCCATTCTGACGAAAGCCGGTTGCAATCAGGGCGCATGCCACGGCGCGCAGCATGGCCGGGGCGGCTTCAAACTGAGCCTCTTGGGCTTCGACGCTTCGTTCGACCACGCGCAAATCGTGCAAAGCGCGGAAGGCAGGCGCGTGGTGGTTTCCGACGCCGAGCGCAGCATCTTCTTGCAGAAGCCCGCGCTCCTCATGGAGCATGGCGGCGGCGAACGCTTCAAAGCCGGCGGCCGCGAGTGGAGCCACTTCAAGCGCTGGCTCGAAGACGGCGCCCCAGAGCCCAGTCCCAATGACTCCGAAGTTACCCGCCTCGAAGTCTGGCCGACGCATCGCATCATGGTCCCCGGCGAACAGCAACAAATCCTGGTCAAAGCGACCCGGAAAGACGGCCGCAGCGAAGACGTTACTGCCACAGCGCAATTCGACACATTGAACGATGGTGTGGCCTCGGTGGCGCCGAGCGGTCTGGTTACCGCCAAAAACCGCGGCGAAACGCACATCATGGTGCGCTATTGCGGCCAGGCTACCGTTTTCCAAGTGACGCTGCCGTATGCCAAGCTCGATTCGATGCC
>JAKEHV010000011.1 GCA_022614915.1 Gemmataceae bacterium | reverse complement strand
TGCACATTGGCCGTTCTGAAACAATAACCAAGGAGCGCGTGATGATTCGCCGAGCTGCCGTGCTTTTGTCCTTGCTGAGTTTGTCCGGCGTCGCATGGGGAGAGAATTGGCCGGGTTGGCGTGGGCCTAAGAGCAATGGTCAAAGCGGCGAGAAAAACATTCCTTTGAAATGGAGCGCGACGGAAAACGTCCGATGGCAACTCGACCTCCCCGGACCGGAAAACTCCAGCCCGATCGTTTGGGGCCAGCGGGTTTTCATCACGCAGACTCTGGACAAAAAAGGTCGCCAGCGCGCCTTGTGGTGCATCGATCGCGCCAACGGCAAGCGTCTGTGGGAACGCGTGGTCGAATACGGCGACGATGAGCCCAAGCATGGCACCAATACATTTTCTGCAGCTACTCCGGTGACCGATGGCCAGCGCGTGGTCGCCAGCTTCGGTTCCGCCGGGCTGTACTGCTGGGATTTGGACGGCAAAGAGCTTTGGAAGAAAGATCTCGGCAAGATTTACCACCTCTGGGGCACGGCGTCGTCGCCAATCTTGCACCAGAACCTTGCTATTCTCTGGTGCAGCCCCGGGGAACGGCAGTTTCTGATCGCCTTTGACAAAGTCACGGGCGAAGAGAAATGGCGCGTGGACGAACCCGGCGGCAAGTTCGGCAAAGACCCATCTGAATGGCTCGGCACCTGGTGCACGCCTGCCATCGCCCGCATTGCCGGCCGCGACGAGCTTATCATCGGCGTCCCGGAAAAAGTGAAAGCATTCAATCCGCAAAGCGGCGAGCTTTTGTGGACGTGCGACGGGCTGGGCAAGCTCATGTACACGTCCGCTGTCGTCTCGGATGATGGCATCGCGGTCATCTTCGGCGGCTTCCATGGCCCGGCGCTCGCGGTCCGCTGCGGCGGCAACGGCGACGTCACCAAGACCCACCGCCTCTGGCTGCACAAGATGCGAAACCCGCAACGTATCGGCTCCGCCGTGATTGTCGGCAAGCACGTCTTTCTGCACGGCAGCCAGCCCGAAGTCATCCAGTGCTTCGACATCGAAACCGGCAAAGACTTGTGGGAAAAGGAAGAACTGCCGCACGTTTCTTGGAGTTCGCTCGTACTCGCCGACGGAAAACTCTTTCTGCCCGACGAGGCCAATGAAACGCACATCTTCGAAGCTTCGCCCACGTTCAAGCAGATTGGCACCAACATTCTGCCCAAGGAAATCGTCCGCGGCAGCCTCGCCATCTCGGACGGCGAAATCTTCATCCGCTCGCACCGGCGCCTGTACTGTATCAGCGAAAGGAAAGGAAACTAACCACGGATTGCACGGATCATCACGAGTACCGGTTAATCCAATCTGAAAGGTGCAGTTAAGTCTTAGCGTGGTTATCCGTGCCCATCCGTGTGATCCGTGGTTAGAGAATGGCCCCCATGCTCCTCCGGACGGAACAACTCACGAAGGATTACAACGGCTTTCGCGCCCTGGACCGGCTCGATTTGGAGATCGGCGCCGGCGAGATCTTCGGCCTCTTGGGGCCAAATGGATCGGGCAAATCCACAGCGCTGCGGCTTCTGCTCGGTTTTCTGAGGTCGACCTCGGGCCGCGCTTTCATCTCCGGGCACGACTGCTGGACCCACAGCATCGAGGCTCGGCGTCAGGTCGCATATCTTCCGGGCGAGCTGCGCCTTTACGAAAACATGACCGCACGGCAGCTCGTCGGTTTCCTCAGCCAATTGCGAGGCAACTCCAAACCATCAGCCGTCGACCAGCTCGCTAAGACGTTCGACATTGACGTCGCCCGTCCCATCGCGCATCTTTCATCCGGCATGAAGCGCAAGGTCGCCCTCATGCAAGTGCTATTGCCGCAAACGCCGCTGCTCATTCTCGATGAGCCGACCAACACGCTCGACCCGTCGATGCGCGACGAACTCTTGGATCAACTGGTATCCGCTAAGAAGCGCGGCCAGGCCGTGCTGTTTTCGTCGCACGTGTTGGCGGAGGTCGAGCGCGTATGCGACCGGGTCGGCATCCTGCAGCGCGGCCGGCTCGTGCACGTGCAGAACATGGCTGAGCTGCGCGAGGTGAAACGCGTGCGCGTGCATTTCGCGCAGGAAATCGCGGCGTCGGACTTGGACGGCGTACGCGAAGTCACCGCCCACGATCATGAACTGGTTTTCGAATACACCGGTCCGCTCGAGAAACTATTCGGCTGGCTGGCGCGGATTACGGTGCGCGACGTCAAGATCGAACCGCTGGGACTGGCCAAAATCTACAGGCGTTTTCATGGGATGGACGAATGACCTGGGCGCTCGTCAAGAAAATTCTGCGTGACTTGCGCGCCGGCCTGATTGTCGTCGCCGTGCTTCTGGCGGCCTTTCAGCTCCTTTGGGCCCGCGTCACCGACAGCATTACCGGACAAATCCTGCCGTTCTTGTCGCTCCGCATGCCGCTGCAGGAATTCCAAGCGCTCTTATTTCAAGGGCCAGGCAAAATCGTGCAGACGATCATCGGCGGCGAATCCATCGACCTCACGAGCGCCTTTCACATGATGACGGTCGGCTATGTGCATCCCCTCATCCAAGCAATCTTGTGCATTTGGGCGGTGGGTCGCGCGGCGGGGGCTATCGCCGGCGAGATCGATCGCGGCACGATGGAGCTCTTGCTGGCCCAGCCGATTCGCCGCGGCCAGATCGTGCTCGCGCATTTCTTCGTCGACCTCATTACCATTCCCATCTTGTGCTTGGCGATGTGGTCCGGCACCTGGCTCGGCGCGTGGGCGGTCGGCTTCACGCAGCCGACTAGTGCCAATCTCTTGGTCGATCCGTGGCGTTTTGGGCCAGCTCTTTTGAACATAGCGCTGTTGGTATTTGCCACAGGGGGACTGACAATGTGGCTCTCCAGCGCCGGGCGTTTTCGCATGCGCGTGCTCGGCATCGCCATCTTAGTCATGCTGGTGCAATTCCTGGTCAACCTGATCGGGCAATTATGGGACAAAGCCGAGTGGCTGCGCCCGTTCACGCTCTTTTACTATTTCCAGCCGCAAGAGATGATCATTCACTCGAATTGGGCCGCCGATACGGCGATTTGGCTGCGCTTGTTCGTGCTGCTGGCGGTCGGCTCGGCGGGGTACGGGTTAGCCGCCTGGACGTTTTGCCGGCGCGATCTGCCCGCGCCTCTCTAGCTAACTACTTGCACCGGCTTCTGTTCCCGCGCCGACCTCGCCAGTGCATCAAGCACTTTCAGCGTTTTGACTGCTTCTTCGGGCGACGGCATCAGTGGCTTCTGCCCCAGCACAAACCGGCCGAAGTTTTCCAGCATGTGTTGGATTTGATCCTGCCCATCGACCGCGTGCACATCGGTTTCGTAACTGCCGTCTTTGCGCACTTCGAAGATGGCCCGGCGCGGCGGCAGCCACATGTCTTGTACAAAGACCACGCCGCTGGCGCCCGTGATCTCCAGCCATTGCCGAAACGGGTGCACGAAGCCGCAGTCGAAGGTGGCGACTCGGCCGTCGGCGAACCAGAGCGTGCCGGCCAGGGCCACGTCCACGCCGTGTTCGAACCGCGCCGTTGCCCAGACGCGCACCGGCTCGGCCCCAAACGCCCAGCGGATGCCGTAGACGGGATAGCAGCCGACGTCCAAGAGGCTGCCGCCCGCCGTCGCCGGTTGCAGGCGGATGTTGGTGGGATCGGGCGGCAACAAAAAGGTGAACGAGCTCGCGACGCGCTGCACCGGCCCAATCCCGCCCTCATCCAAAAACTTGCGCAAAAGGGCCGTCCGCGGATGGTGCGGCCACATGAAGCCGTCCATGAGGCAAATCTTCTTGGCAAGGCAGAATTCGACCAGCTCTTGCGCTTCGGCGGCGGTGGGAGTGAGCGGTTTCTCGCACAAGACGTGCTTGCCGCGCTGGGCCGCCTGGCGCGTCCATTCGGCGTGCAAGTTGTTGGGCAGCGGATTGTAGACCGCGTCGATCTCGGGATCGTCCAGGAGCGCCTCGTAGCCGCCATAAGCCTTGACAATGCCGGCCGCTTTCGCTGCCGCCTGCGCCTTGTCGAGCGAGCGGCTGGCGATCGCGCAGAGTTCCGCGTTCGCCGCCTTGGCGAAACCCGGCAACAGCCGCTCGTTGATTTTCGCGACGCCCAGAATGCCCCAGCGCAGTTTCTTCATTTCCTTGTTCTCTTGGTGGATAGACCTGTTGTATTTTTCGAAGGCACCGAGTGCGCCACTGCGCCCGTGCACGCCACTTCAATCGACAAGTTGGCATTCACGGAGACCGGTCCTAACTCATGGTTTGCCAGTCACTTGCAATGTGCAATTCCTCGTCAGTGCCAGTTGGCACACACAGGGGGTCTGGCAACGTTGCCACTTTTTGGCAACCTTAAGCCACTAAGATGGCCAACTTTTGGCAATGTTGCCAACGCCCTTGCGATACCACCGCAGACTAGCTAATATGACCATATGTACAGTTACACAAATCTCTTAGCCCGGAGATTGCCATGTCCTCCACCCCTC
>JAKEHV010000480.1 GCA_022614915.1 Gemmataceae bacterium | reverse complement strand
CACCTCTTGATTCGAGCAGCTCTGGGCGAAGAGTTGGAACGCGTACCCGTGTGGGCGATGCGGCAAGCGGGCCGTTGGGACCCTCTGTTTAATCGCTTGCGCGCGGGTCTGTCGTTCTACGAATTCTCCGAAAACGTCGAGTTGGCGGCGAAAACTTCACTCTTGCCCCGCCGCTTCGGCGTCGATGCAATCATCCTCTTTTACGACATAACTACTTTGCCCATCGCGATGGGCTTGCCGTTCACCCTCCAGCCCGGCCGCGGCCCCGTGCCGGATCGCGCCATCCAAAGCCCGCAAGACGTGGAGCGCTTGGAGGCGCGGCCCGACCCGCGAACCTTCTGCCATATCACGGATTTGCTGCGGCGCGTCCAGGAAGAATTGAAGGGCGAGCTGCCGGTGATCGTCTTCGCCGGCGCGCCGTTCACCGTCGCCACCTATTGCATCGGCACGGGCAAAGACCTCCGGGCGACGCGCGCTTTCGCCAATGAACGGCCCGCCATCTGGGAACAATTGTTGCAGCGGCTGGAACAGGCGACGATCCACTTTCTGCAAACGCTGATTCAAAATGGCGCCGATGTCTATCAATTGTTTGATTCGTGGGCTGGCACGCTCGCGCGGGAAGAGTACGAGCGCTGGGCGCAAGCGCGGCATCAAGCCATCTTTCAGGCAGCCACCGGCGCGCCGCGCATCTTGTTTGTGAAGGAAGGACCTTTAGAGGCGATGGCGACAAGCGGCGCCGACGTCGTCAGTTTGGGCAAGCGCCACGACCTGGCCGCGGCGCGCAAGCAATGTCCGCAGTTGGTTTTTCAAGGCAATGTGGACGAAGGGATCCTAAAGAGCGGCTCGCCGAGTCAAGTTGTCCAGGCGACGCGCCGCTGCCTGGAAACAGGCGGCGGACAAAGGCACATTCTCAATCTCAGTCACGGAGTCGATCCAAAGACGCCGGTCGCGAATTTCGAAGCCTATGTGCGTGCGGCCCGAGGAGAGCAGTCGTAAGATTGAAAGATTCGCGTTCGGTAGAATTCAGCAAACGCTAACCGGTTACTTCCTCCACCACATTACACGATCGATGAAACTGTTCGGCTGCTCGCTAACTTGCGGTTGGCTAGGATTCTGCGTGAGGCTGCGCCACGCCCTGGCCTCAGCAGGCAGGTTCTTGCCGGTCGCTTCCTTGAGAGACGCATGGGCGCGGCTGCGCAAGGCCACGTCTTTTTCCGTTTCAAGAATGTGCACCAAGGTTTCGATGGAGTCGTACTGGTTATATTTGGCCAGACCGCGGATGGCGGCGAGGCGTTCGTCTTGAGTTTGCTGGCGATCGGTGAAGCTGCTCTCGGTAGCGCCCGAAGGCTGACGGGCGACGCGAATCAGAAGATGCCGCGCTTCGGAATGGCCGGTCTGTTCGAGCGAAGCGAGGGCTTGTTGGCGGACGACGCTGTTGAGTTCCGGCGTAAAAGGCAAGCGTTGCAGATACACTTCTTCGAGGGCCTTGGCGGCGCGCGGATCTTGGTAGCCGCCCAGGGCACGGACCGCGCCCAGCCGGCACAGCGGCTCTTTATCGCTGGTGGCGGCCGTGGTAAGAACCTTCACATAGAGTTCCTGCTCTTCTTTCGTGCCGCCATGCTGCAGCGGCTCGCGCAGGCGCGTCAGGGCTTGGCCGCGCTTGGCGCCGTCATTGCTGTCGCGGAGCACGAGGAGAGGGTCTTGCGATGTGTACAGATTTCGGAATTCGAAATTGCGGCTGGTAACGTCGTCCCAAAACGACGCACAGCCGGCGACGCCGACGATCAACAGACCGCACAGCAGGAATGTCCGCCCCATGGAAATAACCCTCTTTGTCCGTCTTCTGCGGGGCTCTCGCTATAACTTCCACACTGAGTTCGGACAAGTGCAGATTCGCGGCAACAGGCTCGGACATTGGGGGCGCGGCACTAACTTCCCAGATTCCCGTCTTTTGCTTGGCAGTGATTCCGGCGGCGATAGAATAGAGCGAACATTGCCCAGGCTACCCATCCCCTGGGTCCGCACAAGGAACCAAGCACCATGGCAGAAATGGACGCAGCCGCAATGGCGGACTTTGCCGTTCGGGCAAGCGTGCTGACTCCGGAGCAGGTGCAAGAAGCGTGGATGGAGTTCGGCGAGCGCGGCGGGGACGTCGAGCGGTTCTTGCGCTTCATGGAGCGCAAGGGCTACCTCACGCCCTGGCAGAGCGATAAGCTCCAAAAGCAACATTTCGACGGGTATTTTCTCGGCGGCTACCGCATCCTCTACAAGATCGCGTCCGGCAGCTTTGGCCGTGTTTATCGCGCCGAAGATCCGCGCACGGGCCGCATCGTTGCCATCAAAGTGCTGCGCCGCAAATGGAGCGAGGACAAACACTCGATCGAATTGTTCGAGCGCGAAGGCCGCGTCGGCATGCAACTGCGTCACCCGAACATCGTCGAGATACTGGCCATCAATCGAGACGTTGTTTCCAAACAGTATTACATCGTCATGGAATTCGTGGAAGGGAGCAACCTGCGCGACTTTCTCAACATCCGCAAAAAACTCGAACCTTCGGAAGCTCTAAGGATTCTCGAAGAAATAACGGCAGGCTTGCAATACGCCTTGTCCAAGGGCTTGACGCACCGCGACATGAAGCTCACCAACATCCTGATCACCAGCCAAGGAGGGACGGCGAAGCTGGTGGATTTCGGCCTTGCGGGCGTATACGGCACGCGCGACTCCGAAGGCGTACATATCGATCGCACGGTGGATTACGCCGGGTTGGAGAAACTGACCAACGTGGCTCAGGGCGACACGCGCAGCGACTTGTTTTTCATGGGCTGCGTCGCGTATCAGATGCTGACGGGCAGGCCGCCCTTGGAATTGACCCGCAATGCACGCGAGCGCATGAGCCGCGAACGCTTCCTCAATGTCCCCCCGATCGAGCCGTCCGAGGTCAACGGTCCGCCTTCCGTCTTTCGGCTCGTCAATACCATGATGAGCCTAAACCCGATGGAGCGCTTTCAAACTCCCTCGCAACTGCTCGACGCGATCCGCGAAGTCCGGCAAGAAGTCGACAGCTTAACCGGCAAAGATAAGAAGGCCGGGCCGCGCACGCTGTTTCTGGTGGAGAAAGACGTGCGTCTGCAAAACGTCTTGCGCGACAAGTTCAAGGAACAAGGCTTCCGCGTGTTGCTTTCCGTCGACCCGCAGCGCGCGCTCGACCGCTTTCGCCTGCAGCCATTCGACTATCTCATTGTCGACGCGGGCACGACCGGCGAGGAAAGCGTGATGATCTTTGAGCGCATCATGCTCGACGCGCAAAAGCTCCGCGTCGCCTGCGGCGGCGTGCTCATGCTCAACGAAGATCAAAACGACCTGGCCCGGCGCGTCTTGGAGCGCCCCAACCAGGCGGTGCTCGTGCAGCCGATCAAGTTCAAGCAGCTCATGCGCGCACTGGAAGAATTCAAGGCGGAATAGACCCTTCTGCCGGCAAATAAGAATGTTGGCCCCACACGGATAAATCCAGGGCATCGGGCGGCGAATTTCTGCGTAGGCGAAGCAGCCTGCTTCGCCCACAAACCGGCGAAGCACGCTGCTTTGCCAACAACCAAGGGGAAGCGATGCGAATCCTAACAGCAACGGCGTCGGCGCTAGTGGCGCTTGTCTTGGCGAATCGCGCCGGCGCCCAGGAAGACGAGGCCCGCGCCGTCGTCGAAAAGGCAGTCAAGGCCCACGGCGGCTTGGAAAAGATCGAGAGCGTCCAGGCGGTCAGCGCCAAAGGCAAAGGCGTCGTTAGCGTCATGAACATGCAAATCGAGTTTACACTCGAAAACAACGTCCAATTGCCGGACCGCTTCCGCAGCGACATGCAGATGCAAATCAACAACATGAACTTCCCCGTCGTCGTGGTTTTCAACGGCAAGAAAGCCTGGGTCAAGGCGGCGAACATGCTCATGGAGCTGGATGAGAAAGGCATTGAAGGCATGAAGGAATCGATGCACGCCGAGAGCATGAGCAGCTTGAAGTTTGTGAAGGATAAGAAGTATAAAGTGGCGCTCATCGGCGAGGCGAAAGTGAAAGACGCGCCTGCGGTGGGCGTGCGCGTCTCTCATGAAGGCCATAAGGACGTGAGTTTGTACTTCGACAAGAAGTCCAACATGCTCGTCAAGATGGACTTTCGCGCCCTGGACGCCCAATCGGGGCAAGAAGTGGCGGAAGAGCGCTTCTTCAGCGATTACAAGGACGTGAAAGGACCAAAAATGCCCGGACGGATCGTCGTCAACCGCGACGGCCAGCCCTATCTGGATTTTCAGATCACGGAAGCGCGCATCGTGGAGCGGTTTGACGAAAGCATGTTTGCCAAGCCGGATTGACGTCGGGCGAACATTCCTGATTGCCCTGACAAAGCCTTTCGCCCCGCTTTGGCAAACAAGAATGTTTGCCCCACTATTTCTTGCCTTGAATGCGGTCCAGCGTCCGTTGCAGGCGGGCCCGGCGTTCGGTCAAGAGTTCCGCCTCTTCCAGGGTGCGGGCCCAAATCGGCTGCAGGTAGTCTTTTTCAGAGCGCCAAAGGTCTTGCGCTTTCTTCTCGCTCTCCAAGAGGGTGTACAGTCCAGACTGAACCTCTTTCCCCGCGTCGTCCTTGCCGTTTAGCCGAAAGGTGATTTCCCGCGTCGCTTCCGTCGCCTTGCGGACTTCCTTGACCATGGCGTTGATTTCGGCGTTCACCTTCTTAAGGTCCGCCCTGTAGCCGGCGTAGGACTTGTCGAGGCCGGCCACCTTTTCGCCGAAGACTGGTCTGCCCGTGTTCCTGCCGGGCGTGTCGAGCGCGAGCTGGCCATCCTTGAACAGCACTTCCCTTATCTCGATCGGCTTGGGTTCGCCGCGCAGTCGCGCCAGCTCGGCATTGTAGAAGAGATGGTTGGAAGGAAAACGGAACTGGGCGTCGTTCAAGGAAGTCTGAGCAGGCTGCACGTGGGCCATGACCACGTCGCGGGCCGCGAGCGCTTGCTTGTGGGCCGCCGAGCGCTTGTCAAATTCCGACGGGATGCGCTGCGTCAAATCGAGCGCGTTGGCGCCCAGCCGGGGTTCGCGCCAGCCCCAGTCCACGAACTGGAAATAGATGCCGATCGCGCCCGCCAGCGCCAACAAACTGAAGGCGGCGTGCGCCAGCACCAGGCCTTTGCCAAGGTTGTTCGTCATCACGGTCCTCCCTTTGGCGCCGAGGCTTCGCGAATCCGTTGCTCGAGGCGATTATTCCGCTCAAAAGCTTCGGACAGGATGATCTGGGCCTCGAACAGCTCTTTCTGCAGTTGCCGCACTTCGTCCGCCAGCTTCTTCGTTTCCGCGCGCTGCGCGATAAGCCGCTTGACGACCTGGTCCTCGTGTGCTTTGCGCTCTTCGAAGAGTTTATCGGCCCGCGCCTTTTGCTCCTTCAAATCCTCCAGGCGAAGCTCGGCCTTTTTGAGGTCCGCCACCAGATCCTTGATCCGCTTGATTTCGGCATGGTGCTGATCGATGAACGACTGGCTGCGTGCCGGGACTTTATCCTTGATGAAGATTTCGTAGCCCTGCCGGTCGATGGCGATGGACTCGAGGACTTTTTCCTCCAGCTTTTGATAAGCCGCGACCAGGTTTTGGGCGGCCCGGTTGAATTCATAATGGCCGACCACGGCGTTGCAACGCTCCAGGTCATAGAACGCGGCGCCGTCGAGCTTTTTCAGATTGCCGAGCGTGAACAGCAGAAAGGCGATGGCTTGACGCCGTTCCCAACTGGTGCGGCCCTGGCCCTCCCATTCCTTGCCTTGGTGAATCACGGGATCGAAGGTGTCGGCAATGGCGCCTTCGAGGCGGCGGCGAAGAAGGTCCTTCAACTGATCGAGCTTCAAGTCTTCGAGATCGCCGCCCTTTTCCACGACGAACGACTTCACGTCGCCGGGGCGGAACGCCTCGCACGGACCAAGAATGTCCAGGAGCAAGCGGCGCTCGATGGCCTCTTCGAGCAGGGCGTTGATGTCGGGCCCTTTGGTGGCGCGGATTTTTGCATCCAGTTTCTTAATCTGATGCACGTCATAGGCTAGGGGGAGAAGAGTCTTGTAGAGCACGTTCACTTTCTCTTCGTCCTTGACCTCGGCGGCGCGCTCTTTGGCATAGGCTTCGATGTCCGCGGGGAGTTTGTTCTTGAGGCGCTCGATTTCGGCGTCGAGCGTGCCGACCGGCTCGCCCGCGCTGCCGAAATGTTCCTTCAGAATCGCCGTCGTCAGGTGTCTGGGTTGGATGCGGCCGCCGAGCACTTCGTTGACAGGCTGAAACTTTTCGCTGCCGGTCTTGCCGCCGCGTTCATTGAGCGCGGCTCGCAGTTGAGCGTCGTCGAGGTTGGCGTGCGGCGCGCTCACTTGCCAGCCGGACGGGCCCGCGTCCTCCGCCTTGAGGGGCAGCCCTTGCAAAGCAAGATCGCGCATGAAGACGGCATGCGACCACGAATTGCGCTTCTGGAAATCGAGCACGAGCAGGACCACGAAGACGACGGCGAAAAGCAGGTTGAGCGCGCACAGGGACAGCGTCAGCCCCGTGTTTTTGCCCTTAGCCGGCTGGCCGTCTCCTTGTTCTTCCTGATCTTCGTCTTCCCGATCCTCTTCTTCGAAATCGTCGGCCATGGGAGCATCCCAAGAGATGGTGCGGAACGGACAACTGTCTCTATTGTGAACGATGGCAGCGGGTATTCCAAGAGGATTTGTGCAGAGAAGCCAGAGAAGAGAGTCCGGCGAGCGGGGAGAGGCCAGGTTTAACCAATGCGCGGTTTTCCGTGAGAATCCGCGCGCTCGTCGTCCGAGGAAAAACCGGAACGACTGGAACCTTCGATTTACTGTTTACATGGAGGCCATCACTTCGTCCAATCGCGCGGCTTCCACCCATCATATACCCGTACGAAACTCCAGTATTGTTTGGGCAACCCAGCCTTGATCGGGTTTTCTTCAATGTACTTGATGGTCTGGATCACCTGCACCTCCGAGTTTTGAAACACCTTCCACCCCGGCCCGCCCCATACCGGATGCGTGATGCTTCGTAGGCGGCGAGGATGCCTTGTAGTTGCCAGGCTCGAAGGTAAAATAGAGGAAAGCCCTGGAGGGCCACTGACGGTGCCCTTTAGACCATGGGCTGGTCTAGGCTTACGCCTGGTTGATGGCAACCCAGAGGTGTGTGGTTCCTCCAAAGCATTACCCGCTCCATCACAGCAGGCTTCCTCATTTCCGCACAAGCTTGTCCTTTGCCCCAGCCAATCGATAAATCTCCTCCGTTCGATCAAAAGCAGCATCCTTGCCGCCGAT
>JAKEHV010000479.1 GCA_022614915.1 Gemmataceae bacterium | reverse complement strand
GCCGGGTTGGAAGGGGCACATCAGTCTCGCCGATCCAGGCGATGCACCTGACCGCGGCGGCAGTTAGCGTTTTCCGGGTTCAACGTCTCAGCGTCCGCCGCGGCAAGTGAGTTGGGTCGTTCGGCGGCGGAGGGCGACAGCAAGACGCAGCAGGAGTCTTCATGGCAAGGATACGCGAGCGGGAATTCGAGTGGGCTTCGATGGACGATGTACGCTCGACGTTTGAGCGGCTTATTCGGACCTCGTCGGGAGTCTGCACCTGGATAAAGGACAACAAGCCGCGAACCGATGACACCTTGATCCCGTTCAACTTCTTGGCCTGTTCTGTGACGTATCTCGAGATTACCCGGAATACGATGCCCGCGCCGATCCAAGTGGTCGCCCTCTGTACACGATCTGTTTACGAGCTTTGCTTGCTTGCCCGAAAGGTATTACCCGACCCGCAGGAGCGGCGTAGGTGGCTCGACGAAACCGCTTCCGACAACGTGTCGGTAATGGAAGCCTGGTACGAGTTGGTTGGCGTGTCGTCACCTCTTGCCGGCACTTTGCGCGGACAGATCGAAGCGTTCAAGCGAGGAATTACGTCGAAGGGTGGCGACTTTTCGCAACGTCCCTCACGTATCGCGGACCTCGCCAAAGAATTCGGCTTGGAGAAGGAACATAAGGCACTCTTCGGGCTGTTCTCCAAACTCGTGCATCCGAGTGCCTTCCTGATTAACGGTTGGCAGCACAACAAGGATCAAACCCTGGCCACTACTCTGATCCTGAACTTGCTCGACTACGCGGACCGTTTGTTGCAACTGGTCGGGAGTCACGTGGGTACGCCGGAGGAAATCGTACGCTGGTAGACTGTCGGTGCAGAGGAAATGGGAGGAAATGGGGGGGGAAATGGTGTCAGTTCATTTTCTCGATGTCCAGCCCGGGAACACAAAGGAGACTTTCAAGATTGCCGGGCCTGACAGCAGCGGTTCGTCACTTCCCCGGAGATCGCCGCACGGCTGCTCCGGGATACCGAAGGCCGAAACCTGGTTGAGGCGGCGCGCGAGCGGCAAGAAGACGAGCAGTCGCTGGAATGGCTGGCCAGCAACCTGGTATCCTGGTTCAGTCAGCGAATCACAGGGGGTGAATCCGACTGGGCACGGGGCTTTGAGCGGATCAAGATGGACGGCCTTGGGGCGTACAATCCCCTTACGCCGGCGAATGGATAGCTCATGCCTACCGTCTTGCGTTGCGGCGGCTTCAACGCCTCGTGACGCAACATCAAGCAGCATTCCTGGAGGCCTGGCATGGGCATCTTGGCGCTAACGGCTGACGAGCGGGTCACCGGCGTGAAGTTCACGAAAGATACCTTGAGCGTGTCTCTTCGGGACGGGCGGACCATCACCGTTCCGCTGGCGTGGTATCCGCGGTTGCTCAACGCCTCCGCGGCAGAGCGGAAGAACTGGCGCGTCGCCGGCGGCGGCTACGGCATCCATTGGCCGGACATCGATGAAGACCTGAGCACGGAAGGATTGCTTCGCGGGGCACCGGCCCCGCGGCCCCGGCAAGTCGAAGACCCGGACACCAACACGAGCCGCCGAACCAAACGCTGAAGCCGCCCGCCGACCGCCCACTTGGAACAGTCGTAGGGTGCGTCCAGTCCGCGCCGACGCACCGGGCAGACGGCCCTCTGTTTAGCACGGTCGCCCAGGATTCGGGCATCGAAGCAGGAATGAGGCCATGCCTTTACTGGACCACTTTCATCCGCCCGTCAGCGAACGCCGCAGTTGGGAAGGCTTCCACGGCCTCTGGGCGGCGGCGCTAGTCGAGAAGCTCAATCGCGACGTCCTCGCCGGCGAGTATTTTGCCGACATGCAAGTGCATATCGGCAGTCAGGTCGAAGTCGATATCGCAACGCTCGATGAGTCGAAGGGGGCGGGAGAGCGCGGCGCCGCCGCAACCGCCACCGCGGCGCCGGCGTGGGCGCCACCCGCGACGAATCTGCTCGTACCCACCGTGTTTCCCGACGACATCGAGGTCCAGGTCTTCGCGACCGTCACCGGCGCCACTCTGGTGGGGGCCGTCGAATTGGTCAGTCCCGGCAACAAGGACCGTCCGGAAGCGCGCCGGGCCTTCGCGGCAAAGTGCGTCAGCTACCTGACGCGCGGCATCGGCCTGATCGTTGTGGACATTGTTACGAATCGGTTGGCCAACCTGCACAACGAAGTGATCGGCCTCCTTGGTCACGGGGAGCCCTTTTTGCTGTCGCCCGCCGCGACGACCTATGCCGTGGCCTATCGCCCGTCGCGCCAACCGTCCGGGGACCAGATCGAATTGTGGCCCAGTGTCCTGCTCCTGGGCCAACCGTTGCCGGTATTACCGTTGGCCCTCCGCAACGCCGGCGTCGTGCGGAAACGGTGTCAGTTCATTTTCTAGATGTCTCGACAAAATGAGCTAACATTTCTCCCATTTCTTCTAGCGGGAGGTGTGCCATTAGGCCAATAGACGATCGCATGTGCGCCATGCGCGTTGCATTCTGCCAGCAGGAGGTCCAGCGAGCGCTGCAAGAACTCCAGCAACTCATGAACGCGCTGGGGTTGCCAATAGACATCCAGTGGACGTTTCCGGGCGAGAGTGACTTTCGGTGGTGTCTTACCGGCGTTGCACCGCTGGACGGCATCACCACTCGTTCAGGGCCCAAATAGGATCCGTGAGGCCAGCCGCCCTCGCCGGCGTCCGCTG
>JAKEHV010000478.1 GCA_022614915.1 Gemmataceae bacterium | reverse complement strand
TGGGACACGTTGGGCTGCGCCGGCAATCCCGTGGTCAAGACGCCGCACTTAGACGCGCTGGCGGCGCGCGGCATTCGCTTCACCCAAGCGCGCGTCACCACGTCCATTTGCTCCGTCAGCCGCGCTTCCATCCTTACCGGGCAGCACATGGCCCGGCACGGCATCCGCGCATTTGGCGTGGCTATTCCGCCCGCGGCCTGGGAACAGACGTATGTCGCGCTCTTGCGCCGCGCCGGCTATTGGACCGGCTTCGTCGGTAAGTTCGGCGTCGGCAAGGCAGCGCCGGCAAACTTCGATTTCCTGCGCTCCTATGAGGGCGTCCATTGGCTTAAGGACGCTCAGGGCGGCAAGATTCACGTCACGCAAAAAAACGAACAAGACGCTCTCGAGTTTCTGCGACAGCGCCCGAAGGACAAGCCTTTTTGCCTGTCAGTGTCTTTCTTCGCCGCCCATGCAGAGGACAAAGCGCCCGAGCAGTATTTGCCGCAACCCTGGAGCGAAAAACTCTATGACGGCGTCAAGATTCCTATTCCCAAGACCGCGACCCAAGAATACTTCCAGCGCCTGCCCCCCTTTCTCGCTACCGACAAGAACGAAGGACGCGTCCGCTGGAAGAAACGCTTCGACACGCCCGAAAAGTATCAACTCTACATGAAAAACTACTTTCGCCTGGTCAGTGAAGCGGACGCCGCGGTCGGACGGCTCATCGAAGAACTCAAAAAGCAAGGCGTCTTCGAGAATACGCTTATCGTTTTCACCACGGACAACGGCTATTTCCATGGCGAGCGCGGCTTGGCGGACAAGTGGTATCCCTATGAGGAAGCCCTGCGCGTGCCACTGATCGTTTGCGACCCCAGGTTGCCCAAGGAAAAGCGCGGCAAAACAAATGACGCGATGGTGTTGAACATCGACCTGGCGCCTCTCCTCTTGGGCGCGGCCGGCATCCAGGCGCCGGAGGGAATGCAAGGCCGCGACTTGGCCCCGCTGTATCTCGCCAAGGCGGCGCCGCTATGGCGCGACGAATTCTACTACCAGCACCCCGTCATACTCGGCAAAGACCGCATCCCGCAGTCCGAGGCAGTCGTCCGGCGCGATCACGTCTATATTTACTGGCCGGATTTCCAGTTCGAGGAACTGTTCGACCTTGCGCGCGATCCGTTGCAGGAAAGCAACAGAGCGGGCGAACCCGCTGCCGCGCAAACCCTCCAAATCATGCGTAAGAGGCTGGAAACCTGGCGCAAAAGCGCGCAATAACCATCCATCGACCGTGCCGCTTGCGTGTAGTATGATAGATTCTTCCGTCGTCGCATCCACCAGGCGGAAGGTCGTGCATGGCGCCGCAAACCGCGAATGAGCTGCTCGATTGGCTCGTCCAGAATCACTTCCTGAGCGAGAATCGCGCGCAGCCCCTCCGTGAAGCCTCATTCCCCGATGCTCTTGCCCTTGCCAAGGAACTCATTCAGCGCGAATGGCTGACCCCCTACCAGGTGAACCAGATTCTTCAAGGCAACGGCGAATCGCTGCTTCTAGGAACGTATCGCCTGCTGGAACGCATCGGCGAAGGGGCCATGGGACAAGTTTTCAAAGGCTGGGACCCAAAGCTGGAACGCATCGTCGCGGTAAAGATGATCCACATAGAGCACCTGTCTAGCCAGAGGGCCATGGGCCGATTTAAGCAAGAGCTCGAAACGGCCTCGCGGCTCGATCATCGCAACATCGTGCTGGTGCTCTACGCCGACGAAGTGGATAGTCGTCCGTATATGGTGATGGAATTCATCGAAGGGACAGACCTGTCGCGAATGGTCAAGACGGCGGGCCCGCTGCCGGTGTGGCAAGCCGCCGACTACGCGCGTCAGGCTGCTTTGGGGTTGCAGCACGCCCTGGAGCGCGACGTCGTGCACCGCGACATCAAACCCGGCAACCTGTTGGTCACGCGCGAACAGGTTGTCAAGATTCTCGACTTCGGCCTGGCCAAGTTTGAAAGCGATGAGCCCAACGCCGCCCGCTTGACGCAGTTCGGCGCTGTTTTGGGCACGATCGACTATATCGCGCCGGAGCAGGCGGAAAACGCCCAGAAAGCCGACATTCGCGCGGACATCTACGGCCTGGGTTGCACTCTTTTCTATCTGTTGTCGGGCAAGCCGCCGTTTCCCGGCTCGAGCATTGTGGAAAAAGTCAGCGCCCGCATGGTCGGCGACGTGCCCAGCATCCGCATAGCGCGCCCAGACGTGCCTCCCGGACTGGATGCGATTCTAAAGAGGATGATGTCGAGGAACCTGGCCGAGCGTTATCAAACACCTGCCGAAGTCGCCGCCGATCTGGAGCCCTTCTGCAAGAAGGACAGCATTGTGTCGGCGCGGCCGTTTGCCGCGCTCTTGGCGACGCCGCTGGCGCTTGGAGGCGGAGCAGACGATGCTGCCGACCCGCCTTTGGCGAAACCCGTCGCCGTGCCGCTGGCCCAACCCATTGCCAACAATGTTCCGCTTGCCGCCAATCCGCCTCCCAGCACCGGCGATTCGTTTACGTTCACGCATCCTGCCGCGTCCGCTGCACATGGGGCCGCCGCGTCGTCGGGCCGTTCGCAACCCGGACTTGGGGCTTGGTTCGCCGCGGACCTGCGCCGCCTCTTCGGCATCACCGCTGCCGCACTGCTGCTTTTGAGCCTGCTCCTTTATCTGGTTTTTTTTCGCGGCGCGGCCCGACCCTTCGTAGCGCCGGATGCGGCCATCCACCTTGCCGCAAAGACCACCGAAATGACGTTCAAGCCCGGTCAAAACAAGCCGCTGGTTGTCCGCATCGAACGGGTCAAATTCAACGGCCCGGTCAGCATTCACGTCGAAGCCTTGCCGGACGGCATTCAGGCGGACAGCATCGTGATCCCGGCGAAGAATAGCGCCGGCGAAATCAAGATCATCGTCTCCTACCAGACACCCAACTTGCGCCAGGACGTGCGCGTGGTCGCCGTCGCCGGCGACCTCCGGTCGTCCCTGTTCGTGAGTTTGAGAGTCAGCGCTTCGAATTAGCGCGTTCTATTCGGCAAAGAAACCACAACTGTCTCGATCGGCGCAAAGCGACTCGCCGGCGCTCTCTTTGCCTTCCGCAAACTTTGTGAAAAATCGAACTTCCCTTGCGTTCAACAACGGCTGCTTTACAATCGAGAGTGGTAGACTAGAGAAGATGAACAGGGCTTTCTGGCCCTCCACATCCTAGTTCTTTTCCTCCGCCAGGCGGGGAGTATAGCCATGGTCCAGGGATATTACACCCTTCAAGAAGCCGCTCACGTTCTGGGCATTAGCCCGGACGAACTCAAGCAAATAGCGCAGCGCAAGCAGGTCCGCTCCTTCCAGGACCGCGGCACCTTGCGCTTTCGCATCCAGGATATTCAAGAGCTGGCCCGGCAACGCGGCGGCTCCAGCGATCCCGATCTTGTCCTGGGTGAGGCGGGGCCCGCGACGCCCAGATCGGCCAAAAGCGACGTCAGTCCGCGCACTCCGCAGAAACAGCAGCCGGCCTCCGGCGCGTCGCCGCGCCCGCAGCAAGCCGGACCCAGAACGCCGCAAGACTCGCCGGAAGTCTTTGCCTTTTCGCTGGAGGGCGATGAGAAAGTGGATATCGGCGCCGAACACAAAAGCGACCCGCGCCGCAAAGGGCCCAAATCCCCTTCGCCCATTCCCAAGCCTGGCAGCGACAGCGACGTGAAGCTCGTCGCCGAACAAGTCTCCTCCGATCCGGGCAGCGGCAGCGACAGCGACGTGAAACTAGTCGGCCCAGAGAGCGACCTGGCGAGCCGAACACCCAAGGTGCAAAAGAAATCCGGCCTCGGTCCCGTTTCTCCCGTGCCGAAAAAAATCGGCGGCCCACCGGACAGCGCGCCGCCGAAACGCCCCTCGCGCCTGGCTGGTCCCGGACAGCCCGACAGCGGCGTACGCCTGGTTCCCATGGACAGCGACAGCGACGTGAAGATCGTCAGCGGCTCCGGCGAGGACATCAACCTCGGCCAAGGCGCTCCCCCCGCGGCGACCGACAGCGACATCCGCCTGGAGAAATACCAACAACCGACCGGCGGCGGCGATGAACGCGGCCAACTGACGGAAGAAATCAACCTCGACGAGGAAATCAAGAAAAAAGAAGCCGCCATCCAGAAACAGCCACAAGTCAAAGTGAAGCCGAAATCCAAGGTAAAGCTGCCTCAGCCTACTTCGCCTTTCGAGCTGTCCGAGTCGGACATCGATCAACCGGCCAAGGCGCAGGGCAAGCCGGACAGCAGCGACTTCGAAGTGGCGCCCAAGAAAAAGGACGACAGCAGCGACTTCGACCTGACTCCGCAGAAGGAGCCCAGCTCGGTGCTGGAGCCGGAAGACAGCGATTTCAGCCTGGAGCTGCCGGAAGAGGGTGGCGAATCCGCGCCTTTGAAAGGTCCATCGAGCGGCATCAACCTCAGCAAACCGGTGGACTCCGGCATCTCGCTCGAGGACAGCGGCGCGGACAGCAGCGTGGACTTCGACCTGAGTCTCGAGGTCGAATCCACTCCCAAACCGGCGAAGTCCAAGAAAGAACCAGTCTCTGATTCCGATTTCGAGCTCAGCCTCGAGGAATCTGGCAAGAAGGGCGCGCCGGCCGATTCGGACAGCAGCGAATTCGAGTTAACCCTCGACGACAGCAGCGCCAACCTGGAGCTGGAGCAAATCAAGGCCGGCAGCGAGGAAAAAGACATCTTCGAAACGGATTTCGATCCGGGGCTTGAGGAAGAATCAGGCTCTCAAGTCGCCGCCTTGGAAACGGACCTCGAGAGCTCCGACTTTGACATTTCACTCGACGATTCCTCCGTCGAAAGCGGCAGCCAGGTCGTCGCTCTGGACGAAGAAGCGGACGAAGCGGCGGCCACCATCGCCACCGACGCCCCCGAAATCGAAGTCGAACTAGACGAAGAGGGCGCGGGCGTTGCGCCGGGACAGGTTCGCATCAAGGAAGTCGTCCGCGAAAAACTGATCGAGCCCGCGCCTTGGGGCGCTTTGCCCGTGGTCTTCATGCTTCCTTGCGTCATCGTCATGCTGTTGGTCGGACTCTTGGGGTTCGAGCTGGCGCAATCCGCCTCCGGCTTCAAGTCCGCCGGATTCCTGACGCGCACCATCGGCGAGATGATCGGTCAGAAGATAAAGTAGGATTAGCCGCGAAAAACACAAACGACACAAAAGCGCGTTTCTTTTGTGTCTATTTGCGTTTTCGCGGCCACACGATCACGATATTCTCCCCAACTACACTACTTTTTTCCCGAGCCGCGTCTTTTCTTGTTTCGGCCCGTAGCGCCACTCTCTAGAATAGGGGGAATTGCATCAAGTCTTCCCCACGCGAGGTTTGTCGTGAGCGCCGGACCTGACCCCCAAGTCGATCTGCAACAAATCGAACAAGCGCGCCGCCAGATCAATCGTCTGGCCGAGGAAATCGCCCAGCTCTCGGAAACCGAGCTGACGCCGCCGGAATACTACGGTGAGTTCCTGCAGCGCGTGATGGCGGCGATCCAAGCGCCGGCCGGCGCGGTCTGGGTGCGCACGCCGCAAGGCAACTTGCAGCTCCAGTATCAGATCAACATGCGCCAGGTCGGCCTCGAAGGCGAAGAGAAACGGGCCACGCACGGCGAGCTATTGCGCCAGGCGGCGCTCAAAGGCCAGCCCACGCTGGTCATGCCGCATTCCAGCGTCGGCGAGGGCGAAGGCACGGGGCCCGCGCCCGGCAATCCAACCGATTTCGTCATCCTGCTTGCCCCCATCCTCTACGACAAGCAGGTCGCCGGCGTCGTCGAGATCTGGCAAGACCCCCGCCGCCACGCCGAGGCCCAGCGCGGCTTTTTGCAATTCATCATCCGCATGGCCGGCCTCGCCGCGGGCTACACGCGCAACCACCAGCTCCGGCAGATGGTCGGCCAGCAGCAAGTTTGGGTGCAGCTGGAAGCCTTCGCCAAGCAGATCCACGGCAGCCTCAATCCTACCGAAGTCGCTTACCTCATCGCGAACGAGGCCCGCCGGTTGGTCGAAGCGGACCGGGTCAGCGTGGCGGTGCGCGAAGGAGGCAAGCCGCAGGTGCGTGCGATCAGCGGCGCGGACGTTGTGGAAAAGCGCTCCAATCTCGTGCAGCTCATGCGCGCGCTCTTTGAGAAAGTGATGCGATGGGGCGAAAAACTGGTTTACACCGGCACGAAAGACGACGCCCTGCCCCCGGCCGTCTTGAAAGCCCTCGACGCGTATCTCGCCGAAAGCAACAGTAAATTGCTCATTCTCGTGCCCCTGCGAGACGACCGCGAAGGCGAAAGCAAGCGGCCGCCGCGCTCGGCCCTCATGATGGAGTGCTTCGAGCCCAACGTCGCCGTCGAACAGATGGCCGCCAAACTCGAAGTGGTCGGCCGGCACGCCACCGCGGCGCTCTATAACTCCGTCGAGTATCATCGCATTCCCATGCGCTTTGTCTGGCTCCCGTTGGCCAAAGTGCAGGAAGGCTTGGGCGGCAAGGCCAAGGCGATCTGGACCATCATTCTCGTCGGCCTCGGGGCATTGATCGCAGCCATGATCCTCGTGCCGTATCCCTTAAAGATGGACGCCAACGGCACGCTCTTGCCTATCGAGCGGCGCTGGGTGTTCGCGCCGGTGGCCGGGACCGTGCGTGACATTCCCGCGGGTCTTAAGTCCGGCAGCGTCGTGACGACGGAGACAGAGTTGTTACGCATGTTCGATACCGAACTGGAGAAGGAAATCCGCCAATTGCAACACGAGATCGACATTGCCGACGGCATCGTCAAGGCGCACAACCCGCAAGGCAAAGAGGCCGAAGGCGGCGACCAGAAGAACATTATCGAAGCGAAGGCTACTCTTTCCTTCAAGTCCCAGCAGCTCCGAGAACTCAAGGCTAGAACGAATTCCACAGAAGTGCCAGGCGAGTTCGTAGTGAAGTCGCCCATCAATGGCATCATCCTGACCGCGGATTTTCGTGAGATGTTGCTCGGCCGCCCCGTCAAGCCGAATGAGCCGCTGTTGCGCGTCGGCCGCGCGAACGCTAAGAATCCGAAGCTGTCAGAATGGGAAATCGAGCTGAAGATCCCGCAAAAGCACATCGGCCACGTCTTGGACGCGCTCAAGAAAAACCCCAAAGGGGAGTTGGACGTCGATCTCTTGCTCAAAACGCTGCCGACAAGCGTCTTCAAAGGCAAGTTGACGAAAGCAAAAATCGCCCAGCTGGCCAACCCGAACAATCAGGATCAGGCCAACCCGGAGGCGGTGGTGATGGCGTGGGTGCGGATTTCGGGCAAGGACATCCCGCCGGACTTGAATGTGCCGCTCAATCGCCTTTTTGCCGGCACCGAGGTGCATACCCGCATCCGTTGCGGCAACCGCGCCATGGGCTATGCCCTCTTCTACGGCGTGTGGGAATTCATTTACGAAAACATCGTCTTCATGTTTTGATTCTGTGGAGCACGTTTGCAACGTGCTGCTTAGCATCGAAAAGCACGTTGCAATCGTGCTTCACAGGTCGGAGATCGATCATGCGGTTCTTTGCTTCTCTTATCGTGGGCGCCGGCCTGTTCGTCGGCGCGATCTGGTATTTCAATATTCCGACAGCGGGCACTGACGACCCCACCAATCCCAATCCGGTTGTGCCGCCGGTGGATCCAGGCGGCCCCTTGTTCCCGCCCGCGGAGTTGCCCAAGGTGGCGGCGATTCCGCCCGCGAACCGCGTCACGAATCCGCTGGCATTCCTTGGTCACATGGCGGTGATCGATAAGATCGAGCTGGGCACGGAAGTGCCGGGCCAACTCCTCTTCATCGGCGAAGAATTGGCTGAAGGCGCGGCCCAAGTAGCCGGCGTCGCTCCTTTTCTCGTCGAGCCCATGTCTTATCGAGAGATCGACCTCGGCAAGAATCGCAAACACACCAAGTTTTTTCGCAGACTTTATCAGGGAAACATTGTCCAAGACAATCAGATGGTCGCCATGGTTAATCCGACGCGCGTGATGGGCGAACTGTACCAAAAACAAGCGAAGGTGGTCGTATCGGAAAAGGAACTCAAAGCAGCGAAGGCCTTGGCGATCGAGGGTGAGCGCCGCTATGCTCGAGCGCTGTCGTTGTACCCAAAGGCTATATCTCTTGAAGACCTCGGCATTGCTGAGGTGACCAAGGAAAAGCAACAGGCTGAATGGGAAACAAGGATCGTCGGAGTTGAGCTGGCGCGCATTGACGAAGCGCAGGTCCATTTGTTTCTAAAGCAGCATGAAGTGCGCAACGCGTTGCAATTCAAGAGCAGCACCATCAACGCCATCTATCGCAACGCCGGCGAGCCGGTGAAAGAACACGAGCCGGTCATGCAGCTATTCAGCCTCGACCGCCTGATGGCCGAGGCGCTCGTGGACGTGCAATACATGCATCGCATCAAGGGCGACATGCGCGTGACCATCGAGCCGTCGCAGGAAACCGGGGAAATTTGGAAATTCCCCAACCACGTTGCGCCGATCACCGCCGTCGCCGTCACCAAGGACGCCAACGAGCCGCTCATCATCTCCGCCAGCGAGGACAAAACGGTTTGCGTTTGGCAGCGCTTTGCCCGCCAACCGCTGCAAGAATTTGTCCATCCCGCGCCGGTCCGAGCGCTGGCCGTCACCGGCCGCGGCGCCGCGCGCAATCTCATCCTCAGCGGCTGCTCGGACGGAAGTATTCGCCTCTATGACCTTGATGCGCCGGAAAAGAAGCTCGTCAAAGACCTGAAAGACGCCCATCGCGAAGCCATTACCGCGCTGGCCTTCAGCCCCGACGGCAAGTTCTTCGCCTCCGGCGCGGCCGACGGCTCGATCAGGATATGGGACGCGGAAGCCAGCAAGAACTTATACGAGTTCGATAGCGCGGCCGGCGTCGACAACCCGCATCAAGGCATGATCACCGCGCTGGCGATCACGCCGCAGGCGCGTTTGGTGTCGGCGGCGCGCGACAACAGCCTGCGCGTCTGGGCCCTCAAAGAAAAAGGCGCCGTCCTAGAAATCGAGCGCTCGGGCCGATCCGGAAACGTCCCTCAGCTCGGCGTCTCTCAAGACGGCCGCTGGATGCTCTTCGATCACGGCAAAATCCTGCAAATCCGCGCCGTCGACGACGGCAAGCTGGTCACCACGCTGCAGAATCCGGGCGGGGCCATTCCGTTCGAAACGCTGGCTGTGTTTTCGCCGGACGCCTCCTTGATGCTGACCGCGGGCGCCGCCCAAGGCCGATTGCAAATGTGGCGCGCCCCCAATGAAACCGAGCGCGGCTACGAAATCCGCCAGCTGGTTCCGCCGGAAGGCGCGGCCGTCACCTGCGCCGCCTTTTCGCCTTGGGCCGGCCTTAGCCCCGATGCCTCCTTCGCTGTCTCCGGCACGAAGGAAGGGTTGGTCTATATGTGGCCGGTCCCGACCAAGGAAGAAGTGCACAACCACCCGATTCGCGACGTGCGGGTCAAAGTCATCCAAGCCGGCCAAGACCCCAGCACCCGCCAGGTCCGCATCGGCGTAGAAGTCCCCAACCCCGTTACCGCTATGTACCCCAAGGGCCGGCTCATTCCGGGACGACCGGTGACGATTGTTATCGAGTAGCCAGGAGATGCCTGAAGACGCTCCAGTTTCTGATCTTGAACGCCGCAAATACGTCCGCCTGCGCCGGCGCGGCGACTTGTCCATCACTCCGCAGAAGTATGAGGGTCGGACGTACTACGTGGTGAAAGACCCGGTCAGTCTGCGTTATTATCGCTTCAAGGAGCAGGAGTACTTTCTGCTCCAGCTTATGGACGGCCATCACACGCTCGACCAATCGCAGAAGGAATTCGAGCGCCGTTTCCGGCCCGAGCGCTTGACGCTGGAGGATTTGGAACATTTCGGCCAGCAGCTCTTGACCGCCGGCCTCGTGCAGAATGAATCGCCGCAAGCGGGCAAGCAGCTTTTCGATCGCCGCAAGAAGCGCCGCCGCCGCGAGCTGACGCAGCTTTTCACGAACATCCTGTACATCAAAATTCCCATCTTCGACCCGGAGAAGATCCTGACGCGGATGCTGCCCTACGTCCGCTGGATGTTCTCCATGTGGTTTTTCTTGTTCAGCATCGGCGTCATGTGCGCCGCCATTTTCTTGGTGCTGTCGCACTTTGAGTACTTCTTGAGCCGGCTGCCTTCCTACCACGAGTTTTTCAGCTTCAAGACGATCATGTACCTGTGGGGCGCGCTGGCCGTCGTCAAAGTCATTCACGAGTTCGGACACGGCTTAAGCTGTAAGGCGTTCGGCGGCGAAGTGCACGAGATGGGCTTCTTGCTTCTGTGTTTGTCGCCGGCCATGTATTGCAACGTTTCCGACGCCTGGACGTTGCCCAACAAGTGGAAACGCATCATTATTTCCGGCGCCGGCATCTACGTGGAGCTGATGATCGCCGCCATTGCCACCTTTATCTGGTGGAACTCGCCGGTCGGCACTTTCCTCAACAACATCTGTCTGAGCCTAATGGTCGTGTGCAGCGTCAGCACCGTGCTCTTTAACGGCAATCCGCTCATGCGCTACGACGGCTACTACGTTCTCGCCGATTGGCTGGAGATCCCCAACTTGCGCGACCGCTCCAACCGCTATTTGCAGCGCGTGGTGATGGAACACTGCCTGGGCATCGAAGTGCACCCTGAGCCCTACATGGAGCTGTGGCGGCGCATCCTGTTCGTTGGCTACGCTGTCCTGAGCTGGGTGTATAGGTGGGTCGTGACCTTTGTCATCCTGGTGTTTTTGGCCAACTTTTTGAAACCGTACAAGCTGGAAATCATCAGCAACATGCTGGCGTTTGCGGCCGCCGCCTCGATGATCGGCTGGCCGCTCTATCGTTTGGGAAAGAACATACATCGCCGCGGGAGGCTGCCTGACATGAAACCGACGCGCGTGACCATGACCGGCTCCGTGATCGCCCTCGCCCTATTGGCGTTTTTCTTCCTACCGCTGCCCGTGACGCGCATCCGTCAGCCGGCCCTGGTTCAGGTGCAGCCGGCGGAGCTTGCGCACGTGCACGTCCGGACGAGCGGTACGCTGCAGAAACTGCACGTCAAGGAAGGCGAGACGGTAAAGAAGGGCAAGGTCCTTGCTGAATTCACCAGTCTGGAATTGGAGAAAAGGCACGGCCAGGCCAAGAGCGTGCTGGCGATCAAGGAAAAGGTGATTCAGCTTTTCGACCGGCAGATCGACCAGACGCGCGACCCTCGGGAAAAACAACAGATCGAAAGCGCCCGCCAGAGCGCCCGCTCCGAGTTTCTGGCGGCGAAAACCATCTTGGAACAAGTGGACGAAGAGCGCAATTGGCTCACGCTGGTCGCCCCGCGCGACGGCGTTGTCCTGGGCCTGCCGCTCATCGACGAAGTCGGCAAGCGTTGGGAGAAGGACGAAGGCACGCCGTTTTGCAGCATCGGCAACCCGAAAAAGCTGCGCGTGCTGACGCCGATTCCGCCCGCCGACTTTGAGCTGTTGCATCAGAACTTGAAAAAAGTCGGAGCGGCGCAGCATTTGGCTGTCACCGTGCGCGTACAAGGTCTGGGGGACGCGACCTGGCAAGGCCATGTCGCCTTAGAGCACCTGCCCAGCTCGGAGGCCAAAGAAATCCCGCTCGGCCTTTCCAGCAAAGGCGGCGGACCGCTTGCGGTCCAGCCCACGGGCGACTCGAAACAACTGATCCCGCAAAGCCAGATTTTCCTCGTCGGCATCCCGCTCGACAATCCCGATGAAGCCATCCTTCCCGGTACGCTGGCCCAGGTGAAGATCCACTGCGAATACCGATCGTGCGCTTGGTGGGTCTGGCGGGCGATCTCGTCCACCTTTGATATCCCGCTGGCGTTTTAGAGCAGACCACTCTTCGCGCTGGGCGCTCCATTCTCTACGGCACGAAGCTCGGCCGCATGTCGCGGCGCATTTGCTCTTCCATGTTTTCGCGCCACATGAAGAAATCGCGCGGGCCGCGGGCGTAGGGGTGCGACGGAAACACTGCGGCTGGGGCTTGGTACCACTCTTGGCCGGTTGTGGCCATGCCGCCGCCAAATCGGCCGCCGAAGTGCCCTCCGAAATGGCCGCCAAAGCCATGAAGCCGTGGGTGTGCGGCCAAGCGCTCTTTGATGTGGTACAGTCCCACCTGCTCGATATCGCTTTGATATGCGTACCCCGGCGCGGCATAGACGGCGGCGGCGGCCGGCCAGGAAACCCGGTAAATCGGCGCGCCGTTGGGATAGTAGTAGTCATTGGCCGATCCGCAAGCGGGCGCCAACAAGTATGCCAAGGCTGCTCCCGCGCAAAGCAATGTCGCTTTCATGGCGACTCCTTCCTCGTCTGGAATCCTCAGGGGAAAAACGAAAGACCTTGCCGCAAGTCTAACGCATGCGCGCGCGCCGATGATGCGGAACGGGCGCGAATAAGCGACTATTCGGCGAATAATGTGCCGGCAATGCAAAGAGTGCGGAATACGAGTGGAATAAGAATTACAGTTTCTGAAACGAAAAAAGCTCCTTGCCGTGAAGGTAAGGAGCTTGAAGTGGACAAATGACTAAAGCCTGTTAGCGTGACGGTTAGTATCCCGGGCCGCCGATGGGAGCGAAGACCGCGCCGGAAGCGGGGCCGGAACCGGAAGGGCCCGCGGCTGGCGTGCAGCTGCCCGGAAGGCACCACTGCATGGTCGGGCTGACGAACACCGGAGCGAACTGAACGCGCTGCGCGCCGCCGCAGCCGCCGTGTCCGCAGCTCATGCCGCCGCCGTTGATCTGGTAGCCGTGGTTCTTGTAGTAGGCGACCCAATCGATGTTGTCGAGCATGCCGTAATAGCGGCGCAGGGCGTCGTAGTAGTCGTGCCAAAACTTCTGCAAACGGGCTTCTTCCGCGTTGCAGCAGTGACTCCGCTTGGCGAAGATGTTCCACCACGGCTGATAGCCGCCGTAGTGACAGGTGCCCCAATGGGCCTGGGCGCCTTCGGCAATGACGAACAAGGCCAGCGCAGCGCACAAGAGAGTGGCTAACCGTTTCATCGCGTCTCCTTTGACAGGTGGACCCCAAAGAAGGCGTCGGCGCTCCTCCCAGACCCCGGCCCGGCATTCCCTCGCCGGTCCCGCTCAGGCCTCCTTGCCGTCGCCTGTATTGTGTGAATCGCAATGCGGCCTCAATCCCCTCAGGACCGCCGCATCCGGCACTCTTTGCATCGGCCAAACGACCCCTACAGCCCTAAAAAAAATCAATCCTTGTGTGTCCGGTTAACTTGCGCCACCGGCACACAAGGAAGAATCGGCAAAGCTTTGCTTTTCTGCGCAGTCTAACTTTCTAGTCCCGAATGGGGTCGATTACCATGATCCGCTGACTAAGGCTTGCACGGATGCGCTCTGATTGCTGATTGAGCGTGCCGGCGCCAATTTGAAAGTACAAAAGATCAGTTGGTGGTTCACCATGAATCCAGCCCGATAACATGCGAAACATTGCTTCGCCTGCTTCCTTCCAACAGACCGCCGGAAGCAGCGCTGCCGACCAATCGGCCAGTGCGGAAAAGTCGACGTCGATTTCCAACGAATTCAAGCTGCGCGGCATGGGCAGCGTCTCTTCCTCGTCGGCATACGGCATGCGCAAACGCGGCGCCTCGAAATCGTCCGCGTACGGCATCGCCGGCACGTCGCGATTGGTTTCCGACTCCAGGCGAATATGCTCGAGCGCTTGCACCACGTCTGCGGGCAACTCGACGGCAACCGGGGCGGGCGGGGGCAGCGTTTCAAAGCTCGCGACGACTACCGGCTCGACAGCTTCCGGCTGCGGCGGCAATGGTGGGGGCTGGGCGGACGCGGAATGCGCGCCGGCTTGTGACCCGGCTGGCTCCGCGTGTTTCTTCTCGACAACGCCACGGTGACTTCGCGTCAGCCAAAGGATGCCAAGCGCGGCAACCAGTGTCGCCGCCGCCGCAAGTGCGAGATTGTTGCGCATTGGTGTCCTCTACTTGTACAGCAAAGAATGGACAAGTTGAAATCCTGTCCGACAGAGAAAGCCGGTAAGGTCTACCAAAGCGAAAGTCGGCGTGCGAGACCAATAAAACCGCCGGAAAAAGACGGTGCAGTCTTAGAAAGTTGCGTAGAATTCATTGAGGAGGAAACCAAAAAAAGGGCGAACATAGAAACAGCCGGCGGTGTCAAAGGAAATACTTGACGCCGACTGGGAGTCTGAAGAAGATAAAGTAGCTCTGGCAAACAGGGGGCGTGAGCCCCGTGATTGAGAAACCTGTTTCAGTAGGGAGGCGAACCACGACCACCCGTTGGCGCAATTTGGCTCTGGGCAGGGCCTCCGCTGAAACTCATTGTGCGAAGGAGGTCCTTTGAGCGCCATTGCCTTGGAGACCCCTCTTAACCGCGTGCAAACCGCATTGGAGCACGCCATTTTGTGCGCCCGCACCGCCGAGGACCATAAAGGCAAAAACATCCTCGTCCTCGACATGCGCGGCATCACCCCGCTTTACGATTTCTTCGTGATCGCGACCGGCAGCAGCCGTCGCCAAATCCATACCATCGCCGAGGAGACCGACGCCGCCATGGCCGCCGTCGGCGAAAAACGCCTGTCCATTGCCGGCTACCGGGCCAGCCGTTGGGTCGTGCAGGATTATGGCGACATCGTCACGCACGTGTTCGACCAGGATGCGCGCGAGTATTACGCCTTGGAGGAATTGTGGGCCGACGCGCCGCGTGTGGACTGGCAGCGCGAATGAGCCAGGCCTATCGCGAGGACTTGGCTTACATCCACAATGCCGGCTTCGGTCATTTTGCTCGCGCCGCCGCCGGACTGTTGCTTCGAGAATTGTGCCGCATTCACGTTTCGTGCGGTCTTGTTGTCGACTTGGCGTGCGGCAGCGGCATGCTGGCGAAACAAGTCAGCGAAGCGGGTTTCGGCGTATTTGGCATTGACATTTCGCCCGCCATGATCGCGTTGGCCAAAAAGCAAGCGCCCCGCGCAACCTTTCGAAACGAATCCCTTTTTCATGCCGAGTTGCCGCCGTGCGTAGCGGTCACGGCAGTTGGCGAATGCTTCAATTTCTTGTTCGACAAGACCCATTCCAAAGCGGCGCTGGCAAAAGTGCTGCGCCGAATTTACAAAGCTCTAGCGCTGGGCGGGATACTCCTGTTCGACATTGCGACGCCGGGCCGCGTCCCCGAAGGCGTGCGCCGGCTGCACGTGGAAGGCGACGACTGGGCCGTGTTCGTGACGGCGACGGAGAATCGACGGCGACGGCTTCTGACTCGCAAGATCACCAGTTTCGTCAAAGTGGGTGACTTGTATCGCCGCGATTACGAGCAGCATCGGCTGCAGCTCTTAACGGCGGCGACAGTCGACAAGGAACTGCGCGACATCGGCTTTTTGGTGCGCCGGCTGAATCGTTACGAAAAGCTACGGTTTCCGCCCGGATACGTCGGCTTCCTCGCGCGCAAGTGAATTCGGGCCGCTTTTTGCAAATCCCTTGCGAAGAATCTGCCGCAACTCTTCCAATTCGTCCGCACGTGACAGGACGCGCTTGGGCAAGAATAGCGCCGCATTCTTGCTCACAAAAAACAAGAAGTCCTTGCGTGTTTCCACGATCCGGAGCACGCGCGACCAGGGCAGTTCGACTTGATTCGCGTCCGCGGCAACGCCGATTCCTTCGGTTCCAAACGTGTACGTTTGCGGCGCGTGGGCTGGCGGATTCGCCTTCAGCATCGCATGGACGATTACCATCCAGATGAGAGGAACCACAATCACGAAAAAAACCAACAAGCCCAGCCACAGCCAAGGGTGGAACAGCGGCGACGCGTCGTCGCCGGCGTATAAGCCCATTCCCAAGCCCAGAAGGACTAGCGCTAACAGGAATACAAACGCCGCTTTCAATCGGGACGAGCGCAGTTGGATGGAACAATGGGCGCGAAAGTAATCCCAAAGGTGAAGTTGCACCGTGAATGTCCGCTCGTCTTTCGCAGACATTGGCGCCTTCCTGTGCTTGACGGTAGGACGGGCCTGGAGACCCGACCTACAACGCAGAAGCGCGCTAGGCCAAAATCTCGCGGATCGGCTGCCCGTAGTCGATGTCGAGTCGTCGCCGGCCAGGCACTTCGAGCCGCCGCGCGTCCAGCCCTAATTGGTGCAAGACGGTGGCGTGGATGTCGGTGATGTAGTGGCGGTGTTCGACAGCGTGGAAGCCGATTTCGTCCGTAGCGCCGTGGACCACGCCCCCCTTGATGCCGCCGCCCGCAAGCCAAGCGCAGAAGCCCTGCGGATGGTGGTCGCGGCCGTCGCCCTGCGCGCCCGGCGAGCGGCCGAACTCCGTCCCCCACACGACAATGGTGTCCTCAAACAGCCCGCGCTGCTTGAGGTCTTTCAACAGGCCGGCAATGGGCAGATCGACCTGAGCGGACAGGCTGCCGTGGTTGGCGCGAATGCCGGCATGCGCGTCCCAGGCACCGCCGCCGCCGCCGCCGTGGAAAACCTGGACGTAGCGCACGCCGCGCTCGACCAGCCGCCGCGCCGATAGACAGAGCTGGCCGAACGGCCGGGTGACGTTGTTGTCCAAGCCGTAGAGTTGCTGAATGGCTTGCGTTTCGCGGTCCAGTTGCAGCGTTTCCGGCACGGCGACCTGCATGCCCGCGGCCAGCTCATAGGCGCGAATGCGAGCGCGTAGGCCCGGATCGTCGGGATACTCGATCCCCGCAATCCGGTGCAACCGGCCCAAGAGCCCAAGCTCGCCTTGCTGTTCATCAAGCTGGAATCCCGCTTCCGGCCGTACAAAGGGCAATGGATTTGCCGAACCGACGTTGAGGCGCACGCCGGCGAATTCGGGTCCAAGGTAGCTCGCGCCGTGCGTCCAGGAGCCGCCGCAGCAGTCGCCGGTCGGCGTCCCCAGGACGACGTATTGCGGCAGATTCTGGTTCAAAGCGCCCAAGCCGTACGTGATCCACGAGCCGATCGTGGGAAAGGCGCCTTCGCGCGGATGGCGCCCGGTGTGCCAGGTGAGCTGGGCCCCGTGGTCGTTGTGATTGGTCCAGAGCGAGCGGACCACGGCGATGTCGTCGGCGCAGGTGCCGATGTTGCGCCACCAGTCGCCGACCATGAGACCGCTTTGGCCATAGCGGCGATAGCCGGTGTTGAGGGCCATGAGCACATGGCGATTGCCGTGCGAAGGATTGCCGGCGATGACGTCACGGCCTTCCGTATCGATGACGCTGCGATACGGCGTGTCCGCGATGGACCTGCCCGCAAAGCGATTGAGCTCCGGCTTGACGTCGAAGCTTTCGACGTGGCTGACGCCGCCGCACAGGAAGATCCAGATGACCGATCGTGCCCGCGGCGTGAAATGCGGCCGGCCGTCCGGCGGCGGATTGTCGCCGCGGGCCACGCCGTCTTGCCAGAGCAGCGCGGACAGGGCAAGTCCGGTGAAGCCCATGCCGGTGTCGGCGAGGAAATTGCGGCGGCTGACGCCGGTGCAGTTGGGATGTTTCTTTGGAAATGGAGCCATTGCCTATCCCTCACATCATGCGTCGGCCAGTATTTCCGCCAATGTCTTTTGCTTGTTCGGCAGCGGCGACTGCCACAACCAGGAAGGCCGAACCCAAAAACCAGTTATCACCTTGGATTCAGCACGATCTTGTTTGATCGGCACTTTCTTGAGCTTTCCCTTACTGGTCAGGACGAAGCACGTCATTTTTTCTTCCAAGGGGTCAACGATCCAATACTCGCGGACGCGCGCTTGCTCGAACTGCTTCAACTTCTTGTAATAGTCTCTGTCAACGCTATCCGGTGAGATAATCTCCAAGGCCCAGTCGGGAGCGCCGTCGATAAAACCACGCCGCACCAGGTGGAGTCGGCGCTTGCAAACGTAGGCCAGGTCCGGCTCCGGGCCGCTGCCATCATCCAATCGAAATGCGATACGGTAGCCGAACAGCTCCCCGCCGAGGTTCACCGCGTCCAAATAGGAATCAGCGAGCCAAAAAAGCCACTTGTTAAGCCGATAATGGTCGATGTTGTCCGGCGACGCCATGTAGATGACTCCGTCGATGAGGTCCGCTTTTTGCCCCTCGGGAATCATGCGGCAAAAGTCGTCAAAAGAATACAGACGGTATTTCGTTGCAGTGGACACGGCTGCCGCTCCGGCCGACAGTTGGAAACCTGTCCTACATCTTATCATCGCAAAGTCACAAAATCATGATGATTCAAAAGCACGTGAACCAGGTTTTCGCGCGCGCGCAAGTTGGCGTCCGGGGCAGGGAGGCTGCCCTCAGGATTAAGGCCGGTCGCTCCGTTCTTGGATTGGGCCAGGCGCGCGGACTGCTCGCGCAGAAACGTGGTGCACTCCGTTAGCTCATCCTCGGTCGGCGAGCGCGACAGGGCATGCTCGAACGCGGCGACGAGGAACGGGCGGTCTTCTTTGGCATGCGCGTGCAGCTTCCGCGCGAGAAGGCGGGCACTTCTCAGGCTGATGTCGCTGTTGAATAACGCCAGCGCTTGCTGCGGCACGATGCTGTGCTGGCGCTCATAGCACTCGCTGACCGAGGCGGCGTCGAAGAGGACGAGGAATTCCATCTGCTTTTCGGCGGCATGGCGGAAGTACAGACTGCGCCGCGGCACGGTTAACCCCAATGGGTAATCAATGTCCGGACCGCCCAATTTCAAATCCAGTCTGCCCGCGACGTAGAGAACGCTGTCGCGCACCACTTCCGCCTCCACGCGATGGGGCAGGTAACGCCACAGGTATTTGTTGTCGCGGTCGAGCTTGGCGTTGGCCTCATCCGGCGTCGAAGCCTGGCGATACGTGCTGGAAGTCACTATCAGCCGGTGCAGGTGTTTCATTTTCCAATCTTTGTGCATTAACTCCGATGCCAGCCAGTCCACGAGAGCGGGATGCGACGGCGGGCGTCCGTTGCGGCCAAAGTCGAAAACCGTGGGCACGAGCGCTTGGCCGAAATGCCGCAGCCAGATGTGATTGACGGCGACACGGGCCGTGAGCGGGTTCTCCTTGTCGGCGAGCCATTTGGCCAAGGCGAGACGGCGGCCTGTGCTTTGTGCGGGATACGTCGGCAGGTTACGGCGCGTGAAGTTCGTGCTCACCGGAAGTTTTGAATCGATCTCGGCCTTTGCCAAGGCCTTTTCGGCGTCTGCGAGGGACGGCCCTTTTTTCTTCGCGGTCCCATCCTTGGCGAGCCGCAAATTCTTTTGCGCTTCCAAAAGAGCCGCGGCGCGCTGGGCTCGCGTTGCTGCCATCGCCGCTTCTTCCCATTTGGGCCCTTGCTTCACACCCTGATCTTCCAGTCTCTCGACGGCGAGTATGTACATTAGCGCTTCGTGCTTCGCCTTAACCAACTCATGATCGGCGTGCAGCGCATTGATTGAATCGTGATACTTCACATGCAGTGTGACGGCTGACAACCCAAATCGATCCGGCATCAGTCGCGCCAGTTGCGTAGTGCGTAGGAGCTTCTGCAACCCCGCCTGCATCTTGGCGACCTCGGCAACGCTCGCTTGAATCGTCTCTTCAATCACGAATGGCCGAAGGTCCGGCGTGGCGGCGAACTTGGGCAGGCTC
>JAKEHV010000477.1 GCA_022614915.1 Gemmataceae bacterium | reverse complement strand
TCCATCATTTTTCGTGCAGCCATTCGCCAGCGCCAGTTGGAATAAGTATATTCCTCCAGTATCGCTGCGATTGGAAACTTGATGTCATAGAGCCAAACAGGCAGCGCGATGTTCTTTTGACGGCTCTTCGAATTAATCGTCGCCGCGACAATGTCGGTATAGGCGTCGCAAAAGTATGCATCGAGAGCACCGACAGCAAACATCCAGGCGCTGCGGAGGAGGTCGGAACGCAGAAGCTGTTCCGCTAGATTTGCCACTGGGAGAGGATCGGCGTGGGTGACGATCGCGCGAGCCCGAGCGATGTCCTGTAGAAAGTGCTGGCGGGCGGTGGTCGGCACGATTAGCTCCGCACAATACGCGAAGACATTCTACTGCTCTGCGTATCGCAATTCCTTCTCGTCGTAGCACAGGGCTTCGCTTTCCTCGTCGTAATACACGTTTCGGTCGGCTGGGAAAACAACATTCCAGAGGTCCACTACTTCCTCCGGTTCAAGGCTCGTCCGAATGTGCTGAGCTAGTTCGCGCGCAACCGGCCCGGCTAGGGGGATGGCCTTCGCCGGGAACAACTCGGCGAAGACTTCGACGAGGTCGTCGGCGGATGCCTTTTCAACGGCCTTAGCAAGGCGCTCGAGCGCTTCCATCCTCCTAATCGCGGGCATAATCAACTCTCGTTTCTTTGGACTGCGGAACCACAGCTAATTCTATTCTTATGATCGGCCCATAGTTATCTCAAGTTCAAATAGCATCGGTTGCTTTAGAAATAATACGATCGACGTGAGTAAATCGCTCCTGGCGGTGCATTGTCCAACGCCAGGAGCGTCCAAGACCGTCATGCCACAGCCGATCCGCGCCTACGAGCCATCAACACTTCATGTTCTTCATCGCTTCGGCGGCGCGTTTGCCCATTTCCTCGGGCGGCACGTCCTCGATGTGCGAGACGATGGCCCAGTGATGGCCGAATGGATCTTCCAGTTTGCCGTAGCGGTCGCCCCAGAAGGCGTTCATGAGAGGCATGGTGGCCTTGGCGCCGGCGGCGACGGCTCGGTTGTAGGCTTTGTCCGCATCCTCCACGTACAATGTCAGGCTCACCGGCGAGCCTTTGAGCGTGGCGGCGGAAGGATAGCCCGGCCATTCGTCGGCGAGAAAGATGAGCGAATTGCCGATGCGGATTTCGGCGTGCATGACCGATTTGCCGTCCGGTCCGGGCATGCGCATGACTTCTTCCGCGCCAAACGCTTTGGCGTAAAACGGAATGGCTTCCGCGCAGCCTTTGATGACCAGATGCGGAATGACGCGATCACAGCCAGGAGGAATGGGTTGAACTTTCGCCATGATGCAAACTCCTTGAAGTAGAGGACCTACAACTACGCAAATCGAACACAATAAATTGGCGGGAGATTCGTGCTAAGGCATTTCCACGAATCGCCTTGATCGTTCGAGAACCAGCACGAGCCGGTGCTGCTGCCGAACGCCAAGCGGTTGCCGGTGGCGTCAACGTCAAGACAGTGACGGAACACAAGGTCGTATGCGTGGTTTTGCGGCAATCCCTTGGTCAACGTCTGAAACGACTTGCCGCCGTCGCGCGTGCGCGTGACAACCACTTTGCCTTCGACGGGAATGCGGCGCTCGTCGCTCTTGGCCGGGACGAACCAGGCAGTGTCCGCGTCCTTGGGATGGACCGCGACGCCGAAGCCGAATGTGGAAGGTTGCACGTCCTTTATCTCGTGCCAGAATTTGGCGCCGTCGGTGGTGCGAAAGATGCCGTTGTGGTGCTGAACCCAGTAAACGTCCGGTCGGGCAGGGCACTGCACCATGGCGTGCGGGTCTTGAATGTTCGGGTCAAACTGTTTTTCCGGCGGCATGTAGGCGGCCCGCATGCCGTCGGCCTGGCAATTCCAGGTTTGGCCGCCATCCTCGGTGATCCAGACGCCGCCGCACGAAATGCCCAGCGCTACGCGCCGGCTGTTGCGCGGATCGACGCAAATCGAGTGGATGCCGGGGTAATCCGCGCCGCCTCCAAACCACTCTTTGCGTTTGGGCTCATACCACAACGCTTCGACAAGCTCCCAGGTTTGTCCGTGATCGTTGGAGCGGAACAGGCCGCCGGGCAGGGTGCCGCACCAAATCAAGCCCGGCTGGTCGGGTCCGCCTGCCGCCAGTGACCAGATGCGAATGAGCTTCCAGGGCAGCGGCTTGCCCCACATGTCCTTATCTTCCTGAACCTCCGGCTGCGGCGGATATGCGGGAACGCCGATCTCTTGCCACGACTTGCCGCCATCGTCCGAGCGCTGCAGCTTCACGCCAAAGTGGCCAAGATCGAGGGCGGCGTACAGCTTGCCGTCCCGCCGATCCGAAAGGACGATGGAAACGTTATCCCCGAAGAAATGTGGATCGCCCAAGCGATATTCGCCGCCGGATTCCTCCGCAAAAAACAGACCCTTGCGCGTTCCCAGCAAAAAGCGCTCGCTCATCGGCACGACTCCTCCCTCAAAGAAAGGTGGGTCAAAGCGACAAAACTCTTCCCGGAATTTTTGCGAATTCCGCTACGGCAGTGTGAATCCCTTGCTCGCGCGTCGGGCTCCGCGGTTTGATCGCCCACTTTGTCAACCGCCTGACAACGCTTGCATTACATAGATTTCCGCGCGGTCTGCGACGGGATCGCTCAGCGTCGTCCGGTCGGCGATCATTTCGCCGTTGACGAAGACGAGCATGTGTTTGCGCAACGCGCCGTGTTCATCGACCACGTAGCCGCGCAGCACGGGATTCTGTTCAAAGACGGCGTCCAGCACTTCGCGGACGGAACCGCCGCCGGCTGCGACGGAAGGCGCGGCGATATGCCGCTGCAGATTAGCGGTGAAATGCACGCGGGCCATGGCTTGGGTTCCGCGAGTTTGGTGG
>JAKEHV010000476.1 GCA_022614915.1 Gemmataceae bacterium | reverse complement strand
CCAATCGGCGAGCGTGATGCCGTCGGCCCGATCCGTGGCTGTGGGGCCTCCCCAAGAGCCATTGTCCTGCAAGCCGCCATACACGCGATAGGGCTTGCGCATGTCGAGGCCGATGGCGTAGAACTGGCCGATCACCATGCCGCGCATCGCCGTCCAGGCTGCGCCTTTGTTATTCGAGAAATAAAGGCCCCCGTCGTTGCCGAGCACGAGATGATTGGAGTCTTTGGGATTGATCCACAGCGCGTGATGATCGGGGTGAGCGCCTTTGCCGCCGCTGCTGAACGTCTTGCCGCCGTCGCGCGAAATGTGGAAGGCGACGCCCAACACGTAAATGTTTTGGTCGTCGCTCGGATCGATGCGGATTTGGCCATAGTAGAAGGGCCGCGGGCAGAGTGAATTCAGGTGCGTCCAGGTCTTGCCCTTGTCGTCGGAGCGGAAGATGCCGCCGGCTTCGACCGGGCCTTGCTTGTTGGCGGGTTGGCCTTGCACGGTCGCGGGCGTCTTGGCCGTCTGCACCACCGCGTAGATGACGTTGGGATTCGATTGATAGACGGCGAGGCCGCAGCGGCCGAATTCCTCCTTGGGCAAGCCCTCGGTCATGCGCTCCCAGCTTTGACCGCCGTCGGCGGACTTGTAGAGCCCCGCTTTGGGTCCAAATTGCCGCGCGGGATTGCCGCCTGAAAAGCCGTCGCGCCGCACCGCATACGCCGCCGCGTACAGTATGTCCGGTTCGCCGGGATCGATGACGACGTCGATGCAGCCGGTATCGGAGTCGAGCGCAAGCACGTGACGCCAGGTTTTGCCGCCGTCGGCCGTCTTGAACAAACCGCGTTCCTTGTTCGGTCCCCAGATGCCGCCCAGAGCGGCGACATAGACAATTTCCGGGTTCTTCGGATGGATGAGGACACGGCCAATGTGCTGCGTATCTTTGAGTCCCATGTTTTGCCAGGTCTTGCCGGCATCGGTGGATTTGTAAACGCCGTTGCCCCAGGTAACGCTGTTGCGCGGATTGGCCTCGCCGCCGCCGACCCAAACGACATTGGGATCGGACGGCGCGACTGCGACCGCGCCCAGGCTGTTGGTGATTTGGTCCATGAGCGAAGTCCAGGTCGCGCCTTTGTCGGTGGTTTTCCACAGTCCGCCGGTGGCCGCCGCCGCGTACATGGTGTCTGGATCGCTCTCCACGACGGCCAGATCGACGATGCGTCCGCCCATGTTGGCCGGGCCGATGGGGCGGACCGTGAAAACGTCGAGCAAGCGATCAATAGCGGCGGATTTTTCTTGAGCGCGGTTCGGCTGGAAGAAGCCGACGAGAAACAGCGCCACCAACGTGAAACCGAACAACGACCAATTCCTGGCAGCGTGGCGCGACATGAATCACTCCTGAAGGTTGAAAGACCGAAACGAAGGACTGCTTGCGGCTACTGTCCAGCGCGGCGCTGCAAAAGTCGAGCAAAAATTCGCACGATCTTCCTTTTTACACTGCGCCAATCGCGCTGTACAATCAGCGCTCGTAATACCTCCCGAATTCCGACTGCCTTTCGACAAGGAGCTGCACATGTCCCAGGCGAAAACCGGTAAAAAGTCGCGTCGCTCGTTCTTGAAAACCTCGCTGGCCGCGGGGGGCACGTTGGCCGCCTCCCTGACGCTGGATCAGAACGTCCACGCCGGCGGCAACGATCAACTCAAGGTCGGCCTTATCGGTTGCGGCGGCCGCGGCACTGGCGCCGCCACCCAGGCTCTCCGCGCCGACCGCAACGTCAAGCTTTTCGCCATGGGCGACGCGTTTGACGATCGACTGCAAAGCTGCCTCACTCGCCTGGCAACGGACAAGACCATCGCCGAAAAACTTGACGTGGCCCGCGAGCGGCGCTTCGTCGGCTTTGACGCCTATCGCCAGGTCATCGGCTGCTGCGACGTCGTGCTCTTGTGCACGCCGCCGCACTTCCGGCCCATCCATATCCGGGCGGCGGTCGAGGCGGGCAAGCACGTCTTCGCCGAAAAGCCGGTCGCGGTCGATGCTCCCGGCGTGCGCTCGGTGCTGGCCACCTGCGAGCAAGCGCGCAAACGCGGCGTGTCCGTCGTGGCCGGTTTGCAATTGCGTTACTCGCTGCCGCACAAGGAAACGATCCGCCGCATTCACGACGGCGCCATCGGCACGATCCATACCGTGCAAGCCAACGACTTCCGCGGCACCATTTGGCATCGCGCCCGCGATGAAGGCTGGTCCGACATGACCTGGCACATGCGCAACTGGTATTACTTCACCTGGCTGTGCGGCGACTTCAACGTCGAGCAGCACGTCCACATGCTCGATCTGTCGTCCTGGCTTAAAGGCGAATACCCGGTGCGCGCGACCGGCACCGGCGGCAGGCAACAACGAACCGGTCCGGAGTTCGGCCACATCTACGACCACTTTTCGATCATTTACGAATACGGCGACGGCGCGCGGTTGTTCGCCCAATGCCGCCAGCAGCGCGGCTGCACCAACGACATCGGCGTCTATGCCGCAGGCGCGCGCGGCCGGGTGGCAATGTCCAACCGGCGCGATCAGCGCTTCTCAATCACGACCGATAAGGAATGGCGCTACGATGGCAAAGAGAACGAAGCGGTGCAAACCGAGCACGATGAGCTGTTCGCCAGCATCCGCAGCGGCCGGCTGATCAACAACGGCGAATACGTGTGCAAGAGCACGCTCCTGGCGATCATGGGACGCATGGCCGCCTACACCGGGCAAGCGATCACGTGGGATATGGCCATGAACTCGAAGGAAGACTTAAGCCCGCCGCGCTATGACTGGGACGTGAAGCTGCCGATGCCGCCGGTGGCGACACCGGGGGTGACGCGGTTTGTCTAAGCGACTTGTCTCGGGAAATGGAAGGGGGGGTACGCCATGACCCACAGAAACGGCCGGTTCATTTTTCGCCTAGCTCTCTTGCTCGGGCTCTATGCGGCGGCGCCAAGCGCGCAAGCCCAGCCAGTGCGGCTGCCGGACGGCAGAACCATCGAACACGTTGACTTCGAGCGCCACGTCGTTCCACTTTTGCATCGCCAAGGCTGCAACGCCGGCAATTGCCATGGCCACACGCATGGCAAAGGCGGCTTGCGCCTGAGTCTCTTCGGCTCCGTGCCGGAGTTGGACTTTCAATCCATCGTCTTGGAGGATCGAGGCCGGCGTGTCTCGTTTGTGCAGCCGGAAACGAGCTTGCTCTTACGCCGCGGCGAAGAGAACCCGTTTCCACGCGCGTCGTGGGAGCATCAACTGATTCGTAATTGGATTGCCGCCGGCGCGCCGCGTCAACCGGGCAGCGGCAAAGTAATTCGTTTCGAAGTCGAACCCAAGTCGGAGATCATTCTCGATCCAGGTCAAGCGCAGCGCTTGCAAGTGTTTATCGAGTTTGCCGACGGCAGCCGCCAGGACATGACATTATTCAGCGCATTTCGCCTGAAAGACGGCATCGCAAAGGTATCGGCGGACGGCACGATCACTGGGACCACGCCCGGCAGCACGCTTTTGCAAGTGAGTTACGGCAGCGCGGTCCACGGAGCGTGGGTTGCTGTCGCCTACGCGAATGCGCCGAACGCGGCGTTTCCCAAGGAAGTGAACGTCATCGACCGCGAGATCTTCGCCAGGCTGCGGCAACTCAACATTGTGCCCGCGGAAACAGCAGGCGATCTGCAATTTCTGCGGCGGGTCACTCTCGACACGCTGCGCCGTTTGCCGACGCCCGCGGAAGTCCGTGCCTTCCTGGCGGACAAACAGCCCGACAAGCGCCAAAAAACCATCGACGCCCTGCTTGCGGACCCTGCGCATGCGGCGCTCTGGGCCAACAAATTCTCCGAGTATCTCTGGAGCGACTACGCCCAGATGGACGTCGAGAACGACCGACGGCCGGCGCGGGCCTTGCAATGGCATGCTTGGCTGCGTAAGCGTTTCGCCCAGAATCAGCCAATCGACCGGCTGGCGCGGGATATCTTGTGCGCGACCAGCCGCGAAGAGGACGACGCCGCGTCGTGGACGGAAAAGCTGCGCGCCTACGAACTGAATGCGCCGGCGGCGGCCGCGCGGGAATATGCCGGCCGGGCGACTTTGGACCTGTTTTGGCGACGCACCAACCCGGGCAACTATCACGAGGGCATGGCACAGCAAGCGGCGGCGGCGTTTCTGGGCGTCCGCCTCTATTGCGCCTCGTGCCACAAGCATCCCGCCGACCGCTGGACGCGCGCCGATCAATTGGAATTCGCCAACCTATTCCGCTCCGTGCAAATAAACATCTCGGAGGACGCCAAGGCCATCGTCGGGCCCAAAGCAAAGATCTTGGAGGTATCGCTTCGTGAATCGCCGTTGCCGTCCCTTGTCGATGCCGAAAGCGGAGCGGAATTGCCGGCGCGCTCTGCGCTCCACTCTCCGCGCTCTCTGCTCCACTCTCCGCGTCTCTTGGGCGAATCCAACCTGCAGTGCGACGGCGATCCGCGCCAAGCGTTTGCGAATTGGCTGACACAGCCGGACAATCCGTATTTCGCGCGCAACATCGTCAACCGCGTGTGGGCGCATTACATGGGCGCGGGCCTCGTCGAGCCGGTCGATTACTTTGCCGCCGGCAATCCGCCCTCGCACCCCAACCTGCTCGATGCCCTGGCCCAGGATTTTGTCGAGAATGGATTCGACTTGCGCCCGCTCGAACGCGCGATCCTTACTTCCAACAGCTATCAACTGTCTTCCGCGTCCAATGCAACGCACAAAGAAGGCAAGACGTGGTTTTCCCGGCACATGCCGCGGAGGCACTCGGCCGAAGTGCTCGACGACCTGATCCTCTTGGCGCTCAACGATCCCGACGATTTGCCGGCCGGCAGCCTTTACTTGGAAAAAGGCTCAGTGAGATTATCGCAGTCCTTGGTGCTGCCGCCCAACCGCGACGCTGATCCCCAAGACGATTGCCCGGCGCTGCGCGAACGCGACGGCT
>JAKEHV010000067.1 GCA_022614915.1 Gemmataceae bacterium | reverse complement strand
GCGCCGAAATCCGTCGCGCCGCCCGCGCCGAAATCCGTCGCGCCGCCCGCGCCGAAATCCGTCGCGCCGCCCGCGCCGAAATCCGTCGCGCCGCCCGCGCCAAAATCCGTCGCGCCGCCGACGCCCAAGTCTGTCGCGCCACCGACGCCGAAATCTATCGCACCGCCCGCGCCGAAATCCGTCGCGCCACCGACGCCAAAGTCCTTCACACCGCCGCCCACACCGAAGTCGATTGCGCCGCCCGCGCCGAAATTCAATCCGCCGGCCCAGAGGATTACCCCACCGTCAACGCCGAAATCCTCACCCAAGACCTTCTCAGCGCCCGCGCCCAAGTCGTCCGGCAATAGCGGCGCTCGCAGCGCCAGCTCCTCGCCGCCGCGCGTGAGCGCACCGGCCACGCCGTCGCGCTCCAGCCCCGCCAGCAAGAGCAGCGGCGGTGGCAGTAGGTCTGGCGGCAGCGGCGGCAAGTCCGGTAAAGGCAAAGGCGGATAAAAACCATCCACAAAAAACACGAAAGAACACGAAAGGAGAGGACTCGATGCTCTCTCTTTTGTGTTCTTTCGTGTTTTTCGCGGCTGAAAATCCTAGCCTAGGACAATTGACGCTACTGTGCCTCTCCCGCCGGCCGCCGGTTCTTGCCCGGTTTCTTCGTTGAGTCATCGCCTAAATCCGCGCGAGCCCGTTCAACAACGGTCATGAGCCGCTGCACGGTCTGCGACTGCTCGCCGGCCACGTTTTTCGTCTGCCCCAGATCGGCGTCCAGGTCATAAAGCTCCAGCTTCGCCGGCCCTTTCTTCGCCTTGGCGCCGCCGGGCAAAACCAGCTTCCATTTGCCTTCACGCACCGCCACCAGATTGAAGTTCTCGTAACAGTAGAACGCTTCGTGCGGCGACTTGGCCCCCTTTTCGGCGAACATGAGTGGCCGCAGGTCTTTGCCGTCGATGATGCGGTCTTTGGGAATGTCGCCGCCCGCGACCTTGGCGAACGTGGTGTAGAGGTCGAAGCCCGCCGTCAATTCCGGACAGACGCTGCTTTCGGCGATCTTGCCGGGCCAGCGCATGATGCAGGGAACGCGGATGCCGCCCTCGTAACGCGTTTGACCTTTGCCGCCGCGCAACACGCTCGGCAAGTCCGGATCGACCGCGGCGGCATGGCCGAAGATGCCTTCCAATTCCGCGGAGGGATTGCGCAGCCGGCCATTGTCCGTCGTGAAGACGACGAGCGTGTTCTTTTCGAGGCCATGTTTGGCGAGCGCTTCCATCACTTTGCCCACGGTCCAATCCATGCAGAAGACCGCGTCGCCGTACAAACCGGCCTTCGACTTATTGTGAAACTGCTTGGTCACCAGCCAGGGAATGTGCGTCTCGATGTTGGCCAGATGCAGGAAGAACGGCCCGTCCTTATTCTCTTCGATGAACTTGACCGCTTCGGCGGTGAAGCGTTCGGGCAGTGTCGCGAGCTGCGCCGGTTGTTCGACGATTTTCTCGTCGCGGATGAGCGGCATCGGCGGAAAGCCGCGCGTTTTCTTGGGCTCTGTCGGCGTCAGGCGTTCGGGCACGTGGTCGTTGGGATAGGGGATGCCGAACCACTGATCGAAGCCGTAGCGCGTCGGCTGAAACTGCGGCAAGTGACCCAGGTGCCATTTGCCGATGAGGGCGGTGCGGTAGCCCAGCGCCCTCAGGATCGTCGCGATGGTGATTTCACTTGGGTGCAGGCCGACTTTGTCGTTGGGGAAGAGCACGCGCTGCAGGCCGACGCGCTGCGCGTAACAGCCGGTGAGGATCGCGGCCCGCGACGGCGTGCAGTAAGGATGCGGCGCGTAGAACGAGGTGAAGCGCATACCTTGGATGGCGAGCTTGTCGAGGTTGGGCGTGGGCGTGTGCTTGCCGCCGTAGCAGCCCAAGTCGTCGTAGCCGACGTCATCGCCGATGATATGGATGATGTTGGGCGGCCGGGTGTCTTGGGCATAGGCGGGCGTCGCGGCGAGCAAGAAAGCGAGCGGAACGAACATGCGCCTCAGCATCGGTTGTACCTCACAAAAGACAACCGATTGTGGTCAATAGCTGAGGCGGAAGCGAGAAAAAAGATCGATGCAAGAACCCGTCCAACCTTTTCGTGGACGGGGCGATTGAAGAGCGATTACACTCTTTTTTTTGCCGCAGAAGTTACAGCGCTTTTTGCACCTCGCCGGTGCAGTTTTTTTTGTTCCGACTGCTTTCGATGCTGCCTGTGCCGTTCCAAGGCGGATTGTTCGGCCGGATCGGTGATGGGCTCGGCAATCACATGTTGTAGTGGAGCAATCGTCAAAACTGGGAAGCCTTTTTTGGACATCACTCATTCCTCTTGTGCAATGACAAGCAATGGTTGCTCGCCTTTTAAGGCATCGCCGCCGCTTCGAGCGGAAAAGTAAACTTCAAAACTATACCAGCCGGCCTCGGGGAAAACGCAATCGCCAACTTCCACAAAGAGCGGCAATAGCTCGTTGTCCTCCTGAAACGTCACACCAAACTTAACGAAACGGATTGTCTTGTCAACAACGCCCATCGCCTTTTCCGCGATCTTTTCGGAGCAGATGCGGAGTCATAGGTCGAGGCCGTCGCCATATTCGTGCTATAGGACGTAAACAAAGCAACGGATAGGTCGCGCGGGTCTGGCACCAATCTGGTCGATGGGCTGGGACCAAGCGGCTTGGGGCTACGGGTCCAGAGGCAGCCAATCGACGATGTCAAAACGGGAATGCGGCGACGTGGCTGGGACGGCGGCGAGGTGATCGTAGGCGCTGCGGCAGGATTTGAGCCACTTGTGCAGGTCTTGGGCGGTGAGGCAGCCCTGTTCGCGGCAGAGCATGAGATCGGATTGGCCGGCGACGCGGACGTAGCGCACGTCCGGGAAGACCTGGTGGATGGCGTATTCGAGGTTCTTGCCGGCGGGGCTGGCGGGCACCAACAGGAACGCCGCATGCTTCTTGTCGATGTTGCCTTGGACGAGCGACTTGGCGCGCTCCAGATAGTCGCGGACTTGCTGAATCAATTCTTCGGAGGCGCTCGAGCCGCTGCTCGATTGCGCCACGTCTTGGCCGGCCTCGCTACAGAGGATTTGGGCCACGTCCATGATAGGCAAATGCTGCGAGAGCACTGTGCCGGCCTCTTGCAAGAGCGGCAGGGTGAGTTGCCGGGTCAGGTCGCCGCTGTTCATGCAGGCGCCGTTGAGCCCGCCGCGCGGCAACAAGACGCGCTCGTGCAGTTCCCTGTCCAGAGCAACCCAATGTTCGCGGTGCAAGCCCTGTAAGAAGCGCAGAGCGGCACGCTCCAAATCGGCTTCGTTTTCGGGCAAGATGACGCGCGCGGTGGCCGACTGCCGAATCGTTTCCCAGAAGGACTCTGCCGACGGAATCGGCGAGTGGGTGAGCGTGTATTCGGCGCCGGGGCGCGTGTTGGCCAGGTCTTCCTCGGGATCGGCGGGGCCGGCTTCGAGGTTTTCCTGCAAGTGCCGCAGCCGTTGGCGGACGAAGCCCAGGTCGCGGCCGCGCTCGGCCATGCGTGCGCTCAAGACGGCGTAGAAGTGCCGGACAGCGCCTAAGAGCTCTTCCGCGAGGCGGTGGCGGGCGAACGTGGCCAGCGCGTCCATGAAGTTGCGCAAGGTGCGGGTGCGCGAGCGGCCGCCGAAAAGGCGAAAGCCGCTGCCGCCGTTGAGGCACTCGTACAGCGCCATTTCCACTTCGCGCCAAGCCTCGGCGGTGCGGGCAGCCTGGGCGGCGACAGGGGCTTTCTGGTTTTCGGCGGCCCTTTGGAATTGGACGCGCACTTCCTCGACGGCCACTTCGGCGCCGATGACGCGGGCGCCGGGATGGTCCATGAGCTTGAAAACTTCCTGGCAAATCCGCAGGTCCCATTCCTCAGCGATTTTCTGGACGGCGGCGCCCAGGGCGCGTGTCAGCTTGGTTTTGCGCCACTCGTTGATTTCCTGCTCCTCTTCGCCGGAGCCGATCCAATCGCGGAGCCGGGTCAACGCTTGCTTGGCCCAGTTGCCGGGATCCTCTTGGGCAACGGGCTGCTGGATTTGCTCCTCGACTTTCGCCAAGAGGCTGGCCAACACTTCGCCGGGCGTGTTGCCGGCGTCGGTCGGCAGACCGGCTTGGGTCAGGTTGTCGATGCGTGCGGCCAAAGCGCCTGAAGCCAGCTCGGGATGCTGGGTTACACGGGCTAAAACTTGATGGATTTCGTCCTGCAACTCACCCGTCAAGTCGTCGATGCTGGCGGCGAGCCAACCTTCAATCAGCCGGCGGCAGGCCCGGCGGGCGGCCATGCGCAAGAGCAAGCCGCGCGGGAACCAAACCGCATAGGTGCCAAAGCTGCGATAGGGGGCGGCCAACAGGCCCGGCGGCGGCGCCGTGCCGCTGAAGTCGTCGTGCCGGCGCAAATGATCCAAGCGCAGTCCCAGCGGCGTGGTGAGTTCGTGGAACAAGTAGTTGCCCAGGTGCGCGACCGACTCTTCGAGCGCGTCCGGCGAGCGGTGCGCCATGGTGAGTAAATAGACCGACGAATACGGCATGCCGTCGTCCACGATGCGTTGGCCGTCGACACCGTACTGCGCGGCGAAGCGGACCGAGGTGTCGCTGAAGTGGTTCAGCTCGGTCAGTGTGGCATAGACGTTGGCTTGTTCGAGCTTGGGCGTGGCCGGGTCGGTGGTGGCGCCGCAAAAGAGCAGTGCGCGCACGGGGCTGTCGGGATGCCGCAGCTGGTTCAAGAGGCGCTTGATTGCGAAACCGAGGTCGGCCAACATGCCGCTGGACCCGCCTGAGGCCGCCGCGACCAGGTAGATGCGCGGCGTGGTGTCGCGCAGGGCCAAGCCGGTTTGGCTCACCGATTGGTAGATGGTGTCGGGGTGGGTGATTTCTTGGATATCGCGGCGCAAGCGGGCGATCAGGCGCTGCTGATTGTCGGCGAAAGCCAGCCGTCCCAAAGCGCGTGAGCCTTGCGTTTGCAGCGAGCGCGGCATGACATAGAGCTTCTCGCGCGGCAGCCATTCGCTCAGCTCTTCGAGGCTGCGGCGGCGATAGTTGCCCACCGGCTGCAGGGGCAACGGATAAAACTCGTTGCGCGTCAGAGCGACTTCCGGCGCGCCGCGAATCGCCACGTTGACGGCCTCCGGATCGGTGTCGACGCATAGAAAACGCAGCAAGGGCAGCTTGTTCAAGTCGCCGAAGCGATCGATGAAGCGGCAACGCAATTCGAGCAGCGCTTTGCGGCCCAGTGCTCCCAGGCCGATGATCAGCGTCGGCCGCAGGGCGCCGGTGTCCGGTTGGGCGATGGTGACGCCCATTTCGCCCAAGATGCTGTGCTCGTCCTTGTCGCTGACGGGCGGAGGCGAGGAAGCCAGATCGACGCCGTTTTTCTTGCGTTCTTCGTATTCCTCGAGTTGAATCTCGCGGAGGGTTTCGACTTTCTTGGCGGTTCCCACGCCGACCAGCGCTTCTTCCAAAACCTGCACGCCGACGTGGGCCGGCTGCCGTGCTTTGTAAAGAGCGCTGATAAACGCCATGCAGCTTGGAAAGCGCTTGTTTGGGTCCTTGTGCAAGGCGCGGGCCAGGATGGGGCGTTCCACTTCGGGCAGCGAACGCAGGTCCGGCTCTTCTTGCATGTGTTGCTGCGCGAGCTGGCGGACATTCTTGCCGTTGTAAGGCCGGTGCCCGGTCATCAATTCCTGATAGACGATGGCGAGGCTGTACTGATCGCTATGCTGCGAGATCTTGCCGATGAAGGTTTCCGGCGCGGCGTAAAGAGGAGTCACCCCGCCCATGAGGCCCGACGAGCTTTGCCGCTCCAGGTGTTTCACGAGGCCGAAGTCCGCGACCTTGACGTGATTGCTGATGAGGAATAGGTTTTTGGGCTTCACGTCCAGGTGTTGAAGCTTGTATGGCTCATTGTTCATGAAATCCAAAGCTTCGGCGGCGTCGCCCAAGTAACGCAACAGGTCGGAGCGCGGAATGCCGATCAGGCCCGCGGTTTGACATTCGGTGAACAAGTCGTGCAGCGTCCGTTCCGCCAACTCCATGACGATGACGAGTTCGCCGTCGATCACCATGATGAGGTCGAGGGAGCAAACGAAAGGATGGCGGATGTCTTTGATGCGGTTGAGGGCCTTCTGCTCCTGCTCGGCCCGCACGCAATCGACGTCGAGGGAATTGAGATTGCCGTAGACGAACTTGATGGCTTTGAAGAGTCCGCCCGGAGCTTCGCATTTCCAGACTTCGCCGAAGCCGCCGCTTCCCAAGGGCTCGATTAGACGATAGCCCGGGATGGGTTCCTCATTCGGCTCCCGAATCCAACTCATGGCGCATCCTAAAACCCCATGCCGGTGTGCGCCCGGAAATGGGTGGGGAAGTAACGGCTGAGCAGCCCTCGGGAGCGGACGAATGCTCCCTGTGTACACTTTCCCTGTACCGGGAATAATCCATCCAAAACATAGGTTGCGATTGCTGGGAAGTCCAATTTTGCATGTTTAGTGTCAATTAACCTCCGGGGTGCGCCAGGCCGCGCAATCGGCAAACTCCGACAATTGCGCCAATCCCGCCTCATCCGACCACAGCGCCCAGCCCGCAGAAACCGCGGCCAATTGCGAAATTCTGCGCGGTTTTCCTGAAGAACCTATTGCTGGAGTTGTGTGCGAAAACCTAGCCTTAAGAGTGGAAAGGATTGATGGGCCTGTACAAAGGAAACTGTTTCCCTCACCGGTAGGAGCGGCGAAAACCCCTTGCATTTGCCACAAGCGCGAGATCGGATTTCCCTCTGTCTGGTGAGCTGCTTCGACAATCCCCAAGAGGAGACCTCCCATGACTGTGCAACGCATCGTCGCCCTGAGCCTGCTCGCCGCCGTCGCTTATATCGGCGGCTGCCATCACTGTGGCACTACTGCGTATCGCCCGGCCTACCAGGTGCAACCCGCGGTCGTGTCCGCGACGCCGGCGCCGTGCTGCAACAACGGCCAGCTACAATTGCCGCCGCCCCAGTTGCCGCCGCCGCCGCCGCCGCGCTATTAGAAATCAAAGTCCGTGTAGTCGTATCGTCCACTGAGGAAGACTGCCGAGTGTTTGCATCATGAAAAGGAAGCTTGCCGCTATCTTGGTGACCTTTGTCTGTTGGACTTGGTCCCTTTCCGACGTACGCGCCGAACAAGTCCGCTTTCGCTACGCGCCCGTGGACGTCGCCGGCACGATGAGCCAGGTGCCCATCGGTCCGAACGGCGCGTTGGGAGAACAACTGCGCGGCGTCGGACTCTTGCCGCAACCCTATCAGCGCGCGTTTCGGCCCAATCAAATGGTGACGTTTCGCCATGCCTACGGCGGCCGACTTGTCACGATACCCTTGACGCTGCCGCAAGGCACACCGCGCCTGGAGCATAACGGCGACCGCATCATTTACAACTACGGCAGCTACGTCGTCGAAGTACGCTTCATGCCGGACGGGGCCGTCGATGTGGTGTACAACAGCGGTTTCCTGCGGCCGCTCGTGGTGGAATAGAGTTTACGTTTCGCGCGCTGCATTTCTTGCTGGAATTCTCTCTCCATTCGGTTTATTCTCCTTGCATTCTTCGAGATCCTTATCAAAGGAGATGCGCATGATCCGCAAAATGGTCCTTGCTCTGGTTTGTCTTGTCCTTGCCGGCAATTCCGGCTACGCACAAGAAACCACCGGTTTCCTAAACAAGGTCCTTAAGACCGACAAGGGCGACTTGAAGTATGTGCTGTTCGTGCCGCACAAGTACGCAGCAGAGAAAGAGCATCCGCTGATTCTGTTCCTGCACGGCGCCGGCGAGCGCGGCGACGACGGCGAGCTGCCGGTCAAGCAAGGCATTGGCAACGCGATCAAGTTCAAAGGACAGGAGAAGAACTTTCCATTTTTCGTGATTTTCCCGCAATGTGCCAAAGGCGGCTTTTGGAAAGCGGGCACGCCGGACGCGGACCGCGCGTTGGCCATACTGGCGGTAACACAGAAAACTTACAACATCGACAGCAAGCGTATCTACTTGACGGGGCTATCCATGGGCGGCGCCGGCACCTGGAGCCTGGCGGCCGCGCACCCTGAGAAATGGGCCGCCATCGCGCCGATTTGCTTCGGCGGTGATCCGGCGACAGCCTCCAAGATCAAGGACATACCGTGCTGGTGTTTCTGCGGCGACAAGGATAGTCCGAAGCTGCTCGAAGGTTGCCGCACCATGGTCAAAGCCTTGAAGGACGCGGGCGGCCAACCGCGTTACTCCGAGTTCCCCTTCGTCGGCCACAACTCGTGGGACTCCGCCTATGTGACGCCGGAATTGTATTCGTGGTTTCTGTCACACAAGTTGAAATAGTTATTCCGCTGCCCCCACCACGGTCAGCGCGATGCCGAGACTCGTTCCAGTGCTCTTGCCGCCAACCACGATCTCGCCTTTGGTTTGCACGACCCAATGCTCCTTGGGCATGGCGGCAAGCGCCGGCTTTGCGCCCGGCTTGGAGTGTGGGAACAGCATGAAAACGCCCGGGTGACCGGCGCCGATGCTCTTGGCACTGACTTCGGAGAGGTGCTTAGCGTCCATGATGTCGGGTTTGGTGTCTTTGGCGGCATCAAGGACAACAAGGAAATCCAGATGATCTGAGGAGCCGGCGTGGTCGCCGTCCATTGGCTGGTAGGCAAGCCGCAAGGTGTACGCGCCGGCTTTCACCTTTTGCTTGCGATAGTCGCGATAGTCTTGCTCGAATTTGACCGCGCCGAGCACCTCGGACTGCTTGATTTCGCGATAGGTGAGGCCGTTCTTGATTTGCTCGGCCGTGGCGTCGGCTGGGATTTCCTTACGGAACCACAATTCGCAAATTGCCTTGCCGCCCGCATCCAAGAGCTGAATTGCTTGCGGCGCGAGCAGCTTGCGAATGCTCTCGGCAATCTCGCTCGGCGGAGGGGAGTCGCCGACCTTGATGGAGAACTTTTTCTCGCCGGCGTCGGCGGAAAAGAGCGCCAGACAAAGACCGAAGGAAGAGATTGACCAACACAAGGAGCGGCGCATGGGTAGTTCTCCACGAGATATGCACAGACCGCCTGCGTCTCGCGCTTGGTGGGAACTTCGCAACGCGAAACGCAAGCGGCGCCGAAATCCCCCACGCGGAGCGTGGGGCCTACTCACCAGGCGTGACTACTTCGCTTCGAACGAGCCGACATAGGCGCCGCGGCGGCCGTAGTCGCTCCAGGTCTCGTTGAGGCCGTTGCCGCGGAACAGGTGTTCGACAACGCCGCCGACGCGGGCCTGGACGCCACGCGCCAAAGGCGGGTAGTAGGCGGATTCATTGCCGCACGCCTTGTCTTCCTTGTGGTCGATGCAGCGGGTCTTGAGCTTGGCAACCGTGGCATCCAGCTCGGCGCAAGTTTCGCCGTCGCACTGGCACAGCGTGAGGTTCACTTTGGCGCTTTGGACGCCGACGACGTTGTCGAGCAAACGACCGGCTTGCTTCTTGGCGAATCGAATCAGTGCTTCCTTTTGCGAGGCGTTGGCGCGCTGGTCGACAATAAGCACCGCCTTGGCCGGCCCGGTTTGCTCCAAGCCGAGCGTGTTTTGCGCGGATACGACGGCGACGATGTTCAAGCCTTCGAGCGCCACGCCTTCCAGGTCGCCTTTCTCGACGCGCCAGGCGAGCACGGCGTGCTTGCCGCTCAGGTTGAAGTCGGCGTTGGCGAAGCACGGTCCGGTCCAAACGTCGCAGGTGCGCGCCTCGACGTATTGTCCAGTGATGCCGGCCGCGAATGCCGGATTGAAGATGGCGATGAGAACGAGTAGAGCCAAGGCAAAGCGTTTCATGGCAGGAACCTCCGCAAACAGAAAAGAGCCCGCGGGCGACGGACGCCGCCCAAAGAACATTGTCAAACGCAAAGCCAAGCGCGTCAAGGCAGTTTTGCCGCGCGACTATTTCAGCAACCAATTTTCGGTGGAAACCGCCCCTCGTTGATGAGGTTCTTGCGCATCAGGAGTCTGGAAGCATCGTTGATGTTCAATACTCGCGCGGTTGCCTTGCCGCAACGTGTCTTTCCGACTAGCGCAGCGCCTTTCCATCGAAAATGACGATTCCATGCTTGGCGGCGCGGATTGAATAGACGCACCAATTTACCGTTGAGTAGTCCGCCCAGATTGGTGCCCTTTGCCCAATTGCATTCGCTACACGCAAAACAAAGATTACTGGGATGATCGTTGCCGCCGTGCTGCTTGGCGACGATGTGTTCAACATGGAAAGCGAGGAAATCGGCGTCGGTTTCGTGAAGTTGACAGTACTCGCAGCGGCCCTGCGCGCGTCGACGGACCATGGCGCGAACGCTTGCCCGCATCAATCACCTTCTGACTTGGCCAATAATTGGCGGGCCTTCGATTTCAATATCGCGACCAAAGTGCCAAACGAAACGATGTTTGCATACGCGGTCCGTTCTGATGCAGAAAGAGTTCCTTCCGTACACTTCTCCGCAAGCTGATCGACGCGTGCTCGCATCTTGGGATCGGCGCGCAACCTAAGCAAGCGCTTTGCCGATTCGACCGTAAGGCACTCCGTTAGGGAATCGACAAGTCGGTCCAAGACGCGATCATTGGTCAGTTGAAGCATCCCTTCATTGTACCAGACTGAATCGAAACGAATAGCGTATGGTTCATGCAGTTGCTTGACCGTCGGTTTTTCGTCACAATGACTATCATGGTCCGAATGTATCGGTAATTGTTTCCATTAACACGAATTTCCAAGCGTTTTTTTCGGCATTGTTCGCGCATTTTTCCGATTTCGTTGTGGGAGAGTCCAAGGAATGCGGCCAATTCTCCCTCTCCTGTTGACGGCCTTGCTTTTCTGCGAATGGGGTGATTTCGCGGAATCGGGGTCGTCGTTCGCGCAAGCCCCTGCCACAGTTGAATTCAAGCCCCACGCGGAGCGTGGCGTCTACGTTGAATACAGCCGCGACGTTTTGCCCATCCTAGCGCAGAACTGTTTCATTTGCCACGGGCCTTCGGAGCAGAAAGCGGGGCTGCGTTTGGACCAGCGCGCGTCCGCGCTCCAAGCGACGCGCTCCGGAGCGACGCCAATCGTTCCAGGAAAGCCTGCCGACAGCGAGCTGGTGCGCCGCATCTTTTCGGTGGATAGTTCCGAGCGGATGCCGCCGCCCAAAAGCAAGAAGACTCTTACCGCCGCGCACAAGGAAACCCTGAAACTGTGGATCTCACAGGGCGCCGAATACAAGCCGCACTGGGCTTTCGTGAAACCTGAGCGGGCCGCACCGCCCAAGGTAAAGCACCGTGCTTGGGTGCAAAACGAAATCGACGCCTTTGTTCTGGCCGAGCTGGAAAAAGCGGGCCTTGAGCAGTCGCCCGCCGCGGACCGGGCCACCCTCATCCGCCGGCTATCTCTTGATCTGCGTGGCTTGCCTCCGACACCGCAGGAACTGCAACAGTTTCTAATAGACAAGAATCCCGACGCCTACGAGAAACTCGTTGACCGGATGCTGGCCTCGCCGCGCTATGGTGAGAAGATGGCCCAGCTTTGGCTCGACCTGGCCCGCTACGGCGACACCAGCGGCTTTCATTTCGACAGCACCCGGCAAATGTGGCTGTGGCGCGACTGGGTCATCAACGCCTTCAATGCCAACATGCCGTTCGACCAGTTTACCATCGAGCAGTTTGCGGGCGACTTGCTGCCCCAGCCCACCGTCGCGCAGAAGATCGCCACAGGCTTCCAGCGCAACTCGCGCTTCAACGAGGAAGGCGGCGTCGATCCGGAGGAATTCGTCATCCGCTACAACGTCGATCGCACCAACACGCTGGGCCAAGTGTGGCTCGGATTGACGCTCGGCTGCGCGGAGTGCCACGACCACAAGTATGATCCCATTTCGCAAAAGGAGTATTTTCAGCTCTTTGCGTTTTTCACGGGCATCAGGGAGCCGATGAAGAGCGGCAACCACAACGAGCCGTTGCCGCCGCTTTTGAAATTGCCCACTCCCGAACAAGCCAAGACAATCGAGATTCTGGATAAGACAAAAGCGCGATTGGAAGAACGCATTCAACTGGAGCTGGCGCGCATCAACTACAAGGATCCCTTGGAAGGTAAGCCCGCTGTACTCAAGCCGTCGACCGACGGCGCCGACGTCGTGTGGCTGGACGACGCGCCGCCGCCCGGGGCCAGGACGGGTTTTCAAGGCGAGGCCGGCTGGCAGTGGGTTGCCGCGCCGGACCACCCCGTTTTCAGCGGGCGTCGCGCCGTACATCGCTCGGGTGGCGGCGTGCACAATGACTTTTTCACCGACGCCGATGTGCAACTGGAGATCCAGGAAGGCGACAAACTCTTTTGTTATGTTTGGCTGGACCCAAAAGATCCGCCCAAACATATATTGCTTCAGTTCAACGACGGCTCATGGGACCACCGCGTTTATTGGGGGCCGGAAATCAAGGACATCGCGCCCAAAGCGCAAGGGCAAACTGACAGCGCGCCCTACGCCGGCCCATTCCACGCCGGACCGCTGCCCGAAAAAGGCAATTGGGTTCGTTTGGAAGTCGACGCGGATAAGGTCGCGCTCAAACCGGGCGCCAAGCTAAACGGCTGGGCGTTCGGCTTAATAGACGGCGCGGCCTATTTCGACCACGCGGGCGTCTATACCCGATTTCCGCCCGACGAGCGTGTCGAAACCTCAGCCGCGTTCTGGGCGCAGCGGGTCCGCGCCACACAGAAGATTCCAAAGGAGCTCGCGGCCATCTTCAACGTCGAAGCCGCGAAACGAAGCACGGAGCAGAAAAAGACGGTACAGCAATACTACTTAAGAAAGGTCTACGGTCCCGCGCGCGCAGTGTTCGAGCCTTTGGAAAAAGAACTCGCGGACGCCGTCATAAAAATCAAGGAAACCGAGGATGCCATTCCGCACACGTTGATTACGGAGGAAATGCCGCAAGCGCGTCCGGCGCACGTATTGATTCGCGGCGACTTCCAGCAGAAAGGCGACAAAGTGGAGCGCGCCGTCCCCGCGCTCTTCCCGCCATTGCCCAAGCATCAGCCTAAGAATCGGCTCGGCCTGGCGCGCTGGCTCGTGCATCCGGACCATCCGCTCACGGCCCGCGTCGCCGTCAATCGTCTGTGGGCGCAGATGTTCGGCAGCGGCCTGGTCCGCACCTTGGGCGACTTCGGCAGCCAGGGCGACTACCCATCACATCCAGAATTGCTCGATTGGCTAGCCGTCGAATTTGTCGATTCGGGCTGGAATGTCAAAGCGATTCTGCGCAAGCTTGCGCTTTCCAATGCGTATCGACAGTCGTCGGCAATCGCTCCCCTCGCCCCTCGGGGGGGAGGGGTTGAGGCTGAGGCGATCGATCCAAGGAATCGCTTGCTGTCGCGCGCGCACCGCCATCGACTTAGCGCGGAAGAGATTCGCGACAACGCGCTGGCCATCGCCGGCCTCTTGAGCGACAAGATCGGCGGGCCGTCGGTGATGCCGCATCAGCCGCCGGATTTCTACAAGGGCAAACGCGAAGATTGGACTTGGAACCTGAGTGCAGGCGAAGACCAATACCGGCGCGGCCTGTACACGTTTTGGCGGCGGACGACGTTGCACCCCATGTTCGCGATATTCGATGCGCCGACGCGCGAGGAATGCGCCGTCGCCCGACCGCGCACCAACACTGCCTTGCAAGCGCTGGTCACGCTTAACGATCCCACGTTTGTCGAAGCAGCCCGCGTCTTCGCCGAGCGTATCCTCAGCCAAGGGCCGCGCGACATCGATGGGCGCCTAACGTACGCGTATCGGGTTGCGTTGTGCCGGCCGCCAAGCGCCGACGAAATCAAAGTGTTGACGGCGCATTTGGCAAAGCAAACGAAGCACTTTCAGGAAAATCGCGAAGCGGCGAGCAAACTTGTCCAATTCGGAAACTATCCACGTTTGGCGAATCTGGATGAGGTCGAGCATGCGGCTTGGACCGCGGTAGCAAGCATGATCCTGAATCTGGACGAGACGATTACACGCGAGTGAGTTGAGTAAATGCAAACCTCTCGGTTTTAGAATGCAGTGGGACTGAAGTTGATGTATAAATCCGCGAATGGAATGGCTGATTCAACAATACGGCAACATTGCGAGCGTACTTGGATTATCGTTTTCGATTGCGACGTTGGCGGTTAGCGTCCTAACGCAGCGGCGAATAGCTAAAATTAATTCTAAGATGCGAGAGAGCTAGTATGCCGCAAATTCAAGACAAATTCGTTACGTTGCTTCAAACCCTTTTTCAGGCCACGCAAAAAGAGAAAGTGCAGTGGGAAGATACAGTCGAATTAGACATCTACCGCACCTGGGTTGGTGATGGAGCTGTACGCATCGGCAGGTTCGAAGCCCCTGCTCTTCGACCATCCGATGACGAGTATGCCGCTCCGAGCTTCTTTTACCGGGCATGGCTGCTGAACGCTAATGGCGAAGTCGTGGATGAGATTGAATGTTGGCAGGGAGCAGAGAGCTACACACTCTTGAAGGATCTGTTTAACCTGGTGCGTAGGCGTGCGAAGAACGTGGATCAATTGCTTGACAACATGCTCAATAACCTTCGCTCCAAAGAGTAAACATGGCTGTAGATTCCATTCGCTGGAACCCGCAAACTCGACGCTATTTCCTCAAGCGCACCAGCCTCGGCTTGGGCATGGCGGCCGTCGCATCGCTCTTGGATTCTCCGGTGACTGCCCAAACCGTCGCCGTGCCGGGCACATTGCGTCAAACCCACTTTGCGCCGCGCGCCAAGCGCGTCATCTATCTCTTTATGGCCGGCGGTCCCTCGCACGTCGATTTGTTTGATCCCAAACCGATCCTGCGCGCCCGGCACGGCCAGGAAATGCCCGCGTCCATCCTTGGCACGCAGCGCGTGACGCTGATGACCCGCGACCAGGGTCACTTCAAAACAGCGGCCACGCCCTATCGGTTCGCGCGCCACGGGCACTGCGGACATTCGATAAGCGAATTGCTCCCACGGATGGCTTGTGTGGCCGATGACTTGTGCGTGGTGCGCTCCGTGCACACCGAGCCGATCAACCACGACCCGGCGGTAACGTTCATGCAAACCGGCCGCGGCACGCCCGGTCTGCCCTGCATGGGCTCGTGGCTGAGCTACGGCCTGGGCGCGGAAAACCGCGACTTGCCCGCCTTTATCGTCATGATTTCCGGCCCGCTCGATCAGCCCATCCAGTCGCGCTACTACCATAGCGGCTTTCTGCCGCCGCAGCATCAAGGCACTTATTTTCAGGCGTCCGGCGATCCCGTGCTGTATCTGTCGAACCCTGAGGGCATCAGCACGGCCGTCCGCGCCGACATGGTGCAAGGCATCAACGAGCTGAACCGATTGCGATTGGCGCAAGTCCGCGACCCGGAGATCGAAGCCCGCATCAATTCCTTTGAGCTGGCGTTCCGCATGCAAGCTTCTGTACCGGAGCTGATGGACATTACGCGCGAGTCCGATAGAACGCTCGATCTGTATGGCGCCGATGTGCGCATGCCCGGCACTTTCGCGCGGAATTGCCTCTTGGCACGGCGGCTCGTCGAGCGCGGCGTCCGCATCGTGCAGCTCTTTCACCGCGGCTGGGACCAGCACACGAGCGTGGTCAACGACCTGCGCCGGCAGACACAGGCCACCGACCAGGGAAGTGCGGCCCTCATCAAGGATTTGAAAGAGCGCGGCCTGCTCGACGACACGCTGGTCATCTGGGGCGGCGAGTTCGGCCGCACCAGCTTCGGGCAAGGCGATCTGGACGGCCCTTTCGGCCGCGACCATCATCCGCGCTGCTTCACGTATGTCTTGGCCGGCGGCGGCGTCAAACCCGGCTTCACCTACGGCGCCACCGACGAGTTCGGCTATAACATTGCCGAGAGCCCGGTGCACGTGAACGACCTGCATGCCACCATTCTCCATTGCCTCGGCGTCGATCACGAACGCCTGACCCACCGCTTCGGCGGCCGTGACTTCCGCCTCACCGACGTCGCCGGCGAGGTCGTGCGTGGAATCCTGAAGTAGTCCACGATCGCGAATTCAGCATTTCCTTTCGCATACCAACCGTTAGAATGGGATGCGGCAAGACTACATTCAAGGGAGAATCGGCCGTGATCCACATCGATTGCCCCAAATGCGGTCAAAAACTATCCGCCAAGGACGATCAGCGCGGCAGACAGATTCGGTGCCCCGCGTGCAAGTCCATCCTGCGGATTCCCAACGAACAATTCGCGGACGAAGTGCTCACCGTTCTGCCTATCGATCCGCTCAACCCGCCGCCAATGCGTGATGAGGAGGATGCGCCGCGGCCGCGCCGCTCCCGCCGCGACGAAGACGACGAGGACGAGCGCCCGCGCCGCCGCGAGTCCAATGAGGACGAAGGCGCGCCGATTTGGCCCTGGATCGCGGCGGGCGTCGGCGGCTTGGTGGTGGTGGGCGTTTTGGTCATGGGTTTCCTGTTTTTTCTGGGCGCTCATGGCGATCATGTGGTGATGGAAAAACCAGTGGCCATGCCTCCAGAATTGGTGGGAATCGACGAAATCCCCTTGGGCGATCCGAATCCGCCGCCGCCCATTGTCCAGGAAAACCCGCCGGTGGTGGTTGATCCGTTGCCGCTTCCGCCAAAGGTTGAGCCGAAAAAGGAGCCGCCTGGGCCGGTGGTCGTGCCCGATCCTCCGATGAAGGAAGAGCCGAAAAAAGAGCCCAAGAAGCCGCTCGACGAACCCCAGCCACCGATGCCGCCCATAAAGAAAATCGAACCGCCGCAGCCCAAGAAAGTGAATCCCGATTTCAATCTGCCGCCGCCCATCAAAATCGCCCGCGACGGCAAGATCAAGGCCAAGACGCAGCCCTCGCGCCGCTTCGGCGAAGTGCCGCCGCAGTTCAACAAGTACGGCGCCTTGGCCATTCACCCCGACGGCAAGCATTTCATCGCCGGCGAAACCGACGGCGCCATCCGCTTGTGGAACATCACCACGGGCAAAGTCGCCGGCCAGTTCGAGGGCAACATAGGCCCGGTCTTTCAGCTCGCGCTTTCCAAAAACGGCAAAAGACTTCTAAGCGGCGGCTGGGACAAACCGGATGCGAAGATTCGCCTTTGGGATGTGGACAGCGGCAAACTCCTCAAAGAGTTCGCGCAACACGAAAACAAAGCTTCCAGTCTGGCCCTAAGCGCCGATGGCCAGAAAGCGCTTTCGTGCGAATGGAGTTTTCCCGCCGGCCCCGGTTTGTTCTTCGCTTGGGATACCGCCGATGCCAAGCCCTCGTTTCGTCTGGCGGGCACGCCCGATTCCGCTATCCGCAAAGTCGCTTTCTATCCCGGTGAGGAAAAGTTCTTTCTCCTGCGCGGCAACTCCAGGCAAAAAGCCGGCGTCACTATCTTGGACCCGGTCGCAGGGCAGGAAGAATGGCTTTTCGAAGCCACGCAAGACCTCAATCCAGAACAAATCGACCATTGGGCAATTTCCGACGACGGGCAAAAAATACTGCTGCGCTACCGCCAGTATCTCGTGCTCCTCGACGGCCGCGACGGCAAACCCGTGCGCGCCTGGCATATCGAAACCAGCACCCATGGCGCGGTCGCCATTTCTCCCAACGGCAAGCTTGGCCTGGCGAGCGGCGGCGCCAGTAAGAGCGGCAAGATGTTCGATTGCTTCATCCACGTGGTCAATCTGGAAACCGGCAAGGAAATTGCCCGCTTCGAAGGCGACAGGGCGTTTATGCCCTGCTTGTTCACGGCCGACAGCCGCGGCGTTCTGGCCGCGGCCGCCCGCATGATCACGCTGTGGGACCTGCCAAAGTGATCGGTTTACGTATATTCTCCGCCCTTGCGCGGATTGCTACCCGGCTCAGGATCACTGTTTCGATCGAGCTTGCAAACGCTCCAGCGCTTCGCGCGCTTCCCGGGTCAAGCGTGCCCCGGACGCGCCCTTGCCAAGCCGATGCAGCACTTCCCGCGCCTCCGCGCTGGCAATGTGCTCGAGCGTTTCGACGGCGCGGATGGCGTGCACTTGTTCGGGCGTCAATGGCTCGATGTCCGCGATCAGTCGTTCGAGGCGGCGTTGCGCTTGCAGCGACGGCTTGGCGGCGAGCGCTTGACGCAGTGCCGGCAGCGCGCCTTCGCCGATTTTCTGCAATTCGCGACCGGCTTTGTCGCGCACCGCGAATTCCGAGTTTTCCAGGTCCGCGATCAACTTCCCCACGCGGCCCATGTCGACGGCCGCGGCGGGCCTGAGGTTTTGACGAACTAAGCCGACGGACTGCATCGGCGCGCCGCTCAGACGGCGCAGGGCCGCATAGGCCTTCTTGGCGTCTTTGCCGCCTAGTTCGCGCCACGAGGAAGCCAACTCTGCGTCCGAAAGCGCATCTTGTCGTTTACCTTCCGCCGGCAGCGGTCCGCTCAAGTTCCAAACGAGCGCCGTCGTATCCGTGCTGCCCGTGAGCAGCCGCTTGCCGTCCGCGGACCAGGCCAGCGATTGCACTCGGCCGCGGTGTCCTTTGAGCTGATGCCGCACCGCGCCTGTGGCGATTTCACCAAGCCAAACCCTGCCGTCTTTGCGTCCGCCCCATGCCAGCGAGCGGCTATCGGGAGAGAACGCGACCGACGCGACTATCTGCTCCGTTCGATCAAGCTCGAATCGGCAAACCTCGCGGCCGGTGGCATGATCCACGACGGGCAAAAAGTCGCTGTATTGAACTGCGAACGCGAGCAGACGTGCGTCCGAAGATAGCTCCATCTCAAAGGGGCTGTTTTCAAACGCGACGAAGTCTCGGACCTCGTACTTGTCGGAAGCCAAGTTCCAGCGGTGCAGTTTGCCGTCGGAAGTCCAAGAAAGCAGGCCGCGCCCGTCCGGCGTGAATCTCGGAATACCCGCATCTTTGCGAGGGCCCTTGAGAATCCCCACTTCCTTGCCGGTCGCATCGAACAAGTCAACCCCGTCGTTGCCTGCGACAGCGATCGTCTTGCCGTCAGGTGAGGTCGCCAAGTGCCAGCCATTCCGCGCCAATTTGGTCTGGTGCAATTGATGACCAGACTTCAAGTCCCAAATCCGAAGCGTGTGGACATATCCCAAGCCGATCAGAGTCTTGCCGTCTTTCGAGAATTGCATGGAACGAATCGACTCGTCCTCTCCTAGCAACCGGCGCATTTCCCACCCGGTTTCCGCATCCCAGAGGTTTATGGATCGAACTTCCCTGCCGCAAGTCGCGACCATCCGTCCGTCGGCCGACAGTACAGCGACGTTGATCGGTTCGCGCGGGTAGTTGCTGGGAGTCAGATCGCGACCCGTTTTCAAGTCCCAGAGCCGAATGCTGTGGCCTTCGATGACCGCCATCGTATGGTTGGCGTCAAAGGCCGCGCCTAGCAAGTAGTGGGTGTGATCGAATCGGCGAATTTCTTTTCCCGATGAGACATTCCAAACGCGCAGCGCGCCGGCCAATCCGCCGGTCACCAGCTCTTTGCCGTCCGGCGTGAACGTGATGAAAGTCGGTCCAAGCGCTTCTCCCTTCAGATTTGGAAACGGGTTATTCTTGATGGCGGGCACGGCGATCTTGCGGATCACGTTGCCCGAGCGCGAGTCCCAAAGCATGACTTCGGGACGGTGGAAGAGAGATTCCACGTTGCCTTCTTTGATTGACTTGTAGGCCACCGTTGCAATCACATCATCGTCGCTCGATAACGCCATCGCAGCGACTCCGTCCTCCGCGGCTTCGATGCGTTTCAACTCCTCTCCGGTTAACGCATTCCAAATACGAACGGTTCCATCCCTACAAGCGGAGACGACGGACGCGTTGTCGTTGGTGAAAACTGCCTGAATTCCAAAAGTCTTGCTGGAATCATGGCCCTTCAGCGCACGCAGCTCTTTCCCCGTGGCGGCGTCGAGCAGCACAATGGCGCCGTCGCTGCGCGGGAAGAAGGCCACCATCTTGCCGTCGGGCGAAAAACAAGGTGTGACGTTGATGCTCCTTGCCCCGAAGCGGTACAAGCGCCGGCCGCTTTCCAATTCATAGACCGCGCCACCTCCCTCCTCTTGGCCCCAACCGCCGACCGCCACCAGCTTCCCGTCCGGCGACAGCGCCGCAGCTTCGGTCGGACTCTCCAGCTCTTCACCGTAGCGGCGCAGGAGCTCTCCGGTCTTGACATCCCACAGCCGCGCCCCTCCCCAGCCGCCGCTGACGAGATGCCGGCCGTCCGGCGTGAATGCGAGCGACTCAAAGCCGTCGGCATTGCGAAAACGCAACGTGCCCAGCCGCACGATCGCTTCCGCAGGCAGATCCTTTACGGAATCGGTCCAAGGTTTGGCTTCCTGAGCACTAAGAGTGGATGTCAAGCCCAGCGTCAACTGGAATAGCGCAATCGGCACTAGAGAAATGCGCGGCAACATGATCGGCCCTCCGATGGCGACTGTGGGCACTGCAAAACACGCCACACATCAAGAAGAGTAACCGCTTGATGCCACGCCGGCAACAGTCCGGAGTGCATTCCCGTTTCTGCGCAATACGTAGCCGCAAGCGGCCTCGCTTGCGTGCTCGCCTTTCCACCTGTCCGCAAGCGGGGCCGCTTGCGGCTACAAGGCGGTTGTCAACGCGGAAACTCCGGCTTTTTCGTGTCATCGTGTCCGAAAGAGGATACGATCAAAGGATGCGTCCCACTTTTTTCCCAACTCCAAAAGGGTCTGCCATGAAGAAGTGCATCGTCGTGCTCACAACAGGGGTACTCGTCTTGGCGCTTGCGGTCGCGGGCCGCGGCGGCGACGCGGATGCCAAAGACCTCGTCGCCAAAGCCATCAAAGCGTCCGGCGGAGAAGCCAAGCTCGCCTCGCTCAAGACCGGCATCTGCAAGGCCAAGGCCAACATTCAAGACGGCAACATGCAAATCTCCGCCACGCTCGACGCCACCTGGCAAGGCTGGGACCAGTATCGCGTGAACATCGGGGCCGATATCGGGGGCAAGAGTAAGAACATGCTCATTGTCATCAACGGCGACAAAGGTTGGGCCAAAGACCTCGACTCCGGCAAGGTCGAGCCAGCGCCCAAGGAGGTTGTGCCCATGATTAATGGGATGTTATACGCGCTGCGCATGCCGCACATGCTGCCGGCCCTGCTCGACAAGGAAGTCAAGCTGTCGCCGTTCGGCGAAGTCAAGGTCGGCGACCGCGCGGCACTCGGTGTGACCGTCGCCCGCGGCGGCAAAGACGCGATGCTGTTCTTCGACATGGAAACCGGCCTCGTCGTCAAAACGGAAATCCGCCTCACCGATCCTCAAGGCATGGAGAAGACTTTTGAGTTCCTTTATCACGACTACAAGGAAGCGGAGGGCCTTAAACTGCCCACGCGCGTCCTCACCAAAGTCGACAAGTCCGAAGTCGTCGTGGAAGTGAGCGAAGTCAAAGCCCAGGACAAAGTGGATGCTGGACAGTTCGCGGCGCCGGAATAGCTGCCGCCACTAGGATTTCCAGTGTTGAAGAGCCCCAAGCGAACGGCCACAGATTGCAACCGACAACCGTCTAGTCCACCCCCGCCACCCGCGCCTCGCGCAGGGCGAAGAAGAAGTCCTCCGGGTCGGCGTCGTTGAGGCTGAGCCGGCCGACGATGCGCACAAGGCTGCGCTGATACGCTGTGGTCTTGCCCAAAGGGAGCTCCACGAAGACGATTTGCGTGGTGTCCGGCATTTCGCAGTACCAGCAGCCCACCGGGTATTCCAGGAACAGGAACGAGCCCAGCTC
>JAKEHV010000475.1 GCA_022614915.1 Gemmataceae bacterium | reverse complement strand
GATAAGAATCTCATTCTCGAAGTCGGCTCCGGCTCCGGGTTCAACTCGCGCTTCATGGCGGAAAACACCGCCGGCCAGGTGATCGCCGCCGACATTTCCGAAGGCGCCCATGCAACCTTCCAGAACACGCGCGATTTGCCCAATTGCCACGTCGTGCAAGCGGACGTGATGGACTTGCCATTCCCGGACGGCACCTTCGACTTCGCCATCGCCGACGGCATCCTGCACCACACGCCGGACACGCGCCAAGCCCTGGAAGCGCTCTTCAGGAAAGTGCGGCCCGGCGGACAGATGTTTTTCTACGTTTATCGGCGCATGGGGCCCGCCCGCGTCTTCTGCGACGACCATATCCGCGCGCACTTCACGAAGATGTCGCCGGACGACTGCTACGAAGCCTGCAAAGGCCTCACGGAATTGGGCCACGCCCTATCCAAGCTCAACGCCACTATTACTCTGGACAAACCCATCCCCGTCCTCGGCATCCCCGCCGGCACGCACGACGTGCAGCGCCTCGTCTATTACAGCTTCGTCAAATGCTTCTGGAACGACGCCTTCGACTACGACACCAACAACCTCGTCAACTTCGACTGGTACCACCCGCACAACGCCTGGCAGCACACGGAGGAAGAGGTCGAAGGCTGGCTCAAGGCGCTGCCGGTACAGGAATACTCGTTCCAGCCGGCCAATCCCAACGGCATCTCGACGCTGCTGCGCAAGGCGGCGTAAGTTGTGTGAAAATGTTGCAGACAATGGGGGACATTGCATCGCGTGCTCCCTCGTCCCGATTTACTGTCGGCGATTGGATCGATTCTTGACGTGAACAAACCGATCCAACTGAACTACCGCCTGAATGATGTGGTTCCCAGTGACTGATCCCAAGAGGACTCGGCGGACCCAGGCCACACTTCGATTGTGCCATTAGTGCTTTGCAATTACAAGCAATTCGTTGGGCGCGCAGTTAGGCTTTTCGACGCTGCGAAGTGACGGGTTGCTGCAACCTCTCGGTGACTGGTAGAATGAATGGCCGAAATACGAAGTCGCATGCTGGCGCTGTGGAGCATAATACCGATGACACGGATCCAAATAGATTGTCCCGATGATTTGACAGCGAGCCAAAGCCCTGACGCTCTAACGGAACTGGCGCAGCAGGCGTTCCTCGTTCGGCTTTATCAGCTAGGTCAAGTCTCTTCCGGACGCGCTGCCGAGATACTTCGCGTTTCCCGGCGTGCATTCCTCGATCTCGTGTCGGCGCATGGTGTGTCGATCTTCGACGACGACACCGATGTCGAAGCCGAGGCACGCTGTGGCCGTTAGTCAAGCTTCTGTCGTATCCAACACGACTCCGCTAATTAATCTCCTGGGGGTTGGTCATCTGGATTTGCTGGCCGCCTTGTATGGCAGCGTGACCATAGCGGACGTCGTCCGTGATGAGTATGTTGCCGGAAAGTCGTCTGCCGATCCCGATCTGGATTCGTTGCCTTGGCTGCAAATCGTGCCGTCTGTCCCACTCGACCCGTCCTTGCCCTCCCAGATCGGCGCGGGCGAAGCAGCAACCTTGTCGCTCGCCTCGGCGCTTAACGCTCGGGCCGTGCTTCTCGACGAGGCCTACGGCCGACGTCTCGCGCGCCTTCGCGGCATGCCGGTTGTTGGCACGCTGGGAATCTTGCTCGCCGCCAAGCAAGCCGGCCACCTAGCCGCAGTAAAGCCGGTCATCGAAGAAATGATCCGGCAAGGCCGCCATTTAAGCGCGGCGCTGCAAGCAAGAGTGCTGCGCGCGGCTGGCGAATAGACGAAATCACAACGGCTAACCCGCCATTCTTGCGGCGTTGGCCGGTCGCAGACGTGTTTGATGATACGCCGCTTCCTCCGTCGATTCTTCGTCCCAAAGCGGACTGCGCAAGTCTTCGGGCAGCGGCCGGCGGTCGGCGGCGAAACGCAAGAGCGCCAACATCAATGGGATCATCGTTTCCTCGCCGTGGTGACGCTCGAGCCAGGCGCGGGCGCGACGGCCGGTGTCCTGCACGAGTTCCGGTTGCCGGACGAGATTGGCCAATGTGCGCACCACGTCCGTCGGCTGCGGACTGTTGAAAACGGGCGCTACGTCGCCTTCATAAAGAGGCGCGTAATGAGACTTGCGCAGGAACATGACGACGGGCTTGCCGACCGCCATCGCTTCGAGCGCAGTGGCGCCATAGTAGCCGTAAATGAGCTGATCGAGCACGCAATCACAGGACCGGTAATAGTCGATGAGGCGCGTCTTGCCGACAGGAGGCAGCATGAGAAATTGGCGCGTAAGGCCGGCGTCGGCAATGCGCTGCGCCAAGTGCGGCGCATCGTTGCCCCAGGCTAAGAAGATGAAGCGCAGCGCCGGCTCGCTTTGCGCTAACGCCGCGAGCTGGTCGAAAAGGCCGACGTTGCCTTTGACGCCGTGATCCAAGCGCGCCGTGGACAGCACGTAAAACCCCGGGCCAAAGCGCGCTTCCCATTCCTTGCGGGCGCAAGGCTCGCCCGGACAATAGCGGCGGCTGTCCATTGGATATGGCAGATAAAGTCCATTCTTGAAGCCCAAGCGCCGGCAGTGCCCGACCACGTGCGGATTGCTGATGAAAAAGAAACGCGCGCCGTTAAAGGACAGGCTCAAAAGCTGTCCCAGTGGACTCGCCAAACCGCACTCGTACTGCATGTCGTCGCCGACCGCGAAGGCGCAATAGGGTTTGCCGGAAAGATATGCGGGCACCGGGAAGTAGGCGGCCAAGTTCGCATCGTGACGCGTCAATTGGCACGCCCAGGGAAGGAGGTAGGCGTACAGACCGTCATAGGCGGACAACGAGTCCCAGTGCATTTCGGGATGGGCGGCCTGCAGCGCCAAGAGCGGCTTGCGGTTGCCGTTTTTCGCCGCCGCCCACGCGTGTGCGTGTTCGCACTGCGGCGACAGGTTGGGCGTGACGTATGGAACGCGCGCTTCCAAGTCCGGATGGGCGGCGCGGAACGCCTCGCCGTCCAAGAGCTGTGCAAACTCGCCGTCGAATTCTTCCCACTGCGGCAACGACAGGGCGCGGTCGTCCCACGCATGCAGATAGAGCGTGGCCTTGGCGCCATACTGCTGGGCGAGACAGGACCATTTGTACGTGTTCTGCGCGATGTTATTGCAAAAGCCAAGATCCAGTGGCCGGAAAGAGTTGCGGGCGTGGTCCATGGCCAGTTCCCGCACCTGTACGCTGTAATCGCGAAAGCGGCGCAGGTTCGATTCCGCCAGGAAGGGGTGCTCCCAGGGACGTTCGTCGACGGAGTCTGCCCCCGCGCCGTACATGTGCACCTCTAGCGCGGGAAAAAATTCCGCAGCCACCATTCCAAGCTCAAAAACGACCAGATGAGCAGCCGGCGATTCGACTTGCCGCCGCAGTGCTGATCGAGCACGCCTTCCACATAGGCCGGATTGAGATACTCGTAAATGCGCGCCTTGCGGTCGCGCAGCAGGCGGCTAATGTAATCGATGCTGTCGCCGCGAAACCAGCTCGCGTCCGGGGCGCTAAAACCCTGTTTGGTGCGATCGGTGATGTGCGCGGGAATGAACCGGCCCATCGCTTTGCGCAACACTTGCTTGCCGTCGCTCGTTTCGAAGTCAAACATCTGCCGTTTGCCCGGCTGGTTCTCGTCCACGCGCACCGTTGGCTCCAGACTGCGCAATTTGTGCAGCACCGGCACGCGCACGGCGAATTCCACCAAGTCGTCGTCCAAGAACGGCACCCTCGTCTCCAGCGAGTGCGCCATGCTGACCTTGTCTTCCACCACCAACAGACCGTGCAAAAAAGTCTTCAGCTCGAAATAGAGCGAGGCGTTGACGTAGTCCTCGTTGGAGTAGAGCGAACCCATGTAGCCTTTGAACACGTCTTTGAAAACGTCGAACGTGGAGTGCTCGCCCAGCGCTTTTAGGGTGTCGCGCTGGAACAGATGGCGTTTGTCTTCGTCCGGAACGAGGCGTTGCCAAAACTGGTAATAACGCCGGAAATAGTCTTGGCTGTTGGCGGCGCCGAGGCCGCGATAGTAGCGCCAGGGATAGCCGCCGAAGAGTTCGTCGCCGCCCGCGCCGGAGAGCACGACCTTCACGAACTTGCCGGCCAGCCGCGCCACATAGTAGTTGGGATAGCACTGGCCGACACGCAGGTCTTCCAGATGCCAGATCAACTTGGGCAGCACCCATTCCATGTCGCCGGCGTGCATGACGACTTCGTAATGTTCGGTCTTGAGCAAGTTGGCCATCACCTCGGCGGAACGGCGCTCGTCGAAGCCCATCTCCAAGCCGCTGGCCGATGACAAGTCAAAGCCCCCGGTAAAGGTGGTCAGTCGCTCGACGTTGCGGGCGGCGACGGCTGTGATCGAGCCGGAGTCCATGCCGCCGGAGAGATAGGCGCCGACCGGCACGTCACTGATGAGTTGCCGGGTGACTGCTTGCTCGAACAGGCGATAGACGTGCTCTACGCATTCGTCCTCGCCCAGCCGCCACGACTCGCGCGGAAACGGATAATCCCAATAGCAACGCTGTTTGGGCGGCTCCGAGCTTTCCAATTCGAACGCCATGGTGCTTGCCGGCGGCAGCAGGCGCACGCCTTCGAACAACGTCAAATCCGTAAAGATGTTTTGGAAAGAGAAGTACTCGTTTAAGGCCGGGAAGCAGACCGCGCGCGACAGCGCCGGGTGCTCGAGGAGCGCCTTGATCTCCGAGGCGAAGAGGAACACATCGTCCTTGAAGTACCAATAGAGCGGCTTGACGCCGTAGCGGTCGCGAGCCAGAAACAGCCGCTTCTTCGGCTTGTCCCAGATCGCGAAAGCGAACATGCCGTTGAAGCGGCGCACGCAGTCGTCGCCCCATTCCTCATAGGCATGGACGATAGCTTCCGTGTCCGTCTGCGAATGAAAGTGATGGCCGCGGGCTTCCAGCTCGACACGCAGCTTTTGAAAGTTGTAGATTTCGCCGTTGAAAGTGATAAGGACGTCACCCGTTTCGTTGGACATGGGCTGATGGCCCAAGGGCGACAAGTCGATGATCGCTAGACGCCGATGCCCCAAGCCAACGGATCCCTCGGTATAGTGCCCTTCACTGTCCGGCCCCCGATGCGCGATGAGGTCCGTCATCCGTTTCAGCAAATTCGCCGAAACGGTGTTGCCCTTCCGATTGGCCACGCCGACGATGCCGCACATGGCTGACCTCACAAAGCGCTGCAAAATCCGAAATCCGAATTCCGGAATCCGAAACAAATTCAAATCTCAAAAACAAGGCTCCAAACGACTGCCTTACATTTCCGATTTCGGATTTCGGTTTTGTTTCGGATTTCGGATTTCGAGTTTCGGATTTCGGTTATCCCGCCTTTCGTAGCGTCCGCGCCGATTGCTCGACGCAGCGCAATGCGCCGGCTACGCGTTCCAGGTCGCGCTCCTGCATGCCGGGGAAGATCGGCAGCGTAATCGTGCACTCCTCGGCGGCCTTGGACCACGCGAGCGAATCGGCGGCGATGCCGTATTTGTCGCGGTAATAGGGCGTCAAGTGCACCGCCATCGTTCCGGGCCGCGTCTGAATGCCATGCGCCGCCAGGTGCTCCATGATGTGGTTGCGCGGCAGCGGCGACTCCGGCTTGACCCAGACGACATACGACTGGTACGTGTGCCGATAGCCTTCAGGCTCCGCCGGCAGCCGCAGCCACTCGATGTCTTTTAGGAGCTGGTTGTAACCCAAGGCACAGGCCCAACGGTGTTCCAGCAAGCCGTCGAGTTTCTTCATTTGCGCCAAGCCGATAGCGGCTTGGATGTCCGACAGGCGCAGATTGAAACCCAGAAACTCGAAAGCGCCCATATGGTGCGGCTGGGGCGCGGCCGGTGTTTTGAGCCGGTTCGATCCGTGATTGCGCAAAGCGGCGACGCGGTCGGCCAGGTCTTTGCTTTCGGTGGTGACCATGCCGCCTTCGCCCGTGGTGATGACTTTGCGCGGATGAAACGAAAAGCAGCCGAGGTCGCCGAAGCTGCCGACGGCTTTGCCAAAGTACGTTGAGCCGACGGCGCAGGCGGCGTCTTCGATAATCGCCAGTCCGTGCCGCTGGGCAATGTGTTTGAGGGCATACAAGTCCGCCGCCAGGCCAAAAAGATGCACGGCGACAATGGCCTTGGTCCTGGGCGTGACGGCAGCGGCCACAGCGTCCGGGCTCATGTTGAATGTCGCGGGATCGATATCGCAAAAGACGGCTTTAGCGCCGGTGTATTCGGCGCAATGCGCCGAGGTCACCCAAGTGAACGACGGCACAATCACTTCGTCGCCGGGCCCAATCCCCAAGGCCAGAGCGCTCATGTGGAGCGCCGCGGTGCAGGAAGTGGTAGCCAGCGTGCGGCTCACTTGATGCCGCTCGGCAAAGGCTTTTTCGAACGCCGCCGTCATCGGGCCTTGCGTTACCCAACCCGAATCGAGCACCGCTTGAACTGCGGCGATTTCTTCGTGGTCAAAAGAAGGGCGCGTGATGGGCAGGGGAATCTGGGAAAGATCGGTCGCTTGGCTGGCCATGGTCTCGTCCTTGAGAGGAGTGGCGTCCCTGCATGTGACACAGCGCCGGGGCCGTGATTTATACTCGCGATTTTGCGTCAGTGTCAAGGTGGAGAAGGTCGCACGCGCAGCGTGTCAATGTTTGATCTTTAGACAGCTTCTGCCGATCACGCAGCCGCGAAACTCGTCCAACCGGCGGTTTTTTCCTTTGAGTTTTCGCTTTCGGGAGTCTACGATCATATCCAAATCACTCGCATTCTCACTCTCCGGAGGACTTATGAACAAGGGCAATCTGTCGCGGCGCGGGTTCTTGGCCCG
>JAKEHV010000066.1 GCA_022614915.1 Gemmataceae bacterium | reverse complement strand
TTCGCCGGCGGCCCGCAGCGCCTGGATAATGGCGCGCGGCCCGGACCGGCTATCGATCGGGATGACGCGCATGAGGCGCAGAATCCAGCGCAAGAACGGCACGCCTAAGAACGGCGCCCAGACGATGAAGCGCACCTTGCGCTTTTGCGCGGCCAAGATCAAAAGGGCGTCGATATGGCTAACGTGGTTGGAGACCAAGAGCGCAGGTCCTTCGCGCGGGATGTTCTCCAGCCCGTGTACATGGACGCGGTACAACGTGTGCCGCAGCAGCCAGAGCGGAAATCGAACCAAGACCTGATAACGAAAAACATAGGCCAGCGCGACAAGCGCCGCCAGGACGAGCGGCGTGATCCACCAGGTGTCCGCATCGAAACCCCAAAGCGCGACACAGACGGGGACATGCATTCCCAATGCGGACTCCCATATCGGACTGCTACATGGAAGGGACAGTAGCGTCGGGCCCAAGCCGCGTCAAGCGCGGTTTGCCCAGCTTACCGCGCACCCTTCATAACTGCGCTTGCCCTGGGTCGGCTCTCACGCTATAGAGGCCCGCTCATTTGACACGTATAACGATTTCGCCTTAGAACATCGCAGCCGCGCGCGCGGAAAGCGGTTTGGGGGTGTGTGCAGTTAGAACGCAGAGGACGCTGAGGTCGCGGAGACATCAGAATGCAATCTCCTGCCATGACCTTGTCCGCGTTCTCCGCGCTCTCTGCGTTTCCAATTTACGGGGGACCATGGTTTCACGATCGTTTTTGACGCGCATCTTGGACGACGAGCACCTGACGCGCGGCTTGGGGGATGCCGAGGCGCGCATCGTCGTGGAATGGCTCGTCGAACGCAGCGAGGAGAGCGTGCACGATCAAGGGTCGGAGGCCAAGGCGCTGCCGGCGGTGGCTCATTGGTGCCGGCGGGCCCGGGCCATCTGTCGATTTATTGCGCTGTGGAGTTATGAGGCGGACCACGGCGCCGCCTGCCAGCTGGCCGCTTCCGAACGCTTCACCTGGCCCTTTCCCACACCCGACGACGACCCGTGTGACATCCTCGGCCGGATTTTATCCTGGGAGCGCGACCGCACCTTTGGTTGACGCTTCGGGTTATTGAATAATCTCGCGCACCACGCGGCCGTGCACGTCGGTGAGGCGGAAATCGCGTCCGGCGTACCGGTAAGTGAAGCGTTCGTGGTCGAAGCCCAACAAGTGCAAGAGCGTGGCGTGTAGGTCGTGGATATGGACGCGGTCTTGGGCGGCTTGGAAGCCGAACTCGTCGGTTGCGCCGTGGACGATGCCGCCCTTGACGCCGCCGCCGGCTAGCCACATCGAGAAACCCCAGTGATTGTGATCGCGGCCGTTGACGCGGCCCGCGTTGGCTCCCGGCGTGGGCAATTCGACCGTGGGAGTGCGGCCAAACTCGCCGCCCCAGATAACCAGCGTGCTATCGAGCATGCCGCGCAGTTTCAGGTCGCGCAACAGGGCGGCGATGGGCTGGTCGCACTCACGCGCCAGCCGGCGATGGTTCACATCGAGGTCGTCGTGACTGTCCCAAGGTTGGTCTTTGCCGTGCCAGACCTGGATGAAGCGGACGCCGCGCTCCAAAAGCCGGCGGGCGATCAAGAGTTGCCGGGCATGGACGCCGTCGCCGTACATTGCGCGGATATGCAGCGGCTCGCGGCCGATGTCGAAGGCGTCTTCCGCATCCCGTTGCATGCCATAGGCAAGTTCGAAGGACTGGATGCGGGCTTCCAGTTGCGGGTCGCGGTTGCGCTCAGCCAGATGGCGCTCGTTGAGCGCGCGCAACAGGTCGAGCTGCTGGCGCTGCTGCTGGGGGCTGACGGAGCGGTTGCGAATGTTTTCGATAAGGCGTTCGAGATTCGTGTGTTGCGTGTCGATGTAGGTGCCTTGGTAAACGCCCGGCAGAAAAGCAGATTGCCAGTTTTGCGATTCTTGAATCGGATAGCCGCCCGGACACATGGCGATGAAGCCGGGTAGGTTTTGATTTTCGCTGCCCAGTCCATACGTGACCCATGACCCGAAGCTGGGGCGAACGAGCCTGGCCTCACCGCAATTCATGAGCATGAGCGAAGGCTCATGATTGGGCAAGTCGGCATGCATGGAGCGGATGACGCACAGGTCGTCGGCGCAAGCGCCGACGTGCGGAAAGAGCTCACTGACTTCGAGGCCGCTTTGGCCGTGTTTTTGAAAGCGGAAGGGCGACGGGAAGGCGGCGCCGGTACGGCGCTCGGTACGCAGATTGCGCGGCAGCTCGCGGCCGGCGTAGCGCGCCAGCATCGGCTTGGGGTCGAAGGTATCGACGTGCGACGGGCCTCCGTTCATGAAGAGGTGGATGACGCGCTGGGCCTTTGGCGTGAAGTGTGGCCGGCGCGGGACCAGCGGCGAAGTCTGAAGCTGCGCCGCTTCGAGCAGGCGTTCATCCGCCAGAAGCTGGGCGAGGCCAAGGGAGGCGAAGCCCATGCCGGCGCGGCGAAGCAAATCACGGCGCGAAATCGGAAGTTGTTGTTTCATGGTGGATTCGTCCGTCCGTTTACGTTTCGCGCTCGGGAAAGCCCTGTTGCGGCAGGGATTACTCGAGCGCGAAACGTAAACTCTGTCATGCCCTGCTATGGGGGAGTATTGCATGCCCTAACTTTGCTGAATGTGGAAATTGATTGAATTATTCCCGATCTGAACATCGCAAATCGGTCGTACACGGCCTCCCCCATCTACGAGAAGATGAAGGCCAAGCGCTGCGATCTTTTGTTCTGCCTCGTCGATCAGCGACAGAACTTGGTCGTTCACTAATTCCGAGTGTTCTTCAAAAAGTGCCTTCACCTTTTCAAAGCCCGGGGCTGAGGTGAATGCGCCGAAATACCAACCGTTCTTTTGCATTTGAATTGCGACTTCTCCGATCAAGGCGTTGTTCGAGTCCAAGAGAGAGTATTTCTGACCAGGCTGTGGCAATTCCAGTGCAGCGTTGGTTGGCAGGTCTGTCGGCAATCCTGCGGTCGAATGGCTAACGGCCGTCGTGGCTTTCATAATTCCAACTCCTCAAACATGCGGGCGAGTTTCTGCAGCTCCGGATCTTCAAATCCCGGCACTCCTTGCGGATGTATGATTCTACCATGATTCGGGAACTTCGTTGTGCGAACGGGTAACACATCAAAACCAGCGGCGCGAATCACTTTGACCGTTGCCGTGGCAACTCGTTTCGCCAACTTAAGTATGTTCGAGTATCGAACCGGATCAGGGTAGGCGTCGAGGTAATGGGCAACCGTTTCTTCTGGCGTTCCGCCGAGATGGATGGAGATTCCCGGCGGATCGAGCTTTTTCTCCTTCTCTTTCAATTGGAGATTGGCCAGCGACTTGCCGCCAATCCGGTGGACCGCCAAGTCTTCTGATAATGGCTGACTGGGCTCGATCTCCACCGAAAACCTCGCTGTCAATCCACGAACATAAACTCATTCGTTAACAGCAGCACCTGCGCGTAACGCTCCCACGCCGAAAGCGGCTGCGTCAACGTGCCTCCGCTGATTTCCGACGCGCTGGCCAGGAACTGCTCGCCCAGCCGGATTTCCTCGGGCCGCGCCTCACGGGCTAAGAGACGGCGATGCAGGGACTGAATCTTGCCGGCCGTGTTATCGGCCAAGTCGATCTCCGACTTCTTCATCAATTCGCGCACCTGTTGCTGCAAGAACGTGCTATTGAGCAAAAACAATGCCTGTTGCGGCACTGTCGTCTGGTAGCGCTGCGCGGTGGTCGCGTCGGGACTGGCGAAGTCGAAGGTGCGGAACAGGCCCGGCAGGTTTTGCCGATCGATGAAGCCATACAGCGTGCGCCGGCCGGTGAACGGGGCCTTGGTGAGGTCGACGGGAGCGCCGAACATCGCTGGATCGAGCGTCCCACAAGCCGCGAGGATGCCGTCGCGCATCGCTTCAAAATCGAGACGGCGTCGATTGGCCCGCGCCAGGTATCGGTTTTCCGGATCGGCTTTCTCCGCAGCCGGGTTGGCGGCGCTCGATTGCCGATAGACCTTCGACAGAACGATATTGCGAATGAGCTTCTTGGTGGACCAGCCGTCTTCCACGAAGCGCGCGGCGAGATAGTCCAGCAATTCCGGGTGGCTCGGCGGGTCGCTGCGCAATCCGAAGTCCCCGGGTGTCGTTACAAGTCCCCTGCCCAAGAGGTGCGTCCAAACGCGATTGACATAGACGCGAGCCGTGAGCGGGTTGTCGTTGTCGGCGATCGCGCGGGCCAGTTCGAGCCGGCCGCTGCCTTCCTGGAAAGGCGTGCGCTCTTTTCCGGACAGCACACCCACGAATTGCCGCGGCACGCTCGGGCCGGGGTTTTTGGGATTGCCGCGCACGAAAACTTGCGGCGTCATCGGCGACGGCGTGTCTTGCAGGACCATGGCCCGCAGCGGCGCCACCGCCGAGGCGGCCTGAAACGCATCGACCTTCTTTTGCAAGGCGCGCAAACCGTCGCGGAATTTGCGATTGCCCGACGCCAGCTCGGACTTGTGCTCTTCGCGATACTTCTCGACC
>JAKEHV010000474.1 GCA_022614915.1 Gemmataceae bacterium | reverse complement strand
TGCGACTTTACCGTGATTGCGCGGGGCTTTGGCGCCCGGCGTGTAGCTGACAAGATGCAGCATCTGCCCGCCGGGCAACCCTTGCTCGGTGACCGCGGCCCAGACCTTGCCGCTTGTGCCCACGCACATGGCCCGGCAATCGGTCGATTTCGCCTTGGCCAACAGCGGACCGAGTTTTTTACCGGGGATTGATGTGCCCGTTGTGGTCAAATCAAACGAGAACAGCTCATTGGTGGACATCTCGACACACCATAGCGTCTTCTTGTCCGGCGACCAATCCCAGTTGAGGATCGCGCCGTCCTTGGTGATCGCTTTAGGCGCTGGTTGGCCGTCGACGGTCACGTCCAGCTTCTCGAGCTTGTCGGCGTCAGGATCGAAGCGGAGTACTTGGCCGCCGCGGATGGGGTGATACGCCCTGCCCTTGTGGTCGACGACAATGAATGCATAGGAATGCTGCGTCTCGCCCAGGTCGCGGTATTCCTTGGTCTTCATGTCGTAGACCATGAAGTGCGAGCTTTCAATCGGCCGGCCGTCGTCGCAGGTTGAGACGTAAATCTTCCCCCGTTTCTCGTCGGGCGTGACGCTGATGACGCCGTGGTGTTTCTTGGGCATGCCGAAGTTTTCAGTCTCGCCCGATTTGGGGTCATAGGCCATGACATAGCCGCCAAGGTAGTCGGTGCGCTTTTCCTCTTTTTCGGGATAGCCCTGCTTGGTGCCGAAGTAGATCTTGCCGCTCTCGCCGACGTTGTTGCGCGTGTGAATCTTCGCCTGCGCCGCGAAGCCTTTGACGGCCTTGCGCAAGACGCGGTGCACGTCCACGACCATTTGCATCACCATCTTGAGCGGGTTCCATTCGACGAGGTAGGAATTGACGCCGTACTTGGCGGTGCCGACGTAGACCCTGCCGTTGAGCCCTTCCACGATGGAAAAGTAGCCGCTTTCTTGATTGGTGAATTCCGTTGGAATGTGGACGGCGTGGCCCTTGAGCCAGCCGGGCTCGTCTTCCTGTGCCGAAATCGGCAGCGCAAGGAAGATCACGAAGCCGCCTAGGAACCAAGCAAGCCGACGCCGAGCGCGTTTGCCGAGCAACATGAGTTCTCCCCCCAAAAGACTTATTTCACTGAAGTCTAATGGAAAGGAGAGACCGGAGAAATGGAATTATTCTGCAAGACCCGTTTACGTTTCGCGCTCACAGAAAGCTCGCTGTGGCATGGGATACTGCGAGCGCGAAACGTAAACAGACTATGGACGAATCGACCAGAACCGGACCGACCGGTCCCATGAGCCGATAGCGACGGTATTGCCGTCCGGCGCAAGGGAGATGGAGCGCACATAGCCGGCGTTTTCTTTACAGGTGTTTTTCAACTCTCCGGTGCGGGGATCGAAGAGCTTGACCGCGCCGACCCCTTTCTCGGAACCGCCGGCGACGAGCGCCTTGCCGTCACGGGTGAACGCAACCACAAGAATGTTTGGGTTGAAACCCTCAAGCGTGCGCAGGAGTTTGCCGTCCACCGGGTTCCAGATACGCACTGTGCCGTCCAGTCCGCCGCTGGCCAGGAGCGAACCATCCGGCGAAAACGCCACCGAAAAAACGCCATGCTTTTCATGGCCCGCGAGCGAATGCTTGACGTCGCCGGACTTGGCGTCAAATAGCTTGATGAGCATGTCGCCGCTGGCGGTGGCGATGGTCTTGCCGTCGGGCGAGAACGCGATGCCGTTAAGCTGGTCCTTGTGCTCTTCCTTCTGCCACACGAGGTTGCCGGAGTCGATTTCCCAGAGATAAACTTCACCGCCCGTGGTGGTGCCCGTTGGCGTCATGACGGTGGCGGCAGCGGCCAGGAATTTGCTATCCGGTGAAAACGTAAGCGCGTACAGGCCATGGCTGGCGCCGACCAGCGTGGCTTTTTCATTGCCTGTCGCCGGGTCCCAGAGCTTCACGTCGTAAACGCGCTTGTTGTTCTCGGGGCGCATGGCCACGCTCGCCAAGGTCTTGCCGTCATGGGAAAACGTGAACGCACCAAACCAATTTGTCTTGACCTGTGTGATCGTTCGCAGCGGTTTGCCGGTCTGGGCGTCCCAAATCTTGAGTTCGTGGCCGCGCCAGCGCCGACCTTCATCCACTTCGTCGATGCGGTGCTGCGTGGCCAGGAATCTGCCGTCGGGGCTGTAGGCAACCTGATCCACCGGCCCATCGAGGGAAAGGGCGCGCGGACCTTCCCTATCTTGCGCAACGGCCAGTAGCGAAGCACCAGCGGCGGCAATCGGCGCGGGTTGCCGCGCGCTTGCCTGGCTGGAGAGCAATCTCCAACCGCAAGCCAAAAAAGCAAAAGTCACCAACACGACAAGCGCGGTTTTAAGTTTGGCGAGCAACATGGTTCTCATGACTCCTTCGGTGATGGCATGGATTTTTGCGGGTACACATGAAGGAGCCGCTCCCAAGGCGATGTGCTTGGCCGTCTGCACGACGACGCCGGCCAAAGTCGAAGGCACGCTGGCGCTGGCCTGCTGTGTGAGGATGGTTGCCAGTCCGCCCGCGGACAGGACAAGTCCGCGTTTCGCGAGCCGCTGGGCCAAAAGCCGCCGGGCTGTGGTGAGCCGGCCCGACATGGTCCCTGCTGGCACGCCTAACTGCTTCGCCGCCTCTTGCCGCGTCTTGCCTTCGAGGTCGCACAAGACCAGCGCCGAGCGATACTTGTCCGGCAACCGATGCAGTTCTTCGTCGAGCAAGGGCTGCCAATCCTGGCGTGATTCGATTTTCGCTTTGGCTTGGGACATGGCGCTGGCTGCGGCCTCCTTCGCCTGACGTTTGCGGGCAAGGGCCTTGGTCTTCAGGGCAGTATGATAGGCGACGCCATACAGCCAGTTAGCCAGGCCGACGCGCAGCTTGAGCGTGGCGGCTTTGCGGACCAGCACGAAAAACGTGGCCTGAAAAGCGTCGTCGGCGTCGTGGTGCGAGAGCAAGCGACGGCACACCCCCAGGACCATCGGCCCATGCCGCCGCACAATGGCCGCAAACGCCGATTCTTCCTGGTTTGCGAGGAAGCGCTCGAGCAAGTCGCCGTCGGAAAGCATGCCGCCGTCCGCCGGAAGCGCCGCTCGCAGACATTTCCCCAGCAAACCGTCAACTTGGCCCGTCGCCATGGGTTTGGCTCCTTCACGAAGATGTTCCCGGAGAGGGGGAAATTGCGCCGATGATTTTTGAACCACAGAGACACAGAGGCACAGAGAAAACAAATACAGTGAAGAACGAGAATCGACGGGTGGCATTGGTGGCATGCCTTGGCGGATCGTGTGCAAGCACAGCGAACCCGGAACCAGCACCGCCAAGGCATGCTGAAGCGCCACGTGTCCCGGCGCTTCGACATGCTTTCGCCGTGCTGGTACGGGATTCGCTGTCATTTCACTGGATCAGCGAAAGAATGCCACCCGGAGCGCAGTTCTTGGTTCCTCATTTTTCTTCTCTGTGTCTCTGTGCCTCTGTGGTTGAAGACACTCATCGTTTGATCGGCTTGGGCACCGGGTCGGTCGCGAAGCCCCAATCCGTCGGCGTGTAGCGAAAATCCAAAAACGGCGTGTCGACGCGGCGGTGTTTTTCGTGCCGGCTGATCATGACCGCGTCGAGGATGCCGGTCGTCAGGAGCGTGCGTTCCGCCGGATACGCGGGGTGGCCGGTCTGGAACATGGAGTCGATGGCCCTTAACAAATGCGCGAAATGGCCGAAGGGGTCTGGCTGCTGCAAGTAGAAGTGCGTGGCGAGCGGTTTGTCCTGGCCGCGCACCCGGCAGGCGAAGGTGAAAGCGCCGCCGTCGCCCTCGTGGACCCAGCCGTTCGGCATGACAACACTGGCGCGCAGGCCGTCGCGATATTCGATGAGGAAGACGCCGGCGTCGCGAGCCTTGGCGGTCAGCTTGCGGTAGTCGCCTTGTGCGTGGGCGGGCACGCGCTCCATGGCCGATTCCATAAGCTCGCGCGAAAACGCGCCTCTGTCCATCGCCCGCCACATCTCTTCGCCTTGCAGGCACTGCACGGAGCGGACGCCGGTTTCGCCGCCGCGCCGCCGTTCGACCATGCACTGCAAGCTTTCCAGGGCGTGGAAGCCATAACCCTCGAACGGTCCGTAGCCAATCTGCACGGCCTCGGTGATCTCCGTGTTGCGCGGGATGCGCAATACCGGCCGACGCCAGGTCACCGGCAACGACGAGCCCGCCATGAAGGGCACGTGCAATTCGCGGGCGCGGTCGTACATCCAGCGCGCGTCCTGCCAGGTCGCGGCCAGATGCTTGTCATTGAACACCGGCACGGAGCGTTTGAATCTTTCGAAGACGTTGGCAGTGCCCTCGAAGAAGCGGCGGCGCGGATACAAGAGCTGGCCGCGGTCGTTGGTCGGATATTTGCCGTGTTCGCCAATGGACAACACGCCGTCCACGGCCAATTCCTTGCGGCCCAGCGTGAGCGCTTCCTCGATGGTGTTGGCCAAAGCAAAGCCATGCCGCTTCGCCAGGTTCAGGCTCATGTCGCGCTCGGGGAATTGATCGACGTACATGGAGACCAGCCGCATGCGCGGGAATTCCTTGCCGTCGTGGTAATACCCTTCGAGAATCTTGCCCACGATCACGTCGGCATGGGACCAACGGCGATACTCAGTGACGATGGCGGCGACGCGCTTGGGTTGCGGCGGTTGCATGGTACGGGATCCTCAACACGTAGGTCTGGCGGCTGGATGCCTTGCATTGCAACTACCATGGGCAGCCCTGCGAAGCATTTGGGCTGATTTCGTCACAAGTCCTTGGCGGCTATGCATTTGATTTCCTGCAACCGAGCCGTGCAAAGCATTTGGGCTGCGCTCCCCCCCCTGCCCCGGCGAGTTGGTCAAATCGTGTGCATTTATCGTTCTAACTTACTACTCAGTAAAGCTTTGTGCTGTCACAACGATTTGACCAACTCAATTCGCGAGTTGGCCAAATCGTGGTGTCCCCAGCCGCTGGCACGTTACCATTGGTCCGCCCGGTTGACCGCCCTTGCGGCCTCCAGTTCCGTCTTTCGCGGCCGCAATTCCAGGCCGACGATGCCGCGATAGTTGCGCCGTTCCAGTTGTTGCAGCACACGCGTGTAGTGGACCTCCCCGGTACCCGGTTCGTTGCGGCCCGGATGGTCGGCGATCTGGATGTAGCCGATGGCATTGGCGGCAAAACCTTCGTCCAGGTGTCCGCACAAGTCGCCTTCGGAAATTTGCATGTGGTAAAGGTCCCAGTTGATCTTCACGAAGCGCGAATTGACTTCCTTGATGATGCGCATGGTCGATTCGCTGCCGTACAGGCAGTGCCCTTTGTGATCGACGCGAATGTTCATCGGCTCAAGGATGAGGGTCACGCCGTGCTTTTCCGCGATCGGAGCGCCCAGCCGCAAGCCGGCAATGACGTTGTCGTGCATCTGCCGCTGGGTCATGCCGCGCACGTCGTCGCCGGCAACCACGGTCATGAGGCGGCAATCGAGCTGCTCCGCGACTTTGCAGCCGGCTTCGATGTCCTTGACGAACAGTTGATGGTTCTTGGGGTCGTTGAGGCCGGGTCGGAAACCCCAGGCGGTGAATTGGGCCACTTCGATCTTGAGCTTGCGGCACAGTTGCGCGATGGCGTTGATGTCTTTGCCTTGCCAGGGCCAGAACTCGATGGCGGGAAAACCCAGCGCCGCCGTCTGCTCGATGCGCTGCAAGAACGGCAGCTTGTTCCACCACATCTCCACGTTGACCGCGAAGCGCGTGTGCGGCGTGCGGCCCAGTCGCGAATTATCGTCACCTGCAAGAACGTTGCCTGCAAGCGCGACGCCGGCGGAAAGCGCTCCGGTGGCGGCCAAGAACTTGCGTCGATTGGATTTCATGGTCCGTTTTTCTCCCGTAGAACATACTTGGCGAATGATTTGGTTGTGACGCTTTTCTCACCCTGTTCCGTTTCCAAAACGAACAGCGCGGCCACGTCTTTTTCTTTTTCCAGCATTCTCATGCCTTTTTCGGGTCCCATCACGCAGGCCGCGGTGTCCAATGCGTCGGCGCGCACGCCCGTGGGCGCGATCACCGACACGCTGCACCGTCCGACCAGGCCCAGGCCGGTCTTGGGATCGACGACGTGCGAATAGCGCTTGCCGTCGATTTCTACAAACTGGTGCGTGTCGCCCGAAGTGGAGACAGCGGCGTTTCTGAGAAGTACGTTGTAGCTGGACGGGCCCGTTGGATCGCGCAAAGGCGCGATGGCGATGCGCCAGCCGTTCGCGTCGGGCGGCGCGTCCGACACCGCGATGTCGCCGCCCGCCGCGATTAAGGCGCGCGTCACGCCGTGCTTGCTCAGCATTTCCAAAGCGGCGTCGGCGGCGTAACCCTTCGCAATGCCGCCAAGATCCAGCAGCATGCCCACGAGCAAGAGCCGTACCGTCCGACCCTCGGGATTCAGCTCGATTTTCTTGTAGTCCACAAGGCCGAGCGCCTTATGGATTTCTTCCTTGCTCGGCAGCTCACCCGTTCGGCGTGCTTTGCGCCAAAGGCGCACGACCGGACCGATGCTGATGTCGAACGCGCCGTCGGACAGTTTGGAAATCTCTGCGCCGACGCGGAGCACCTCGAAGAGTTCGACGCTGACGGGGACCGCTGCACCGCCCGCCTTCTTGCACAATTGCATGAGTTCGCTGTCCGCCTTGTAGTCGCTCATGATCCGGTCCAGTTCGGCGATGCGGGCAAAGGCGGCCTGGGCGGCTTTCTTGGCCGCCGCCTCGCTGGGCGCATACAAAATGATCTTGAACAGCGTGCCCATGTGCGGTTCGCTGAAAGTGAAACGCGTGGGGCAGACATTCCTGTCTGCCGGCAGACAGTATTGTCTGCCCCACTCCAAAGCGTTGACGGCGAACAGCCCCGCGAAGATAATCAAGAGACCAACGAAAAGGTGTTTCGTCATATTGAGCGGAGCATACCATAGATGCGTTCCTTCATAAAGTATCCAATCGCATTGAGTTTTGTGCTTGGCATCGCCAGCTTGTCGTTGTTCACTGGCCCCGACGCACCGGCACAGCTTCCGCCCAAGCTGCCGGTCATTGAGAAGGCCGAGCACCAGAGCTACACGGAGAAATTCGAGGACAAGTTCACGATCGACATGGTCGCCATCCCCGGCGGCACGTACCTTATGGGCAGTCCGGAAGGCGAAAAGGGCCGCAGCGCCGACGAAGGCCCGCAGCGGCCGGTCAGCGTCAAGCCGTTTTGGATGGCCAAACTCGAAATCACTTGGGAAGAATATGATTGGTTCTGGTCGAAGCGGCCCGGTGGCCCGCCGCCGCGCCCGGACATTTCCAAGAAGCCGGACAAGTTGCCGGACGCCCTCACCAGTCCGACGCCGCCTTACGAGGATGAGACCTTCGGCTACGGGCGCAACGGGCAGCCGACCATCGCTGTCACGCACCATGCGGCGATGGAGTTTTGCCGCTGGCTCTCGGACATCACCAAGAAAACCTATCGCTTGCCCACCGAAGCCGAGTGGGAATGGGCTTGCCGAGCGGGAACGACGACGGCCTATGGCTTCGGCGATGACCCGAAAAAGCTCGGCGAATATGAGTGGTTCGAAGGCAATGCGGAAGAGAAGCCGCAAAAAGTCGGCAAGAAAAAACCAAATCCGTGGGGACTTTACGACATGCAGGGCAACGCCGCGGAATGGTGCATCGACCGCTACAAAAAGGATTTCTTCAGCGGGCTGCCGACGGAGAAACCGAGTTTGAACCCGTTCAATCCGCCCAATGAGTTTCGCTACGGGAACGTGGCTCGCGGCGGCTCGTTCCTCGATCCGCCGGGGAAATGCCGGGCCGCCGTCAAACGCGTCTCGGACAAGAAATGGATGGCGCGCGACCCGCAGCGCCCGCAGAGCATCTGGTGGATGACCGAAGCGGACTATGTCGGCTTCCGCGTAGTGCGCGCGGTGGAGGAATACGAGAACTTGAAAGGCATCCGCTCGAAAGTAACCTGGTGGAGCGACTGAGGTAAACAAATAATTGATAGACATCTACTTCAACTCAAGGGACAATACTCCAAACCGCATTTGCAATCCTTACTCTCCGGAGGAGTCGTCATGACCCACGAAACAAACCCGACCACCCGGCGCGACTTCTTGAAATCGACCGCTGTGGCGGGAGGCGTGCTCGCCGCCAACTTGTCGATGCTGTCCAACGTTCACGCTCAAGGCACCAATGAAACGATCCGCGTCGGCCTGGTGGGCTGCGGCGGCCGCGGCACCGGCGCGGCGGAACAGTGCCTGCGCGGCGGCCGAAACGTGCGCCTGGTGGCATTGGGCGACGGCTTCCGCGACCGCGCTGAAGATTGCCGACGCCGTCTCCGCGCGATTGAAAACATCCGCGACAACGTCGATGTGGCGGACGACCGCATCTTTGTCGGCCTGGACGCCTATCAACGTGTCATCGAATCTTGCGATTTGGTGCTTTTAGCGACGCCGCCCGGCTTTCGACCGATTCATTTGCGCGCCGCCGTCGCCGCCCGCAAGCACGTTTTCACCGAAAAACCAGTGTGCGTGGACGGCCCCGGCGCCCGCATGTGTTTGCAAACGTTTGAAGAGGCCAATCGCCATCGCCTGACCATTGTCGCCGGCACGCAACGCCGTTACCAAACCGGCTATGTCGAATCCATGCGCCGCATTCACGACGGCGATCTGGGCACGATCACCAGCGCCCGTTGCTACTGGAATCAAGGCGGCCTTTGGCATCGCACACGCACCCAGGGCATGACCGATCTGGAATGGCAATTACGCAACTGGCTCTATTTCACCTGGCTTTCCGGCGACCATATCGTCGAGCAACACGTGCACAACATCGACGTGGTCAACTGGGCTCTGCAGAACAGCCATCCGATTCGCGCCACAGGTCTGGGCGGGCGGCAAGTGCGCGTGCAACCGGAGTTTGGGCACATCTTCGACCACTTTGCCATCGATTTCGAGTATCCCAACGGCGTGCACGTCCTGAGCCAGTGCCGGCAAATTCAAGGATGTGCCAACAACATCTCCGAAGCGGTCGTCGGCACGCGCGGCAAATGGGCCAGCAGCAACTACACGATCACCGGCGAACGGCAATGGAGCTTCCCGCGTCGCCAGGACAATAACCCGTACCAGCAAGAGCACGTCGCTCTGATTGAGAGCATCCGCGGCGGCACGCGCATCAACGATCTCAAGAATGTGACCGAAAGCTCGCTCACTGCCGTTTTGGGCCGGACAGCATGCTACACCGGCCAGGTCATCGAGTGGGACCAGATGCTGAACTCGCAAACTGCCCTGATGCCCGAGCGGCTGAGCTGGGACATGGAACTGCCGGTGCCGCCGGTGGCCACGCCGGGACAAACACGGCTAACGTAGTTTCCCTCGCTCGCGCGTCGGGCTAATGTTCCCATTCTTAGCCACGGATGGACACGGATGAACACGGATAAGAAAGCCCCCGGGTTGCGGCCCAGGGGCTTTTTTGTTCGAATAGAAAGAATGATTCAGGCGGTCTTCGACAAAGAAATGCTGCAGATCGGCCGGCGGCAGAACTCCCACTGGTGGCGCTGGCTGTACGCGGCCTTTTTGCTCGTGCAGATCGCACCTCTACTCTTTTTTACCTCCGATCTGCGCGATTGGTCGCAGCGCTTCGCCTCCGTCGCTTTCTTCGAAACCTTTCTTCGGCAGAACTTCATTATTCTCGCTTTGGTAACACCGGCCATTGTCGGCAGCGCCATCACAGAGGAAAAAAGTCGCGGAACGCTGATCTATCTTCTGACCGCCAACTTGTGGTCCTGGGAAATCGTTTTCGGCAAATTGTTTGCGCGCATAACGCAACTGGCGTTACTCACGCTGGTCGGTTTGCCGCTCTTTTGCTTTTTCGCCGGATTGGCGGTCGATCCAACCTTTCCTTTTGCCATCCTTGCATCGTCCTGGAGCATGGTCTTCGGCATTGCGGCGCTCGCGTTACTGGCCAGTGTCTGGTGCAAGACCACGCGCGACGCCATGCTGACCGTTTACGTGCTCGGCTTCGCCGGTCTGCTATGCCTATATCTCTTCAATCCGACTTTGCCCGGTTGGCTGGACGCGGCACTGTCGCCGCTGGCGGCTTTGACACTCGACGACCCGACCGCGCGTTGGCGGCCGTTGGCTTCGTTTGTCGGCATTTGGCTCGGCATCGGCCTGGGCGCGGGACTCTTGGCATCGCTGCGGTTGCGCGGCGCTTATTGCCGGCAACTGAACACGAGCCGGCGTTTTCTCTTACGTTGGTTCGGCCGCGACCGCATCAAGCTGCGCGGCAACCCCGTCCTCTGGCGCGAACAGGAAATGGAAGGACTCGCCCCCCTGCCCTTCTTCCGCCAGTTCCCGCGCCGGCTCGGAATGCTGGCTGTGTTCGCGCTTTCCGCCGGCGCACTCGTGTTTTTCCTCGTTCATACACTGCCGCCGGGGACAAATCCGCTCGCGTTCTTGTGGGCCGGAGACATTGCTCAATTCCTGGCGACATTCGTGTCGTCGCCCAAAACCGTGGATGTTTTCTTTTGGCACGGGTTAGCGGCCATGGCGCTGTGGACACTGCTGGTGTCGATTCGCGCCTCGGGGGCGATCGCCGGCGAAAAGGAGAAAGACACCTGGCTCGGCCTGATGATGACGCCGCTCAGCACGGAGAAAATCGTGCGCGGCAAGCACTGGGGCCTCTTCTGGGCGACCACGCCGTACGTCATCGCTCACGCCGTCGCGACGGTCCCGCTTGCCGGACTATGCGGTCTCCAATGTCTGACTTGGGCGTGCCTGTGGATACTGTTATCGATCCCCGCAATCCTGTTCGGCAGCGCGGTCGGCCTGTTCTGCTCCGCGCGCGCGGCCAATTCCTGGCGCAGTTTGCTTTTGACCCTAACCATTTTCTACTTTGCTTGGCTTTTGTTCCTTGCGCCCATTTCCTGCATCTTGATTGCCTTCAAAGGTATGACGGAGTTGGCGCTCATGATCGTCGGCCTGTTCGAAGACACGAGCGGATTGATGACGACTGTCCAGGGACTGGATATTTGGGCCGGCGCTATCTGGCTTGGCATCGCCGCCGCGTTTTGGGTGCTGACCGAACGGCTATTGACAGCGGCAGTGGAGCGCGTCGGCCGTAGCGATCGTTCAATGGAATACGATTTCGGTTACTATTTCCTGCTCCGTGATTATCAACGGCGGAAGATGACGGAGCCCTTGGAACCATTGAAGGTGGATTACGAAGACGTGCCGGCGAGGAAGGTGAAGGAACCGGTGTGATTTATCGTTTCGCGCTCGCAAAATTGCCGCGACAGAAATGAATCGAGCGCGAAGCGACAAATCAATACTTCATCAAGATATCTTGCACCGGCACCTGGGCCAAATCTTCGAAGCCGCCGGAAATGATCATGTCCGCGAGCTTCATCGTGTCGCGCAAGTAGCCGTCGCTCGGGCGGGCCCCTGTGAGTTTGCGGCGCAGGTCCCGGCACAAAATGTCCGCCGATGCAATCGCGATTTCGTTGCCCTTTTGGTGCGCCCACATCGTCGTCACCAAGATGATAATGACGTCTTGCACGCGCTGCGACAACTCGGCCATCCGGCATTGGCGGTCCGCCAGTTTCACTTGGTGCTTCTGCATCGCGCCGGAGAGTTCCTTCGGTTGCCGTTGGCACATATCGAGCGCGAAAGCCAGGTGGTCCGCGAGCTTCGGGTTCATGCCGGCGACGCTTTGCCGGTCACGGCCCACAAACTTGCGACCCAGCGACCATTTGCTGTAGGCCCAAAGCTCGCCGCGCAGCTTCCAAAGATGTACCGGGTTCGCCGGGCTGAAGTTCTTGATCTGGTGTTTTTGCAGCGCCTTGCCGATGGGCTCGAAGAACTGCTTGCCGTGCTCTTTGACCAAAGATTTGAAGAAAGCCATGCCGAGCATTTCGCCTTCACCTTCGTAAATGCAAGGAGCGAGATACTCGTGGACATTGTCGCCGAAAAGATGGCCGTGCAGGAACGAGCGGCCGCCATGGGTCTTCATGAACAGCTCGATGGCTCCTTCCTTTTGCGCCTCGCTGCCAAAAATCTTGGCGATGATGCACTCGAGTTCGCCGCGGAAACCTTGATCGATGAGCCATGAGCCCCAAACAACCAGAGCGTCGGCGCCGGCGATAAGCGCAGCCAGGCGGGCGATGCGGCGCTTGACCAACTCGCGCATTTGGATGGGCTGGCCGTAGGTCTTGCGAAACGCGGACCAGGGCAGCATGTTGGCGAGGAAGACGCGCATGCCGGCGGCTGCCGAGGCACACAGCGACAGCCGGCCCAAGTTCAGGCCGTGATAGGCGATGGTCAAGCCGTCGCCGGTCTTCGGTTTGAGCAGGTTCGCGCGCGGCACCCGGAACTTGTCAAAACGCAGTCCGCGGTTGTAGGCGTGCCGCAAGGCATAAAGGCCGTAAGGCACAATCTGAAAATGTTCGTTTTCTTCCGGTAACTCGGCGATCAGCACAGCCAGTTTACCTTCAAGGATGACGACCAGCCCGACCAAGCGGCCGGGCAACACATTGGTGATGAACAGTTTCTCGCCGGTCACTTCGAAGAAGTCGCCGGCGGGCACGGCGGTTGTCTTCAGCGCTGTTAAATCCGAGCCAGCGCCGGGTTCCGTTAGCGCGAAGGCGGAAATCTTCGCGCCGCTTGCCAATAGAGGCAATAATCGGGCTTTCTGTTCCGGCGACCCGAAGGTGCGCAAGGGATCGACCGCGCCGATGCAGCCGTGTACGGAGGCCATGGCGGCGGTAATGCTGTCGATGACCCCCATCCGCGTCAGAAAAGGGGCGAAGCGGGCGAAAGGCGCCCCCGAACCGCCATACTTGGGATCAATGAGCAATCCCCAATAGCCCGCGTCTGCAAGTGCCGCGATGGACTCTTCCGAAAGCTTGTTCTCTTGGTTATAGAGCGAGCGCTGTTCGCGACGACGCCGGACGACTTCGAGCGACTTCTCCATCACCGCATCGGCGGGGTGCGAGGCGGGCAATGGCGGCGGTGCAAACAGTTCTAAGGGAACTTTGCCTTCCCAGATGGCGCGGTGAACCGGACTGCTCGTCGTCTGATACTGCGGCAGAAACAGCGTCTCGACTTGTTCATCGGCGCGGTCCACTGCCCCAAGGCGTTTGACCTCTTCTTCGGACTTGCCGCCGAGCCGCAGCGCAGTTTCGGCGAAGCTTTGTTCCCGTTCCGTGGTCTGCGTCGTCGGCTGCATGCAATTCTCCTTCAATCCTTTGCTACAATCTTATCAGATTCACTCTCAAGCCCGCAGGCGAGTCTTCGAGCCTGCGTGGATGATCCGTGGAAATTCAATTACTATGGCTCGCTGCGATCAGGGATACCTTTGTGATGTCTGCGGCGAGGATGTCGAAGGGATTCCGGAATCGGACTTGTACCTTCGCTACGTACTCGGCGAAGTTTCGCCATTGGAGCTACCCAACCTGCCTGAGCGCCACGTCCGCTGCAACCCTGCGACGGCGCAGTACATCGTTGATGCATCGTTCGAATCCATGCGCTGCGAAGGAGTATTTGCGAAGGAGCATCTCGATGTGGACTTCGTGCGCGAGCAAGAGGAGAGGATAACCCGGGCCTGGCGGCGCTTGCAAGAGATACCGCGCTTGGGTATACCGATTACGGAGTATCCATTGCCGGAAGTCTTGGAGAAGTGGAAGAATCTAATGTAGTAGGCACACTCCGTGTGCCGTAGTTCGTCAATCTTAGACGGCACACGGAGTGTGCCTACTACTCTGGGAGCCATGCACATGAAGTCGACCAGCCGACGAAAGTTCTTGAAGCAAGCGGCCTTTGCCAGCGTCGCCGCGCCGCTTTTTGTCCGTAATCTTTGGTCGCAGCCGCCCAACAATCGCGTCCGCCACGCCAGCTTCGGCGCGGGCGGCATGGCAGCGTCCGATATCCGCAGCATCGCCAGTCACGCCAATGTGCAGATCGTTTGCGTCGCCGACGTGGATGCCGCTCGGCTCGATCAAGTCG
>JAKEHV010000473.1 GCA_022614915.1 Gemmataceae bacterium | reverse complement strand
TGCGCTACTATTACCCGACCAGCGTGCTGGTGACGAGCCGCGACATCATCACGCTCTGGGTCGCGCGCATGGTGATCGCCGGGCTGTACAACCTCAATCAGGTTCCGTTCCACCACGTCTACATCACCGTCAAGCTGCTCGACGGTTTCGGCGAGACGATGTCGAAGTCGAAAGGCAACGGCGTCGATCCGCTCGACATCATCGACCGTTACGGGGCCGATGCGCTGCGCTTTCTGATAGTCCAAATGTCCTCGGAAACACAAGATGCCCGGCTGCCGGTAGCCAATGTCTGTCCGCATTGCGACACGCTCGTGCCCGTCAAGCAAGAGCACATGTATATGCGGACGCGCAAAGTGACCTGCCCGCATTGTAAGAAACCGTTCCGCCCCGGCGGGCCGTGGCCGACCGAGGACGCGGAACTCAAAACCGCGAAACAGGCTTCCGACCGCTTCGAGATCGGCAGAAACTTCGCCAACAAGATCTGGAACGCCGCCCGCTTCCTCTTGTTGAATCTCGAAGGCTATTCGCCGCAAGCGCTGCATGTGGAGGAGTTGCCCATCGAGGACCGCTGGATTCTCTCCCGGCTTGCCGCAACCACACAAACAGTGACCGAGAGTCTCGAAGGCTACCACTTCAGCGACGTGGCGCGCACGCTCTACGAGTTCGTCTGGTCGGAGTTTTGCGATTGGTACCTGGAGATGGCGAAGGGGCGGTTGCAGGCTGGTGGGGACAGTGCGGGCGACGAGCGAACGCTAAACGTGAACGGGCGCGCGACCACTCAACGCGTGTTGGTTGGGGTTTTGGACGGGATTCTGAGGCTGGTGCATCCGGTGATGCCGTTTGTCGCCGAGTCGATCTGGCAGGCGCTCAACGAAGCGGCCTTCGAGCGTGGTCTGCCGGCGCCGGAGCCTGCGACCGAAAGCGTGGTGATCGCGCCCTGGCCTGAATATCCCGCTGCGTGGAAAGACGCCGGCGTGGAAGAGCGCATCGGCAAGATGCAAGAGCTGGTGCGCTTCGTCCGCGAAGTCCGCAACCGCTACAACCTCGATCCCAAGAACGCGCTCGAACTATTCGTCCGCTGCCCCGAAGCGACCGCGGCCGACTTCCGCACCCTCGGCCCCTTCATCGCGCTCTTGGCGGGCGTGGGCAAGCTCGAAGCCGGTCCAGAAACCGCCAAGCCGCCCCAAGCCGCCGGCCACGTGACGCCGTCGTTCGAAGCCTATGTGTCGCTGCAAGGGCTGATCGACCTGGCCGCCGAGGTCAAACGTGTGGACAAGCGACTCGCGGAAAAGAACAAGTTTCTGAAAGACATAGAGGCCAAGCTCGCCAACGCGAATTTCGTCCAAAAGGCCCCGCCGGAAGTCGTCCAGCAACTGCGCGACAAAGCGGCGGAAACCAAGCAGCAAATCGCCGCCTTAGAGGCGATCCGGCAAGAATTGGGGACGTAAGTTAGTTAATACTTTCAACGTGTAACAAGTGGCAAGAACGACTCGTTCTTGCCACTTTTTTTGCCCAGTTGGCAAGAACGATAGAAATTCCATAAGCATTTAATTGGTAGTCAGTTGCAATTCTTAAAATCCTCGTTCTTGCCAACTCATGCATAGGCATACCCCCCTCGTTGTTATCAATAACGAACATCTGTGGGATCACTACTATGTTTATCAACTTAGTAGAGATTTCACTCATCTCCAGAGCCACTGTTTTTGGCTCAAGAACGACCCGGCGATCCAACTGCCTTGCTGCTTTCGAAAAGCGATAGCGCCTTGGCCCCAGGTTGTGAAGTAGCGCGCCCCGCGCACTTCGTAGACGTTGGGCCGGGGCGCATAGCCGCGCGGCGGGCCTTGCGAGCTGACGACCACCTTGGGGCGGGCCCAGTCGGCGAGCGCGGGCACGTTGGCGGCCTTGCTGCCATGGTGCGGGGCCATGAGCACGTCCACGGGCCGCGGTTCCTGCCGCAAGAGTTGCTCCAGTCCCGGCCCTTCCAAATCGCCTGTTAATAGGAATGAAGCGTCTTGCGTGCGCAGGTGAATGACCAGGCTGCGCGCGTTTTCATTGCCGTCCGGTCCAACTTGAGGCGGGTGCAAAATCTCCAACGTCAAGTCGCCGAAGGACAGAGCGTCGCCGCGCCGCAGCACTTCGACGGGAATGCCGCGGCGATCCAGGTCCGCCGCGGTTAGTTGCACGCCCGGGGACAAGCGCTCGCGAAAACTCGGCGTCACGTAGGCCTTGCCGACTCGGAAGCGCTCCAGGACGCTCTTCACGCCGTTGAAATGATCGAGGTCGGCGTGCGATAGAAACAATGCATCGATGCGGCGATACCCGGCTTGCCAAAGGAAGGGCGCGATCGTGCGGCGCGTAACGTCCGGCCCCGACATCGCGCCGGCATCAGATACCAGCACTTCGCCGGACGCCGTTTCGATGACGATGCAACCGCCATGGCCGACCGCGAGAAACGTGCACGCAAAAGAGGATGGACGCTGCGGCCAGAGCGCCAGCGCAATGCCAACGCTGCAACCAAGAAGTAGCATCCCGGTGCTGAACCAGACTCGAAAACGCAGGTAGTTCCATGTAAGTACTGGAATAAGCGCGAAGTAAAATAGCCACAAGTAACCGGTTGGCATGCCCGGCACATACCATGCGCTAGCCCAATGGCTGCTCTCGTGTACCAGTGCCGAACTTGCGCTCAACAGGGCATGCGTGGGCCAGGCGAACAGAATGCCCAGTCCAAGCGGCGCCAGCAGCAATAGAAGCATCCCGCTGATGAGGGCGAGCGAGCCGAGCACCACGACCGGCGGACCGATCAAAAGCGCCGCGGGTGAAAGGACATGGAACCGATCGGCAATGAGGGGTGCGATGGCCAGCCACACGGCAAAATTGAGAAAGTAGATCTTGCCGAGAAACAGGACAACATCGAGCGCCGCATTGATGATTCGAGGCCTGCTTTCGCGAATAACGTCGCGGAGCGCCTGCTCGTCGGGGTCTGTCTTGCGCATCGGGGCCACCCAGAAAAGCACGGCCACGGCAAGAAACGACAGCTGGCAGCCGGTGTTGAAAATGTTCGCCGGATTCGCGCCCGCGACGCCGAGCCACGCTAAGGCGAATGCGTTGGCGTGCCAAGTGGGCCGGCGCAAAAGCGCGGCGCCGGTGTAAGCAGCCACGACCCAGGCGGCGCGCATGACGGGTGGCCGGCCGCCGGTGAGCCAAGCGTAGCAAAGAAGCAAGACTGCAATGGTCAGTGCGCGCGTTTTGCGGCGCAGGCCGGCAATGCGCAGCGTGTACCACAAGAACGCCGCCAACACTATCAAGTGCTGACCGGAAATAGCCAGCACGTGCACGACTCCCGTGCGGAAGAAGGCGTCCCATTCGTCCTTGTCGAGTTGTGATTCCGAGCCTAGCAGGAGCGCTTGCGCCAGCCCGCGCGTGGATTCGGGAAGGAGCTCCGCGATTCGATTTTCCGACCAGGCTCGCGCCCAGCCCAGCCAGCCGAACAGTGAGCCGGGCCAACCGCGCTCGACCAGGATGAGTGCGTCCGGCGCGTCGGGAACCTGTAGAGTAGCGCCGATCCCCAGGTCGCGCAGATGCTCCGCATAGTCGAACTCGCCCGGATTGGCCGGTCCGCGCGGCAACGCCAGCAATCCAACCAATTCCAAGCGGTCGCCCACGTGATAGCCTTGCAACGCCTTGTCGATGTGCACCTGCACGCGCCCGGACGCGGGTTGCCATTCGCCATGCTTGCGCCACTCTGTGACGCCCAATACAAAGCGAGAAGAATCCTGCGTCGCAAAGGTGTGTAAATCGCTTTTGACGCCGCGCGTCACGACAGGCTCGGATTCGACGTCGCCGCGCAGCCGGGCGGGCGTCGGATCGACGGCGACGAAATGGCGAATGTCGCCGGCGTCGAAGTAGTGCCGCCGCCACTGGTGGAACGCCGCCCCCGCAAAAAGAAATGCCAGCCACAGGTAGAAGACTGCCAGTCGCTCTTGCTTCGTCGGCGCGTGCACCGCCCACGCCGCCACGCAGGCGAGTATCGCGCCCAGACTCCAGCCTAAGGGAATGCCGAGGCGCCGATCCAAGACGATGCCCGCCGTGGCCGCCAGCGCGATGGGCACGAGGGGCGCGCGCCAAAAGTTACCTGTGGCCGGAGAAGTTTGAGGGGAGGAGGCCATCGGCGGCAGCTGCGGTGGGTCAAGGAAAACGCGTTGGCATGGTAAACGCGAAACCGGAGAGAAGCAAAGAAAATGGCCGAAATCCATTGCGAACCCGGCGCGCGAGAATCGTGTAGAATGTTGTTTGACCAAAAGGTCGATTCAATTGGCTGTTGCGCTTTGGCAAGAATTGCTTGAGGATGAATGGCCGTCTCCCTGGACCAAGCTGTCGCTTCTGCCAACAAGCAGGCAGTGCTGCTTGGAGTGGATCCGCACAATCGCAGCATTTCGATCCACGAATGCGCAACGAATGGGACTTCCGTGTGGCGCATTAACTACGGCGTCAAGAACCCCATCGGACGCCGTGGTGGCGACTTGATCATCGACATCGACGCGGACAGTGGATGCCTTCGACAGATTCTCAAAGGACAGTGACGCCTATGGACCTCTTCAGCTACCGC
>JAKEHV010000472.1 GCA_022614915.1 Gemmataceae bacterium | reverse complement strand
GCGGCGCGGGCAAGATGCAATCCGGTCCCAAGCCCGACAGCATGCTGCCTGGTCCATTCGATAGCTACAACATAAACGGCAAGAAAGGCAAAGGCCGTCAACATTGCCTCGTCTGCGAATTCGGACTTAGTCCGGTGGTCATGGTCTTTGTCAAGGAATCACCCGAAGGCAAGGTCGGCGCGCTGGAGACGCTGCTCGCTAAGTTGGACGCTGCCGTCGACAATAACCAGAGTGCGGACTTCGCGAGCTTTGTAGTCTTCCTCAGTCCCGATGCGCGCAATTCGGCCAACACCAAGGACGAGAATACCGTCAGCCTCGTGGAAGAGGCGCGGGCGCGCGAAGCGCTCTACGCGAGACTGGAAGCCCGCGCCGAGAAACTCAAAAACGTCGTAGTGGCTTGCCTGCCCGATGCGCCCAAAGGATACGGCCTCAGCCCCAAAGCCGAAGTAACGGCGATCTTTTACCGCAATCACAAAGTGCTGGCCAACTTCGCGTACGGCCCGGGGCAACTGTCCGAGGCGGACGCCGACCAGATTGTGAAGACGGTGAATGGGTCGTTGGCGAAGGAGAAGAAGCAGGCGAAAAAATAGTCCTTCCGAGCGATCCAATCCGAATCCCGAAATCCGAATCAAATGCGCGCAGCGCCGTCTTGACGGCGTTGGCTATTTCTTCAATTCAATGTCGTGTTTCTGGTCGCCGCCTTGGACTGTGAATTTGAGGTCCGAAGTTTCGATGTCGTGGTACTTCTCCGGAATGCGCACAAAGCGATTGGACGACTTGCTCGCTTGTCCGGAGGATTTCGACGATTGCAAGGCTTTGGCCACCTCCGGGGGCAGGCCTGGCGGCAGCACGAAGTCGATGGGTCCCGTGGGCTCAAGTTCACGGTTATCGACGCAGACTTTGACCTCGCCGCTGGGAAGGACCGCGCGGCGACGCTGCCCCGGTGGGGGCGGCACCGGCACGCTCCACAACGCCGCATGACCCTGTGGCGGCATACGCTGATCGAACTGTGGGTCTGGAAGCAACCCGCCCGGACCTTGCGTGATCGGCGCGCCAGTCCCTGGGACGATCCGACGCGCCGCTCTTCGCACGCGGTCCGACGCAACGCCTTGCGCCGCCAATGCCTGGAAAAGGAAATCCACCGCGATAGCATCTCGGGGGGCATCCAACGAAAAATCGCTCGCCTGTGGAAACGCGTGGTGAAACTGGTGGCCTAAAGTAGAGTTTTTCAGAAAGTGACCGGCTTTGTCACGCAATTCGATTTTCTGTGCATAGCAATGTCTGCTCCAGTTTTCGTTGCGCTTGGGCCACTGCCGCAACCGTTTGCGCCCGTTGATGTTACAAGATCAACTCGTTTTGGACACTCGACCAAGGGGGGGTGTGACCAATTGCACAGCATTTTGCACAGCAATTACGTTGCAAAGCTGAAAGTGACCCCTGTTGCCGAAACCGCACATTGTAAAAGGGCCCTCGACCTAGCAGGCACTTGTGGTGTTGTTGCGTGCGCAAATTCAGGGCTCAATTGCCTATTCTTCAATTGGGCGCAACTCCCAGAGGTTGAGCAGACCGTCGAAGTCCTCGTCGGGTAACTCAATTTCATAGCCGGCCGCGGCAAGGATTCGGTTGTTTGAGGAGAAGGCCAGGCACAATGCTGGGTTGGACCCTCCCTTTCTGAACGCGGCCAGTTCCTTGCCCGAGCCGACATCCCAAAGCCGTACCTGAGCCCGATCAGTGGCCAGAGTCTTGCCGTCGTGGGATAGAGCCAGTCGAATTGCGCCGGATTTTTCGACATCCTTCAACGTGAATTTCTCTTTTTCCATTTCGACATCCCAGAGGGTGATGGTTACGGATTGATCTTGGGGCTTGGCGATCGCCAACGTCTTGCCGTCACCTGAGACTGCAAAATGACCGTCCGTCAGGCCCTGAAAACTAGCACGCTCCCGTTGCATGGTAATGTCCCACAGCTTCACGGTCTTGTCGATACTTCCAGTAACGAGCACTTTGCCGCCCAATGCATACGCTAGGGTCCGGATGCTCTCCGAATGCCCTTCCAGAGTGGCCTTCTCTCTGCCAGTGGTTGCATCCCAGACTTTCACGGTTGTTCTCCAGGCAGTCGCCAAAAACTTGCCGTCTGGAGAGAAGGCAACTAGATTGGCCCCAGCCGCGACAGCGCCCTTATCGACCAGCTTTGCTTGTTCGTCTGGAACGATTCTCCAAACAGCTCGCACTTTGCCCGTTGTTGCGTTCCAGAGTTTAACCGCACCATCGTCACCGGTGGAAGCGATTGTGCTGCTATCCGGGGAAAACGCGACGGCAGCGATTCCGCGATGGCCTGTTGGCACGGTCGTTCGCACCTCGTGGCGGGCGACATCCCATAACTTCACAATTCCACCCACGCCGGCGGTTGCAATCGTTTTGCCATCGGGGGAAAACATCACGTTATGGAATGCAGCTTTGGGCTCTCGAAGGGAGGCACGCAGTTGCCATTTCTCTGTGACTTGCGGCTTTGCGATTTTTTCTTGGAAATAAGTGCTTGTCGGGAATTCAGCGTCCTCGCCTGTCTTCCGCAAACGAACATCGATGCCGCTGGTCGTGGATTCCATACCATAAGTGACAACGCCCGCAGCACCAAGGCCGATGGCGGCCGCTGTTAAGATAAATAGGGATACAATCTTGAGCTTGGCTGTGCTCATGGCTCTTACTGCTCCTTCCACCAAAGCGGCGACCCGGGCCGAAACTAGCGAGGCCGCCGAACCCTCAGACGCAATCGTCACTGCGGCATTGACCGTGGACTTCATCAGCACCATCGGCGCGACGGCAGCGACCTCGTGTTCGGAGAGGAATGAGGCCAGCAGCGCGGCGGGAAGCGTTACGCCGCGAGCGGTCAGACGTGTGCGCAACCGCTTTCGCGATTCTTCCAGCCGATTCTTGAGCACACTAAGGGAACAACCCAGTTGCAAAGCGGCCTCGTCTCTTGTCAAACCCTCAAGGCAACACAGAACGAACGGTGCTCGGTACTTGTCCGGCAAACAAGCCAGTTCTCGATCCACTATCTCCTGTACTTCGCGCACACTAATCTCCGCGAGTGGATCCGCTGTCGGCTTCCAATCTGCGCGCCCTTCAGAAGCCAGGCGACGCGTCGAACGAGATTTCAACTTCAGAGCAAGTCGATAAGCGACTCCGTATAGCCAACTGCCTATGGATGCCTGCCGACGAACAGACGCTGCCTTGTGGCTCAGAACCAGGAAGGTCGCCTGAAGAACATCCTCCGCATCGTGCTGGTTGTGCAGAATCCTCCCACAGAGACGCAAGACCATGGGGCCGTGACGCCGGATCAGCGTGGCGAAGGCGGCTTCATCGCGCTGACTGACGAACCGCTCCAATAACGCAACGTCCGGCGCCGTGTTCATTGGCGCCACAAGCGTTTGGATGTATCGCAGAAGAGTATGCGCTTCCCCAACAGGCATGGTTCTACTTCTTCTGGGCGAAGTGAATCTGGTCTACTAAATAATAGTCCTCTGAAAGGCGGGAGCGGCTGAAGTTTTTCGAGTGAGGTGTAGCCGCCATCGCTCCTGGAAACTGCTGGACGGTCGCACAATCGCGTTTGTTTGAATAGACCCCTTTATTCTAGCTGAATCTGGACTAGGCTAGGTATCAGAAAACCTGCGCCCAGTTCCCTCGAAGGGGACGTGCCATGGATACCTTGAGAGTGGGCGAATGGTTCGATGATCTAATCGCGGGGCTTGCCGCTTACTTTCTCACCAGTCTCCCAGTAGTCCTGGGCATACTATTTGGCGTCGATTTCCTGCGTACATTCGATGGCCAGAATGCGCTGCCGCGCCGCGACCTTCTCACTGCATGCACGCAATTCGATGCCAAGAACTACGTGCGAATCATGCGCGACGGCTACGATTATTCCCCGGACCAACGATCGACGGTTGCGTTCTTCCCGGTTTTCCCACTTGTCGGCTCAAGTTTGAGTTACATAACTGGCTGGTTGCCCGAGATTGCGGCCCTCACGGTCGCAAATGTCGCCCTGGCCATCACGTTCGTTCTGCTCGCCCGGTACACGCGACTTCGTTGGCCCGAAGCCTCGGCTGGGCAGCGGGCCTTGGTCCTTCAGGCCTTCGGCTTATGGCCGGCGACCCTGTTTTTCCGGATGCCATATGCCGAGAGCTTGCTGCTTTGTAGCACGTTGATTGTACTAATCGGGAGGGTACGGGGCTGGCCGTTGCTTCTTCTGGCGTTTGTGGCTGGATTCGCGACCGCGACCCGGCCGGTTGGGGTAGCTGTGACGGCGGCATTCGTCTGGCACGTGCTGACGCTACCGGGCATCAGCCTGGCCGCCCGCGTAGGTCGAGTAGTGGTGTTGGGCCCCGTTGCTTGCTGGGGGCTGCTTGCCTACATGACCTATCAGGCCCATGCTTTCGGAAACGCATTCGCATTCGCGCAGACTCAGGAACATTGGACCGTGATGGCGCCCCATGAAGGGGACTGGCAAACGAAGCTGTATTCCCTGCTTACACTGGAGCCAGTCTGGGGCGTGTACATGCCAGGAAATGCTCGCTATTGGGCGAACTTTGAGCGGCACGATAACCCAGCGGTCAGCATGTTGTTTTGGAATCCCATCCTTTTCCTACTCGCGGTGGGGCTGCTACTGCTAGGGGCCCGGAAGTGTTGGCTAACGGGTGTTGAAGTAGTACTCGGGGCCTGCCTTCTTGTGATTCCGTACCTGACCCGGAGTTATGAAATGTCGATGGCATCGCACGCTCGTTTCGCAGCAGTGGTCGTCGTCAACTACCTCGTGGTAGGGCGGATTTTGGCGGTCATTCCACCCGTTTTGACCTGCGCGTTCTCGGTAATAAGCGCGCTGTTGCTGTTCAGCTGGAGCGCTCTATTCGCGACCGGCTTTCGCGTTTTTTGATGTCTCAATGACATCATGACTGTTGGTTGCGATTGTTTGCCTTTGACCGATATCTTGGCAATTGAAGACTAACCAATGCAAATTCTTGCCTAAAAATCCGAAGTTTTTCTTGTCACAAAAGCAGAGTTTTCACGCCTATCTACGTGGCTGACTTTATTCAGGCCAATCTTGGCGCGCCGCCCATCAATTTGAACGCCTATCAATTTGAACGCCTATCAATCAAACGCCCATCAAAGACAACGCCAATGCCCAAGGGCAACGAGGTCTGCTGGAATCCGATTAATTGTTTAGTGGTTTTTGGTCACTAACTTTGTACGCACTAGCCCTAAGCAGCCACCGACGAGAGACACGTTGGTTCTCTCACCCAATAAGGAGGTGTCCAATGCGCTTCATCTTGACGGTCATGCTGGCACTTGTCTTGGGGGGGTATACCTATCTGGCCGGCGGCTGGATGGAGAATGAGGCACGTGCGGTCTCGCCTGAAGTTGCGGGCACAATCCGTGGCGGCGAGTGTTACGTCTACGGAACTTGCCCCAAGGATTCCAAATGTGACAGGCGGTGTGACCACGATCCTAACACTGGGTGCGTCAAGTTTGTCTACCGTGATCCGTTAGTTGTGGACAACAAAAACGGATTTAAGCTCGATACACCCATGTGTCAGGACGAACCGGACTGCCTTTACGCAATCGTGGGTACCCTGAAGTGCGACGGCATTGGCACGGACATTGAGATCGTCCCGTGAAATGCGTGACTCGCAGCCTGATTGTCCCGGGCCGGACCGCCCGGTGGTGTGCAGCATTATTCGTGGCTTTGTCGGTGGCGCGCACCGGATCGTCCGGCCCGAAAATTTCTTGTTTGCCGATTGCGTTTCACCTCAGGAGCGGTCTATGCGAATGAGACCAGATGGCATAACAGTTCATAGAGGCTGCTCTATTTTGGGCTTTGCCTTGCTGTTTTTTGCTCAGGGTGGCGTTTGCGCACAGAATGAAACTGGCCTGCCACCCGAACTACAGTTTGAACGAGTCTGGCAGCCGGGGCCTATGTGCGGTCCGAACGCCCTCTACTTCTTGCTGCGCCTCAGTGGCCGTACCGTTAACCACCAAGAGTTGATCAGCTTCCTAGCTCCCCCTCCCAAGGGGAACTCGTTAGAAGAGTTACAGCGGGCGGCGTTCCATTGGGGGCTGCAGACCGAGGTACTGCGTACTTCCCGTCGCGGACTCGCAAACCTCCATCTCCCATTCATCGCGCACGTATCGCTTCCGCCCGGCGACGCCGGACACTACGTCCTTGTTCTTTCTGTAAGCGACGACGATTTGAAATTCATCGATGGCACTAAGGGGATTGCGGTTAGCACCCACCCCGAAACATTCTACCGGGACTGGTCAGGCTATGTCCTGTCTACGGGAACGGACTGGAGCGGTCGCTTGCTCAGGTTAGTCTTCTATACCCTGCTGGCAATTCTGTTGGCTTTGACCGGTCTGTCCCTGTATCTCCGTTTCTATGGTCGGCGGCTGGTCGCAGCAGGAGGTACGACGCATGCATCGTATTAGCGACAAGGCATTTTTGTGCCGCTTTGGAGGATTGAGGCAGTCCGCCTTGTGTTTGCTCCTTTTTGGCGGGGCGATCGTTGGCGGTTGGCAGTGGCATGCCAACTCCACAACGAGACCATCTTATTCCGCTGAGTCGGTGAAGTCCGCCAAGTTGTGGCGCGACAAAGCAATTGTGATTCCCCCAGCAGGCGGCTTGACGGGCACCATCTCTCGACAGGAGTTGTACCGCGCCCTGCTCTTCGTCCAGCCGCAGTGGCGGGTAAGCAAAACAAGCATCATTCTCCATGCGCTGCGGTTGTGGGGACCAGAAGCACAGTTTGACGCCTCGGTGCTTCCCAACCCCTTCTACGCCGGCATTCCTTCGGGAAAGAGAATGCTTGAGGTGATCCTGGACATGGAAGAACATGTGCAGGCAGGCGTCAAACCGTCCGCGTTCCTCTACCGCAGCGAACATGGTGTGCGCGTCTGGTACGGGGCCATGTTTGGCGGCGACGTGGCCCACGTCGATCAATTCCTGAAGGTGACAGGCGAACTCGGTCTCTCTTCCGATCAAGAGATCCGACTCATGGATGGATCCCGCGCGACCCTTGGTGAAGTGGTGCACGACTCCCTGGCGCTTTTCAGTCCAAAAGAGGAACTCGAATTTACCGCTGTGGCCTACAGCCGTTGGCTGCCACCAAATGGGGAATGGGTTGATCGTTTCGGCAACCGGCACTCCCTGGACGATATTTGTCTGGCGCTGGCACGAAAACCGCTGGGGGAGGGGACCTGCTCCGGAATCCATGTACCGTACGCTTTGGTAAATTTGTTGCGAGCCCACTACCTGCACCCGGTCCTCTCGAAGGAAGCCGTGCAGTTTGCCGAAACGCGGCTCCAGGAAATTTCTCGTCTTCTTGAAAAGAACCAATCCCCGTCGGGTGCATGGTTTGAGAACTGGCACGTTTCCAACACACCGAAAGACGGTCCCGACCCGACCTTCCAGATTATCTCCGCAACTGGGCACCACCTGGAGTGGATCGCCCTGGCGCCTGAGCGGCTCAGACCCGCAACCCCTTGTGTCAAACGGTCGGCACGTCTGCTGGCCGAGCTTATTCCGAGGCATACGGTCAACACCATAAGCAGCGGCTATACAGCCTTCAGCCATGCGGCGCGAGCCCTGGCACTGATTGAAGAGTGCGACCCCGCCGAGGTTATTCGTACTGGGCCGACGAAAGTGGCGCCAGACGGGCAAGGCGACGGGGCGGCACGACAGTAGAGGAATCAGCCATGCCGAAAGCCAAATATGAGCCGTTATTAGTCCATATGCTGTCGCTCGTGTTCGTCGCAGCCTTTGCCAGCGTGCAAGCAATGGGACAGGCAAGTGGGACAACACCAATTGACAAGGAGAGTATCGCTTCCGAAGTGCGCCGTTATTATGACGGTGTACGGAAGATCTCAAACCTGCACATAACCTACAAGCTGAAACACCAACACGTTGCCGGAGCGAAACGCTTTGGCTTCAGCGAACTGGATGTTGTAAATGGGAGTCGGGGAGAGAAGTATCGCACCGAGATAACCTACAAAGCCGAGGGGAAGGACAAGCAGGGCTCCGGTCATCGCGTCTGCACTTGGAACGGAAGGGTTGGTATGAGCATGGTGGAAGACAACAAGCACATCGATATTCAACCGCATCCGGATACGCTCGTCTTCGGCTACCGCTATTATTTCGACTACTTGGGTTCTGCCGACGGATGGGCGCTGGTCTCCAAGTATGACAAGTTAGCGCCACCCGACAAGACTTTTTGGGTGCCGTTGGCGCTGGCGGAACACGCGGTGTCTTACCAGCTCCTTGCGAACAAGGAAAAGGTCGACGGTTTCGAATGTCATGTCTTGGAACGGCCTGGCCACGACAAGCTTTGGGTAGACCCGCAGCGCGGCTTCATGTTGCGACGACGCGAACTCTACTTTCCAAACAGCAATCAGCTGCGCGAACGAATTGTGGCGCGCGCTGAACAGCTTACCGAAGGCGCATGGTTGCCTCGAACCATCACGCGCGAGTTGTTTGGGGGGCGCGACGAGCCTAAGGATACTCACAACGTAGTCACGAACCGTTTTGTCCTCGAAGTTAAGAACATCTCCACAAATCCCCTTCCAGACAGTTACTTTCTATTGGAAGTCCGCGATGGTGTTACAGTCCATGACAAGTTTCGCGCGATGCAGTATTTGAAGCTCAGCCCTAAAGATGACCCGATCACAGCTTCCTTGGAGAAGGCGCAACGGATTCTGCCGGAGAAGCGGGGGCATTTGTACTTGTTACTTGGCATTATGGCGTGCCTCGTCGCCAACCTGATTCTGGCCCGGTATGTACATAGAGCGTGGTCACAGTGTTAGACACGAAAAAGAGGAACACCGTGCCACGATGACCTGTTCGAGCGCAATCGCAAACAAGCATAACAAAGTAACCCCAGATCTTGTGGGAGGGGGCCATGAAAAATCGGCACTTATCGGCGTTTACATTGATCGAACTACTCGTCGTTCTGGCGATTATTGGTGTTCTCATCGGTCTTTTGCTGCCCGCTGTTCAGAAGGTACGCGAAGCGGCCAGCCGGACAGAGTGTACCTCGAACATGAAGCAACTTGCCCTCGCCGCCCACCACTTCGAGGAGTCGAGGCGTCGGCTACCACCGGGACAGATCGGTCCTAACCACACCCCAATTCCTGGCCAGCCTTTTTTTGGATGGGGAGAGAATTCCAGAGGCTGGAGTTGGCTTGCCATCATCCTGCCGTTCATTGAGCAGAACAATCTGTATGATCGCGGCGGAATCCCGAACAAAACGCTGGCACAAAGTGGCATCGCTGCAGTACGCGTCTCGCTTTTCCTTTGCCCCAGCGACACCGCTTACAACGCCCCGCCACGCCTGGATGCTGGAAACCTGGCATTCTTCCCTGTCGGTCACACGAACTACAAAGGGGTGAGTGGAGCCAATTGGGGCTTCGACGGCTCGCAGAACCTGTGGTTCCCAACTCCGTGGAAGAACCAGGGAACTAATGGCTCTTTCGATGGTTTGAATCAGGGCGATGGTGCGATGTACCGCACCGACATTTTCATCCACAGACGGATGACCGATATTACCGACGGACTGAGTAATACTTTTTTGATCGGGGAGGACGTGCCATCAAAGAACCGCTGGTGCTCTTGGCCTTATGCGAGCCATGCATACGGCACCTGCGCCATCCCTCCGAATGCCCGCCGCCTCGATGGCACGGAGTTTGATCCATTCATCTGGTATGATACTCACAGCTTTCGAAGCAGTCATCCAGGGGGCCTTAACTTCGCTTTCGCTGATGGTTCCGTCCGCTACATCCGGGACGCCATCGACCTCAAGCACTACCGTGCCTTGGCTACGATCCGGGGCGGAGAAGCGGTAAACTCGGCTCAGCCTTGACTTATGGAGTTCACCGATTGCTCCATGGCATCGACCATGGAATCGATTGTCGCCGCGCGGCGACAATTCGGCAGGATTTCTTGTGCACATATCCATCTTTGGAGAGATGTCAAGCAAATTCAATCCCCAGGTAGAAAGTGACTGCTCAATTGTTCTCGAATTGGAAAGCTGGGCGGTGATTGCAAAAAAGAAGGGCGGGCCCGTGCAGGGTCCGCCCTGTCTAATTAGCCGAATTCAGAGCCGCGCCCGTGAGGAAGCGGGGAGCAGTCGGAGGCCCTATCCGCTTCCTAACGGGCGCGGCTCTGAATTCGCAAGAATTCGGGCACAGCGTTCGATCCGAATTCTTGCGAATTCGGCTACCAGTCGATCGCCATGCGCTACTTCACCAAGATGCAACGGTGCAGCACCAGATTGCCGCGATTCTTGTCGCAGGTATCGAAACAAACGTGTTCTGCCGTTTCTTGCTGCACCAGAAGTATCCGGTTGGAAACTTGCCGCTGTGTGAACGTGCCGGAGTCGAGGTTGGTGAGCAGTCTCTCGATGCTCTCCCCCGTCGCGGCCGGCGCATCTTGCTGCGCTCGTTCCGTCAGCGACGCGATGGCGGCCCCGCGTAAGAGCCGCGGCCAAGCGGCACGGAATAACTCACTCGATGCGTAGATGTCGATGCAATGCACTTTGCCGTTGATCGCCACCGCGCAGCCAATGACGTCATTTGTGTCGTCGAGCACGCCGGCCAGCGCATCTACGGGCGCCTGGACGCTCTTCTGCACGCTTGGGCTTTCCAATGTCAGCTGCAAGCTGGTGGGCGAAGCCGGCCCGTTGACCGGAGCGCCCAAGTTTTGGGTCAGGTTGCTCTGGGTGCGGCGGATGGCGTTCCACACTTCCATTTGATTGTGGCCATGGAGCGCGGCCATGCGCAGGTCTTTGCTCGGCAATGCATCCTTGGCGCCCGAGAAATGGCTGGCCGGCTCGGCGCCGCGCGGCCCGGAGCGGCCTTCCTCGACGCAGAAAATGTTCACGGGCGTGCGCCCCGAATTCGAGCTGATCAAAATGTCATGGGGGATCGTCCGATCCTGCGTGCCGCCCTTGATAATGTCGCCCGATTGAAGGAACAACTCTTGGTTGGAGCGATTCTCCACTTGCAGCGTATTGGTGCGCGTTTCATGTACGATGGCCAGGCCTTTGTTAATGGCCTCGGACAGCGTGATGAATTTCGCATCGGTCAGCGTACTCGGCCCATGCACAAGAAAGACGGTCAGGTTGCCGTGCGAATGCGGCGCGGAGAGCGTGTAGTAATCGGCCACCGGGCCGCGCGGCGATTGTCGGTTTTCGAGGGGAGCCGGCGGCTGCGGCTGGCCGACTGGGTTTTCTGGACTCGCGACAACTTGCGGCCCCGGCGCCGACTCCGGTTGATGCTGCCAATGATTCACAAGCGCCTGAGTGGCCAGTGCGGCCAACGCTAACACACCCACTCCCAATGCGATTTTCAAGCAAGGGCATTTCATGGCTTCCCTCCCGAATCGGAAAAGATGGGTACTGAGTTGTTCGACACCAACCGGCGAATCTTGATCCACGCCACGACCAACAGACGAGAAGGATCATAGCGCGCATCAGGCACTGATCCTGTGGTGGTTGATGATACTCGACGGCCGGCATTGGGGCAAACGTTTTTTTGGCATGTCGCAATCCTCGTCAATTATCGTTTCTTGGCGCTTTTGTCTTTGTTAGAATCAACGTTAGTCCTACGCAACATAGGAGTACGTCATGGCTGCGAGCAAGAAAGTCAATCGCAACGATAATGCACTGCGCGATCTTAAGAAAGAGAATGCTTTCTTAAAGAAACAACTCAAGGCTGTCGAGACCGAGCGCGATGCCTTTCGTAGAGCGGTGCACGCGTGGGCGAAGCAACGGATAACTCCGGCTCAGCTACGCGAGTGGGATAAGGAAGATGAGGACAGCGGTAAAACGATTCTCGATGTAGTAGCCGAAGTGAAACGCAGCAAGCGCTCGAAGGCAATGCCATGAGCATTCAAGTAATCCACTCGTTGTTCACTACGCCGTGCATCGAGTAAAAAACGTTGTGTTCGTCAAGGACATCAATTGGTTCCCCGGCGCGAAGCCATAACGCCGTTAATCCCGGAATTGTGCGTGGCACGCTGTGCACGCGTTCTGCACTCTTTGCAGCGCCGTTGTCGCGACCGCAAACCTCCCGCCACGAATCTCGCCGGCCAATTCCCAACCCCGATCGCTTAGATCTTCGGCGAAAGCGACCCACTGCTTGCGCTTGGCCGGGCCGCGCGAGGCAACCAGGTTGTCCAGCTCCCGGTTAAACTCCCCCAGGAGGGCGACCTTATAGGCCACGAGCTCGAGCTGGTCCCTTTCGACAGAAGTAAAAGGCGCTTTTGGTTGAGCGTATTTCGCGATCGTTGCGTCGATCCGGTGCTGCCCTTTGTGGATGCCACATCCGCCGAACAAGGTGACTACGTCATCATGATCGAATTGATCTTGCAGTCGAAAGCGAATCAGCTTGGCATCGGGATCGGACTTAAGGTTCGGGAAGCGGCTAAGCGCGCCTGCGAGTTTGGACAACTGCGCAGGATCTTGCGGTCTCTGCTTAACTTCGAGGGCTAGATTCAAGGCGACATCTCGAAGCGTCGCCGGCAAGCGTACTTCGACGTCCTTGTGGGCCATACGGTTTTGGGCGGCCAGCGCCAATAAGAGGGCATTGGCCCGAATGTCGATGGCCGCTTTCGGCGATGGATCTTGCAACGACTGCTGAATGAACTGATTGGCCTCGTGCACGAGCGCCGTCAAGGCTGCATCGGACAACACGCGCTGGGGATCGACGGCGGCGCTTCTGTTTTCCTTTGGCCCCGGCCCGTTAAGCGCCAAAATGGCGAACGCGGTGCCGAGGTTTTGCACATAAAGGTCACGGGCGCCGACTTGGCCTTCGGTGGGGTGCCCGGCGGTGTCGGTGGGCGTAAACCAGCGCCCCGAAGCACGCTGATTGTTTCGCAGCCAGCTAAGGCCGCTCGCCATGGCGGGCCGGCTGGCCGGCACGCCGGCTTGCCTCAGAACGAACAGGGCCAGCGCGGTGCCATAGCCGTCGCTGGGCGGAACGGCCGCATTGGGATTGGGCTTGACCATCAAGTCGGCGAAGCTCCAGCCGCCGTCCGGATGTTGCCGCGTGAGCAGGGAACGAATCGTGGCCTCGCGTTCCGCAGTCGTCAGGAGGCCGTCCGCGTGCAAGGAAGCCCACAAGAGCAGTGCTTGGTCGTGCAGATTTCGGGCGGGGCTCTTCACGAAATAGCGGCGCAAAAGCGTCAGCCTATCCTTGGGTTCTTGGGTCCGCCCATACTCTTCGGGGGCAAGTCCCGCCGCCACTACCGCCAACACCGCCGTGTAGTGCCGGTCGTTCTCGGAAGGGATGCATTCGCCGCAGCCTAAGCGTGGCCAGGTGCCGTCTCCTCGTTGCCCGTCCCACATGCGAAACAGCGCCGCGCGGGTCTTCGGTTTGAGGACCTGGCCGGTGCGCGCGTCGTCCCAAGCCAGGGCGAAGGCGATAGCCACGGCTTCGGCATCAAACGAGAAGCGCAGTGGGTTCGGCTCTTTGCGCCGTTCGAGGAACGCGCGCGTCTCGGCGACGAGCGGCGTCTCGCCCAAGAGAGGCCGGGCCATGAGATAGGCGAAATTGGCGTG